>JAJNQE010000003.1 GCA_021154985.1 Hydrogenophaga sp.
GCTGGCGCTGCCGGCGGAGGGCGAGGCCGTTGCCGGTGCGCCCACGCGCCGGGCGATCTTTCTGCGCAGTTTCCTGGTGGCTGTCACCAACCCCAAGGGCTACCTGTTCGTCTCGGCCTTCCTGCCGCAGTTCATCAACCCGGCCGAACCGCAGTGGCCGCAGTACGTGGCACTGGCCATCACCTTCGCCGCCATCGATTTCACAATGATGCTGAGCTACGCCGCGGCCGGCGCGCAGGCCATTCGCCGCTTGCGCGCCAACGGCGTGCTGTGGCTGGACCGGGTGTGTGGCGGGGCGCTGCTGGCGCTGGCGGGGTCGCTGGCGTTTTATCGGCGCAGTGCCTGACGCCACCCGATCGGCGGTAGCCGCCGGTTTTTAAAGAGCTGTTCATCGCCGGTCTGTTCGGCAGCGCACGGTGAGAGCGTACGCATCGGCGTACCTTGCTACGTCCACGCACCAGCGCTCAGGGTCTGCAAAGACCCTCCTGGCCTCATTGCCCCCGAACCAGGAACCGCCATGAAGACTTCTCTTTGTTCTGAACCCAATTGGGACACGTCCTCGTTGGGCGACCCGGCCGATGTGTCCGCGCTGGAGCGCGTGGCGCTGGCCGACCACCTGAACCAGTGCGGCACCCTGCGGGGCCGATGGCGAGGGGTGCAGACCGCATCCGACGAGTTGCAGGGTGTTCTGGCTGGCCGTTTCGTGACCGCCGTGGTGGTCGTGACTTTGCTGGTCGGGGCATCGGTGCTGGCGCTCTAGGCGCGTGGTCACGTCCTTGCAACGAGGGACCTGGGCGTGGGTTCCTCGGGAGATCGCGCGCACCCTCGACCCCGCTCTGGGCTCCACCCTGGAGCCGATCCGCTCGGAGGTGTTTGGCCGTGACCGCTTCGAGCAGCACGCCCGCAGTCTGGCCTCCACGCACCGCGCCGGCAAGGCGCCGTTCCGGCAGGCCACGTTCTACCCCCGGCTGCAAGACAACATCCGTTCGCTGAAGGCGTCCTACGGGCACATCGCGGCCCACACCGACGACCACGATCCCAGCCCCGCCGCCGCCTGGCTGCTCGACAACTTTCACCTCATCGAAGGCCAGCTGCAGGAAATCCGGCATGGCCTGCCCGGGCGCTACTACCGCTCCCTGCCGGTCCTGCAGGAGCCGCCGCTGGTGGGCCTGCCGCGCATCTACGGCATCGCCTGGGCCTTCGTGGCGCACACCGACAGCGCGTTCGACGAAGCCTTGCTGCACCACATCCTGGAGGCCTACCAGGACGTGCGCGAACTCCGCCTGGGCGAACTCTGGGCGCTGCCCACCACCTTGCGCGTGGTGCTGGTGGAAAACCTGCGGCGCCTGGCCGACCGCGTGGTCAGCCACAAGGCCGCGCGCGATCTGGCCAGCCTGTGCGCGCAGCGCATCGCCACCTTCACACCCGCCCTGGCCGATGAACTGCTGGTGGTGATGGAGCAGCGTGGCGTGGACGGCGTGTTCCTCGCCCAGCTCGCGCAAAGCCTGCACGCGGCCCGGCCCACGGCCAACAACACCAACCTGGCCGACATGCTGGTCTGGCTGCAGAACGCCGTGCCCGACGCGGTGGCATTGCAGATGCAGCTGCACGCCTCGCAAGCGGCCGACCAGATGAGCCTGGGCAACGCCGTCACCGCGCTGCGGCTGATCGGCACCGCCGACTGGGCCGCCATGGTGGCGCGCTGCAGCCGCTCCACGCAGGTGATGCTCGGCTCGACCGTGTTCGAAGCAGAAGACGACGCCACGCGCACCACCACGCTGCACAGCATCGAGCGTCTCGCGACGCTCAGCGGCGAGAGCGAATCCACGGTGGCGCAGGCGCTGTTGCAGGCCATGACCACTGGCACCGGCAAAGAGCGGCTGTCCGCGCACTGGGTCAGCGGCAGTGGCAGCACGGCGCTGCGCCATGCGATCGGCCTCAAGCCGGGCGTGGCGGGCCGCTGGCGGCCCAGTGGCGTGGCGATGGCCACCGTGCTGTACCTCGGCGTGGTGTTGTGCGGCAGCGTGGCGCTGGTGGCCTGGCTGCTCGGGCACACAGGTGACGTGGCACCGCGGGGCCTGGCGCTCACCGTGCTGGCCGCGGTCCTGATGTGGTGGCCCGCGTGCGAAATGGTGGTGGCGCTGGTCAACCGCCTGGTGAGCGAATCGGTCAAACCCACCCACCTGCCGCGCCTGCTGCTGGCCGAGGGCATTCCGCCCGCCGCGCAGGTGATGGTGGTGGTGCCCGCGCTGCTCACCAGCGCGGCCAGCATCGCCGCGCTGGTGCACCGCTTGCATCTGCACTACCTGGCCAATCCCGAGCCCTGCGCTCAGTTCGCGCTGTTGAGCGACTGGCCCGATGCGCCCACCGCCCACACGCCTGAGGACTGTGAGCGGCTGTCCCACGCGCGCGCCGCACTGGAGGCGCTCAACCTCGAACACCCCGTGCCAGAGGGCCAGCCCCCTCGCTTCCTGTTGCTGCACCGCGCGCGCCGCTGGTGCGAGACGCAAGGCCAGTGGCTGGGCTGGGAGCGCAAGCGCGGCAAGCTCGAGCAACTGATGGCCGCGATGGCCACCGGCGACGCTTCCGCCTTCTTCGATCTGGGCGCGCTCTCGCAAATGGTGCCCCACACGCGCTACGTGTTCACGCTCGACAGCGACACGCGCCTGCCCCCCGGCAGCCTGCGCACGCTGGTGGGCGTGGCCGAGCACCCGCAGCACCGGCCCGAGCTGAGCGAAGACGGCCGGCGCGTGGTGCGCGGCTACGGCATCTTCCAGCCGCGCCTGGTGGCGCCGCTGCCCGACGCGGGCCAGCTCAGCGGCTGGCAATGGCTGGGCGGTGGCCAGCGTGGGCTCGACCCCTACAGCGCCATGACCTCCGACGTCTACCAGGACCTGTTCCACGAAGGCAGCTTCACCGGCAAAGGCCTGCTGCACGTGGCCACGCTGCACGCCGTGCTCGGCTCACGCCTGCCGCCCGAGCGCGTGCTCAGCCACGACCTGATCGAAGGCGCGCTGGTGCGCTGCGCCGTGGTGACCGACGTGACCCTGATCGAAGCGGAGCCCGAACACGCCGACGCCGCCGCCGCGCGCCTGCACCGCTGGATCCGGGGCGACTGGCAGCTCTGGCCGTTTCTGGTCGGCCGGCGCGAGTGGCCGCTGGGCGCCATCAACCGCTGGAAGCTGGCCGACAACCTGCGCCGCTCGCTGGTGGCGCCGGCGTCGCTGGCGTTGGTGGTGCTGTCCATGGCGCACGCCGCGGTGAGCCTGCCGGTGGCCTTGCTGCTGGCGGTGGCCGCGCAAGCCGCTGGCCCGCTCATGGGCGCGGTGGCGGGTGGCATGCCACGGCACTGGCACCACGTGGGTCAGCGCTTCATCGTGAGCACCGTGCGCGACCTGCTGCGCACGGCAGCCGGTGCCCTCTGGCACCTGCTCTTGTTGCCACGCCAGGCCATGGGCGCGCTCGACGCGATCGTGCGCACCGTGCACCGCCTGGCCGTGAGCCGGCGCCACCTGCTCGAATGGACCACCGCCGAAGCCGCGCAGACCGGGCTGGGCACCGGCCTTCGCGCCACGCTGCAGCGCCACCGCGCCGGACCGTTGCTGGCGCTGGTGGTGTTGCTCGGCGTGTGGTGGCTGCAACCCGACACCGACCCGCTGACGCTGGCCGTGCTCACCGCGTGGGCCGCCGCGCCTCTGTGCGTGTGGCTCGTGCACCGCCCCTGGACGCCGCGCGAGCGCCACGCGCTGCGCCCGGCCGACGCGGTGCTGCTCTCGGGTGTGGCGCGCGACACCTGGCGCCTGTTCGAACGCTGCGTGGACGCGCACAACCACCACCTGCCGCCCGACAACCTGCAGACCGTGCCCATCGACGCCGTGGCGCACCGCACCTCGCCCACCAACATCGGTCTCTACCTGCTCAGCGCGATGTGCGCGCGACGCTTTGGCTGGATCGGCACCGAAGGCCTGCTCGCGCGGCTCGACGCCACGCTGGGCACCCTGCACCAGATGGAGCGCCACCGCGGCCACTTCCTGAACTGGTACGACACCACCACCCTGCATCCCTTGCCGCCGCGCTACGTGTCCACCGTCGACAGCGGCAACTTCAGCGTGCACCTGCTCGCCGTGGCGCAGGCCTGCCTGGAGCTGGCCGCCGACCCGCACGCGCCACAGCCCGCCGAGAGCGCCATCGACGCCTCGCTCGCGCGCCTGCAACCCTGGCTCGGCCGCTTCGAAAGCCTGTTGCACCGGCCGCTGCACACCCTGGCTCTCGGCCAGCTCTGGCCCGAACACGCGGCCGAGCCCGACAAGCCGCCGACGCCGGCGCTGTTGCAAGCGATGGCCCTCGAACTCGATGCCCTGGCCGTGCCGCGCCACGCCAGCATGTCGACCCTGCACGCCGGCGCGCGCGAGCAGTTGCTGTGGCTGCTGAGCGACCACCTCACCACCCACCAACAGGCCGCGATGGACCGCGCCGCGCACAAGGCAGAGCAGGGCGCGTCCGCCGCGCAGCGCCTGCGCGCCGCGGCGCAGGCCATGCAGGCGCTGGCCTGGTCCGCCGACTTCCGTTTTCTCTACCACCCACGGCGCCACCTGCTGCACATCGGCTTCAACGTCGACGCGCAACGGCTGGACACGTCGATGTACGACCTGCTCGCGTCCGAGTCACGCTCCACCAGCCTGCTGGCCATTGCCAAGGGCGATGTGCCACCGCGCCATTGGGCCGCCCTGGGCCGACCCTTCTTCGCCAGCGCGTGGCACGCGGCGCTCAGTTCCTGGTCGGGCTCGATGTTCGAGTACCTCATGCCCACGCTGCTGGCCGACGAACCCCAGGGCAGCGCCTTGCGCGAAGCCGGCGCGTCGGCGCTGCGCGAACAGCGCTATTTCGTGCGCCACCTGCACATGCCCTGGGGCATGTCCGAGAGCGCCTACGCCGGCCGCGACCACACCCTGGCCTACCAGTACGCCCCGCAAGGCGTGCCGCGCCTGGCCTTGCGCCGCACGCCCGAAGCCGAGCGCGTGATCGCGCCCTATGCCACCGCGCTGGCCGCCAGCATCGACCCGCGCATGGCCTGCGAGAACCTGCGCGCGCTCGAGGCCCTCGGCGCGCGCGGCCACTACGGCATGGTCGAAGCGGTGGACTTCACCGCATCGCGCCAGGTCGACGGCAGCGCCTTCCAGCTGGTGCACACCTTCATGGCCCACCACCAGGGCATGAGCATCGCTTCGCTCACCAATGTGCTGCACGGCGGCCTGGTGCAGCGCTGGGGCATGGCCGACGCTCGGCTGCAAGCCGTGGCCGGCCTGTTGCACGAACAGGCGCCGCGCCAACTGCAGCGCCTGCCCGAGTCGCGGCGCAAGGGGCCGGCCGCCGTGTTGCGCGAGCCCAACCCGGTGCGCGTGCTCACGCCCGGCGCGCAGGCGCTGGAACCCACGCACCTGCTCTCCAACGGGCGCTACAGCGTCACGCTGCGACCCAACGGCGCGGGCTGGAGCCGCTGGGGGCAGACGCTGATCGGCCGTTGGCGCGACGATGCGCTGCGCGACACGCACGGCAGCTTCATCTACGTGCGCACCGACCGGGCAGGGGCCCCGTCTTCCATCACCAGCCACCCCGCGCCCGATCCGGCTGCCACCTACCAGAGCCGCTTCCACAACGACCGCGTGTGTTTCGACGCCGCGTGGCCCGAACTCAACGTCCACACCACGGTGTGGGTCAGCCCGGAAGACGACATCGAGCTGCGCAAGGTCGAACTCGTCAACCTCGGCGAGGAGCCGATCGAACTCGAACTGATCTCCGCGCTCGACATCACGCTGGCCAGCGCCGCGGCCGACGAATCGCACCCGGTGTTCTCCAACCTGTTCGTCACGGCCGACTGGCTGCCCGACAAACAGGCGCTGCGCTTCGAGCGCAAGCCGCGCCTGGCTTCGGAAGCCGGCCCCCATGCGGCGCTGTTTGCCGCGCATTTCGTGGCCAGCGCGCAAGGCGACGTGCAAGGCCTGCGCTGCCAGACCGACCGCCTGCACTGGCTGGGCCGCAACCACACCGCCAGCCAACCCCTGGCCACGCTGCAACCCGTGCCCACCGTGGCCACCGCGCTCGACACCGGGCTGGACCCGGTGGCCGCTTTGGGTGTGACGATCCGGCTCGCGCCGGGCGCGCAAGCCAGCGTCACCTTTGCCACGGCGGCCAGCGTGTCCGCGGCCACGCTGCTCGCGGTGATCGACAAGTACCGCGAGCCCAGCCATGTCGAACGCGCCTCGGCGATGTCGGCCACGCTGGCGGGCATTCCCTCGGGCGCGCTGCGGCCGCGTGGCGACTACCTGCCCGCGCTGCACGCCATGACCACCGCGCTGGTGCTGACGCTGCCGCGCGTGGACCCGCCCCACGCCGACCCGCCGCCGCCCACCAACCGGCGCGCGCTGTGGCCCCTCGGCATCTCGGGCGACCGGCCCATCGTGCTCGTGCGCGCCGGCGTCGCACAAGGGCTGAGCCTGTTGCGCCTGCTCGCGATCCTGCTGCGCGAGTGGTCGCGCGCCGGTGTGGCCTGCGACGTGATCGTGCTCAGCCGCGAAGCCCATTCGTACGACATGCCCTTGCAGCGCGAACTCGTGCTGCTGCAAGAGCAACACAGCCAGGAACAGGGCCACCGCACCGGCGCGGCCGTGACGGGCCTGTACCTGTTGCGCGCCGATGCCTTGTCCACCGAACAGATCGACACGCTCGACGGCCTCGCGCGCGTGAGCCTGGAGGCCGATGGCCAACCGCTGCTGCACCAGGTGCGCGACTGGTGCGCGCGCCACGAACGCAGCGAAGAAGAAATCGAACGCGCCCGCGCCGCCAGCCCGCTGCCCCCACACCTCGCGCTCACCGCCCCCTCGGCCGTGCGCGGCGCCTTCGTGCGCGACGGTGCGGGCTTTGCGTTCCATGCCGACCCGGGGCATCGCCCGCCCAAGCCGTGGATCAACGTGCTCGCCAATCCCGGCTTCGGCACGCTGGTGTCCGAAGCGGGCGGCGGCCACACCTGGGCGCTCAACAGCCGCATGCACCAGCTCACCGCCTGGGCGAACGACCCGGTGGCCGACCCGCCCGGCGAGTGGTTCTGGCTGCAGGACCGGCGCACCCGCGAAGCCTGGACGCTGTTCCCCTCGGCCTGGGGCAGCGCCAATTCGGACTACCGCGTCGAACACGGCCAGGGCCACACCACCATCGAACTCCGCCACGGCGCGGTGGCCGTCTCCATCCGCTGGTGCGTGGACACCGAGAGCGCCGTCAAACAGGTGCGCGTCGTGCTCACCAACGAAGGCCAACGCAAGGAACACCTGCGCCTCACCGGCATGGTGGAGTGGGTCATGGGCGAACGCCGCGCCGACCGCGCCACGCTGCTGACCTCACACGCCTTCGTCGACCCGCTCGCCGAACAGATGCTGGGCCTGTTGTGCACGCAGACCGAGCTGGGCAGCGGTTTTGGCGGCAGCACCGCCTTCTTCTGCGAAGGCGACACCGACATCGCGCACCACAGCGAAGGGCTGGACTGGGGTTGCGACCGCCGCGCGTTCTTCGACGCCGAAGGCCGCCCCGTGTTGCCGCGCCACCTGGGCCAACGCAGCGGCGCGGGGCTGGACCCGTGCGCCGCGTTCTCGCGCACGCTCACCTTGCGCCCAGGCGCCACGCTGGAGCAGGTGTACCTGATCGGCCACGCCGGCAGCGCGGACGCCGCTCGGGCGCTCATGCAGGAAGCCAGCACGGTGTCGGCCCAGACGCGCGAGCAGGCCACGCAAGCGCGCTGGGCCAAACTGCTCGGCGCCACCCGCGTGAGCACGCCCGACCCGCTGCTGGACGCGCTCACCAACCACTGGCTGCTGTACCAGACCGTGTCGTCCCGCCTGTGGGCCAAGGCCGCCTTCTACCAGGCGGGTGGCGCCACCGGCTTTCGTGATCAGTTGCAGGACGCGATGGCCCTGGCCTGGGCCGAACCCGGCTGGTTGCGCGCGCAACTGCTGCTGTGCGCCTCGCGCCAGTTCAAGGCCGGCGACGTGCAGCACTGGTGGCACATGCCGGGCGGTGCCGGCGTGCGCACCCACATGTCGGACGACCTGCTGTGGCTCCCGTTCGCCTGCTCGCACTACCTGCGCGCCACGGGCGACGCCACCGTGCTCGACGAGCGCGTGCCGTTCCTGGACGCGCCGCCCATCCCCGAAGGCCAGGAAGACGTGTACGCCTCGCCCGCCGTGAGCGTGCACACCGCGCCGGTGTACGAACACGCCGCGCGCGCCATCGACCACAGCCTGCGCACCGGCGTGCACGGCCTGCCCCTGATGGGCGGCGGCGACTGGAACGACGGCATGAACCGCGTTGGCCACGAAGGCAAGGGCGAGTCGGTGTGGCTGGCGTGGTTCCTGTGCGCGATCGTGCCCGAGTGGATCACGCTCGCCCAACAGCGCGGCGAAACGTCGCGCGCCCGGCACTGGGAAGCGGCCCTAGCCGGCTGGCGCGAAGCCCTGCAAGGGCCGGCCTGGGACGGCGCCTGGTTCCGCCGTGCGTTTTTCGACGACGGCAGCGTGCTCGGCTCCCACACGCAGAGCGAAGCGCGCATCGACCTGATTGCGCAGGCCTGGTCGGTGATCTCCGGTGAGGCGTCACCCGAGCGCCAGGTCGCTGCGATGCACGCCGTGGAAACCGAGCTGGTCGACCCCGACGCGGGCCTGCTGCGCCTGCTCACACCGCCGTTGGCGCATGCGCAGCCGAGTGCCGGCTACATCCAGGCCTACCCGGGCGGCGTGCGCGAGAACGGCGGGCAGTACTCGCACGCCGGCGTGTGGGCGCTCATGGCCTCGGCCATGCTCGCGCAGCGCGGCGACGCGGCTGCGCAGGACACGCCGTACCGCTACTTCACCTACCTGAGCCCCGCGCACCGTGCCGCGCACCCACAGCGCGGCGCCGTCTACGGTGTGGAGCCTTATGCGATGGCCGCCGACGTGTACAGCGAACCGCCCTACGTGGGGCGCGGCGGCTGGAGCTGGTACACCGGTGCGGCCGGCTGGCTGCACCGCGCGGTGGTCGAGTCCCTGTTCGGTCTGCACCAGGAAGCCGAAGAACTCTTCTTCACACCGTGCCTGCCTTTGCACTGGCCGCGCGCGGACATCACGCTCACGCGCGGCGACACGCAGATGCGCTTCACCCTGCTGCGCGCCAGCGCCACCGAGGCACAGGCAGCCGAGCCGAAAGCCCGCAGCCTCGCGGTGGGCGAACGTTTGCGCTGGCGTGGCTTGCCAGCGACAAGCCACTTCGTGGTCCCGCTGCTGCCGAACGAGGCACCTGAAAAGGCTCAGCCCTTGAACTCGTCGCTTGTTCGCGTCGCTGCTGGCAACTGATCGTCCAGCGACTGGCGGTACTTCACGCAGCCCCGCATGAACTGAGGCCACTCGGGCACTTCGAGCGAGGGTGACACCTTCTCGGGCAACAGTGACCAGAGGCCCGGGTGGTGCCAGCACAGCGCGTGCCCCGTGGC
>JAJNQE010000029.1 GCA_021154985.1 Hydrogenophaga sp.
GTCAAAGCGCGGCAGCGCGCCCATGAGCGCCATGGCCTGGGCAATCGGTGCACCCTCGTTCTTCAGGTTGTCACTGCCCCAGAGCACCATGGCCACCGACTCGGGCAAGGCGTTCGATTCCTGCATGTGGCGATCGAGCAGGCGCTGGGCCTGTTCGGCGCCGTCCTTCACGGCGAAGGCGCTTGGAATGCGGAACGGGTCGAAGCCGTGCAGGTTGCGCCCGGTGGGCAGCACCTCGGGCGTGCGCAGCAGGTCGCCGCCGGGCGCCGGGCGGATGTAGCGGCCATCCAGCGCGCGCAGCATGGCGGGAACTTCGGTGTCTTTGGCGAGCAGGCGGCCGGCATCGGCCAGACCGCGCATGGCCAACACGGTGGCGTCGTCGCTGTGCATCTCGCCGGCCTTCATGGCCTGCTCCGCCGTGAGGCCGTCGACCAGGCCGCGGACCGCAGCGCGGTTGGGGCGCTGGCCTTCCCAGGCTTCGCTCATGGCGAGCAGCATGTCCACACACTCGGCTTCGCTGGGCGCGCGGCCGGCCACGTGGAGGCCGCAGGGAATCAACGTGTATTCGAGCTCCAGCACCTGCTGCGCCAGCCGGAAGACCTGGCCGTCGGCGTCGCCGTGGGGCTCGGTCCTCCACACCGGCTCGATGTCCACCAGATCGAGCGCAGCGGCCTGGGCCTGCAACATCGCCACGCACTCCACGCGTTCGCGCGAGCCGGGTTCCAGACCTCGCCAGCGTTCGATGGCTTCCTTCAGATCGATCAGCCCTTTGTACAGACCCGCTTGCGACACCGGTGGCGTGAGGTAGCTGATGAGCGTGGCGCCCGAGCGGCGCTTGGCAATCGCGCCTTCGCTGGGGTTGTTGGACGCGTAGAGGTAGATGTTGGGCAGGTCGCCGATGAGGCGGTCGGGCCAGCAGCTGCCCGACATGCCGCTCTGTTTGCCGGGCATGAATTCGAGCGCACCGTGGGTGCCGAAGTGCAGCACGGCGTGGGCGGCGAAGTCTTCGCGCAGGTAGCGGTAAAAGGCCGAGAACGCATGCGTGGGCGACAGGCCTTTTTCGAACAGCAGGCGCATCGGGTCGCCCTCGTAGCCAAACGAAGGCTGCACCGCCACCAGCACGTTGCCGAACTGTTTGCCCAGCACGAGGATGTCGCTGCCGTTGCTCAACTGTTTGCCGGGGGCTGGGCCCCACTGCGCTTCGATTTCACTGAGCCAGCGCTCGCGTTTCACATGGTCGTCGGCGCTGATGAGGGTGTGCACGTTGGCATCGGCTCCGTGCAGCGCGGCGTTGCCCTGCAGCACGCCGTTGCGCAGCGCGTCCACGCTCTCGGGCATGTCCACCGTGTAGCCCTTCGCCTTCATGGCGGTGAGCGTGTGGAACATCGACTCGAACACCGACAGGTAGGCCGCACTGCCCACGTTGCCGGCGTTGGGCGGGAAGTTGAAGATGACCACGGCCACGCGGCGCTGGGCGCGCTCGCTGCGGCGCAGGCCCACCAGGCGCGACACCCGCGCGGCCAGCATCACGGCGCGCTCGGGGCACGACTGCATGTCCTGTGCGCTGTCGCTCTCGCGGAAGGTGCAGGCGTGGTGGCAGCCGGTGCAGGCCACGCCCACCGGACCGGCACGGCCACCGAACACGATGGGGCTGGTGGCGCCGTCGAGCTCGGGGATGGCGACCATGATGGTGCTCTCCACCGGCAGCAGGCCGCGCTCGGAGCCGCCCCACTGCGCGAGGTTCTGGAACTCCACCGGGTGTGCGGCCACGTAGGGCACGTCCAGCCGGGCCAAGATGTCTTCGGCCGCCTTGGCGTCGTTGTAGGCCGGGCCACCCACCAGCGAGAAGCCGGTGAGCGAAACCACGGCGTCCACGGTGCAGTGGCCGTCTTCGATGAAAAATTCTTCAATCGCCGGGCGGGCGTCGAGGCCGGCGGCAAACGCGGGAATGACGCGCAGGCCACGCGCCTCCAGCGCGGCAATCGCGCCGTCGTAATGCGCCGAATTGCCCGAGAGCAAATACGAGCGCAGCACCAGCACACCCACGGTGCCCACGGTCGGGCGCACGGCCGGCAGCGGCAAGGCCGAGACCTTGTCGGCCAGGCGACCGGCCATGCGCGGGTGGTACACGCCGACCTCGGGGTATTCGATGGGTGGTTGCGCCTTGACCAGCGAGCGCATGGCCTTGCGCTCGCCGTCGGCGCCGCGGTTCACCACATGGCGCACCAGGTTCAGGATGTTTTCGTCGGATCCGCCCAGCCAGTACTGCAGCGTCATGAAGTACGCGCGCACGTCCTGCGCGGTGCCGGGCACAAAGCGCAGCAGCTGCGGAATGCGCCGCAGCATCTTCATTTGCGCAGCCCCCCCGGTGGCCGCCTTCTCCTTGTTGCCGCGCAACTTCTTGAGCATGGCCATGGGGCCGCTGGCGGGCTTGGCCATGTCGAAGTTGCCCAGCCGCGTGAGCTTGACCACCTCGGCGGCCGAGGCCATGCAGATCATGGCGTCGCACCGGTCGCGCCGCGCCTGCAGCGCCGGCAGGATGGGCAGGAAGTGGTCTTCCATGAACAGCATGCCGGCGATCACGATGTCGGCGCGGTCAATGTCCTCGATGCAGCGTTCGATGGCCACATCGTTGCCCGCGTATTCGGACGCCGCGTGCAGGCTGATCGTGAGCCCGGGAATCTCGTTCTTCAGGATGCGCTGTGCGCGCTCCACGGCACCGGCCAGGTGCGTGTCCATGGTCACCACCACCAGCCGCACGGGCAGCTGTGTGCCTGCCAGCGGGGTCTTAGCGCCCATAGTGAGCCTTGGCGTCATACAGCGTCTCCACGGTGATCAGCGAGACCCCTCGGTCGATGGCGAAACGCTCGGTGTTGCGCCGGGCCTTGCCGCGAACGAAGAAGGGAATCTTTCGCAGCTCCTTCTCCGCGTCCAGACCCCAGGTCGCCTCTTGCGGCGTGAGGGTTTCGTTGGCCGCCGCCTGCTCCACCGTTGCGACGGGCGCCACCACAGCCTTGGGTGTGACGGCACCGCCCAGGTGCGACGGCGCTGCGTCTTCGTGGAACTCGGCGTCGCCACGGAACATGCCGATCAGGTGTTCTTCCAGACCCATCATGAGCGGATGCACCCAGGTGTCGAACAGCACGTTGGCGCCTTCAAAACCCATCTGCGGGGAGTAGCGCGCGGGGAAATCCTGCACGTGCACCGGGGCCGAGATCACCGCGCAGGGCACGCCCAGGCGCTTGGCGATGTGGCGTTCCATCTGCGAGCCCAGCACCAACTCGGGCTGCAGCTCGGCGATGCGCGCTTCCACTTCCAGATAGTCGTCGCTGATGAGCGCCTCCACGCCGTAAAGCGCAGCAGCCTCACGCACTTCGCGGGCAAATTCGCGGCTGTAGGTGCCCAGGCCGACCACGGTGAAACCCATCTCCTGCGCTGCAATGCGCGCGGCGGCCACCACGTGGGTGGCGTCGCCGAACACAAAGACGCGCTTGCTCGTGAGGTAGGTGGAGTCGACCGATTTGGCGTACCACGGTGCGCGGGCTTCGGCGTTGGCCAGCACGGCGGTGGGATCCACACCGGCCAGCTCGGCGACCTCATGAATGAAGTCGCGCGTGGCGCCCGAACCGATGGGCACGACCTTGGTCGATGGTTGGCCGAAGGTGCGTTTGAGCCAGCCGGCCGCCACATTGGCGATCTCGGGGTAGAGCACCACGTTGAAATCGGCATCGCCCAGGCGGGCCATGTCGGCGGGTGAGGCGCCCAGCGGCGCGGTCACGTTGATGTCGATGCCCATCTCGGTGAGCAGGCCGGTGATCTCGCGCAGGTCGTCGCGGTGGCGAAAGCCCAGCGCGGCCGGGCCGAGGATGTTGCAGCGGGCGCGCTGACCAGCTTCCCGCGGAGCGCGGCGCACCGTGGTGTCGGCCAGGTTGCGCACCATCTGATAGAAGGTTTCCGAGGCGCCCCAGTTTTCCTTGCGCTGGTACGACGGCAGCTCCAGCGCCACCACCGGCACCGGCAGGTCGAGCGCCTTGCACAGGCCACCCGGGTCGTCCTGAATCAACTCGGCGGTGCACGAGGAACCGACCATCATGGCCTGCGGCTGGAAGCGCGCGTAGGCTTCGCGCGCGGCGTTCTTGAACAGCTCGGCGGTGTCGCCACCCAGGTCGCGCGCCTGGAAGGTGGTGTAGGTCACCGGCGGGCGCTTGGCGTTGCGCTCGATCATGGTGAACAGCAGATCGGCATAGGTGTCGCCCTGCGGCGCGTGCAGCACGTAATGCACATCCTTCATTGCAGTGGCAATGCGCATGGCCCCCACATGGGGCGGTCCTTCGTAGGTCCAGAGCGTGAGTTGCATGGTGGGGTGCCGTTGAAGGATCAGGCGGCCAGGCGCAGGCGGCGCACCAGCGGTCGGCTGAAGAGCTCGGCCAGATCGGCCGCCTGCTCGTAGCCCTGGATGGGGGTGAACACGAGTTCGATGGCCCACTTGGTGGTCAGGCCCTCGGCCTCCAGCGGGTTGGCCAGGCCGAGACCACAGACCACGATGTCGGGCTGGGCAGCGCGGCAGCGGTCGAGCTGGTTTTCCACGTGCTGGCCTTCGCTCAGAAACGTGCCTTCGGGCAGCAGCGCCAGCTCCTCGGCCATGTGCTGGCGGTGCAAATACGGAGTGCCGACCTCGGAAAGCGACATGCCGAGTTCGCGCGAGAGGAAGCGCGCCAGCGGAATCTCCAGCTGCGAATCGGGGAAGAAGAAGATGCTTTTGCCGGCCAGCTGCGTGCGCTGGCGGGCCACTGCGGCGGTGGCGCGGTCGCGGGCCGGGGCAATCGCCGCCTCGAAGGTCGCTGCGTCAACGCCGAAGGCCGAGGCCGCCGCCTGCAACCAGGCGGTCGTGCCCTCCACGCCCAGCGGAAACGGGGCCGGCAGCCGGGTGGCACCGCGCGCCTCCAGCGCCACGGCCGTGTCGGCCAGGAAAGGCTGGGCCAGCAAAAACACCGTGTTGGGGCCCACCGCAGGCATCTCGTTGGCCTGGCGCGGCGGGAAAAACCGCACCGGCCCGATGCCCAGTTGCTTGAACAGGCGGCTGAACTGGTCTTCCACCACGTCGGCCAACGCGCCCACCACCATCAGCGAGGCGGGTGCGTTGCTCGCCGCCTGCGGCAGCACCGGCACCAGCGAGGCCAGGCAGGCGTCTTCGCCCTGAGTGAAGGTGGTTTCGATGCCGCTGCCCGAGTAATTGAGCACGCGCACATCGGGGGAAAACCGGCCGGACAAACGCGAGGCAGCGCGCGACAGGTCCAGCTTGATGACCTCGGACGGGCAGGAGCCCACCAGAAACAGCAGCTTGATCTCGGGCCGGCGCTCGATGAGCCGCGTGACCACCCGGTCCAGCTCTTCGTTGCAGTCGGCCAGGCCGGCCAGATCGCGCTCGTCGATGATGGCGGTGGCAAAACGGGGTTCGGCAAAGATCATCACGCCGGCGGCGGACTGGATCAGGTGCGCACAGGTGCGCGAGCCGACCACCAGAAAGAAGGCGTCCTGGATCTTGCGGTGCAGCCAGATGATGCCGGTGAGGCCGCAAAACACCTCGCGCTGGCCGCGTTCCTTGAGGACCGGCGCGTCCGCGCAGCCTTTTGAAACCGACTGGATGGGGATGACCGGGCTCATGCCTGCACCGCCACGGTGCCCACCGGGCCCTGGAGCCGCGCCATGCGCAACTTGTAGATGAACTGGCCGGCGTTGACCATGTAGGTGGCGTAGGCGGCCAGCGCCAGCCAGGCCAGGCCCCGGGCGTCGAGCGCGCCAGTGAACAGCGCCACAAGGTAGGCCGTGTGCAGCGCCAGCACGAGCATGCTGAACACGTCTTCCCAGTAAAAGGCCGGGGCAAACAGGTAGCGGCCGAAGACCACCTTTTCCCAGATGCAGCCCGTGACCATGATGGTGTAGAGCGTCAGCGTCTTGACCACCACCGACACCGTGGCGGCGGTCTGGCCGTCGCCCGTGGCCAGGAAACGCAGCACCAGCCCAAGGCTGACCAGAAACACCAGGAATTGCACCGGCGCCAGAATGCCCTGCACCAGCGTCCACACCGTGGCGTCTCGCCGCACCCGTTCTTCGGGGCTGTACAGAGGACGGCCGGGGGGCCGCTGGCGTTCGGGGTGCATCTGGGGTGTCTCCATGGATCTCGCTGGACCCAATTTAGATGCTCCCGTCGTTTGTGTCAACTTAACTTGACGTATTTTTTAATTGACACTCACCAGTCGCCCCGGTAAAGTTTTCCGGACAGTCTTTCGAAATGTTTTGACGCTCCAGGTTGACCGCAGTACAACGCTTCCCAGTGTTCTGCGCCAGGAGCAACGGCACCCCACAATTTCTGATTTCGTAAGAACGCTCCGGCAAGCACCGTGGCCCCTGCGATCGGCACCGCGCGAAAGCGCCAGGAGACAGGCACATGGGCTCATATTCCAGGCAAACGTCGTCGCCTGAAGCAGAACTCTTCGACACGCCACGCCTCGATGGCTGGCCGGAATCTGCCTGCACCCCGTCGGGAGCGCCCGGCATCGACGATCTTTTGCGCATGGATGCCCCGGAAGCCTCCAACGACGACGGCCTTCGCTCGGTGCTGCTGGCCAAGGCGGTCGAGTACGAAATCATTCCGCGGCTGATGCTGGCGCACCGGGTCGCGCGAGAAGGCGTGGCCCTGCCGCTCTCCGAGGGCCAGCACGTGTCACCCGAGGACGTGATCCCGTTCGCCGAGATGGTGCTGCACGAAGACGACGCCGCCTTGCGTGGCTTTGTGGCGGCCCTGCGCGACCGTGGCGTGGCCACCGAGTCGGTGTTCCTGGATCTGCTTGCCCCGGTGGCCCGCTACCTGGGCGAGTTGTGGGAACGCGACCTGTGCAGCTTCACCGAGGTCACGGTGGCCCTGGGGCGGCTGCAACAACTGCTGCGCGAAAACAGCGCAGCGTTTGCCCAGTTCGACCGCAATGGCGCAACGGCCTCGGCGCGGCGGGTGCTGCTGATCCCCTGCCCCGGTGAGCAGCACACCTTTGGACTGTCGTTGGTGGGTGAGTTCTTTCACCGTGCGGGTTGGGAGGTGGTCACCAGTTTTGTGGCATCGGACGCCGCACCGGCCATGGTGCAGAAAGACTGGTACGACGTCGTGGGCTTCTCGCTGGCGTGCGAGACCGGCATCGAGCGGCTGACCGAAGCGCTGGACCAGGTCCGCCGCAAGAGCCTCAACACCGGCGTCTCTATAATTGTCGGCGGCGCCATCTTTGGTTTACACCCGGAGTTCGGCCATCAGATCCCCGCCGATGCCATCATCACCGATGGTCCTTCTGCACCGGCCCTGGCTGAAAAATTGCTGGCTGACAGACTCGCGCGAAGTCAGGTTTGATGCCCGTTCACCTCCATAGTGATTTTGCTAGAACCACGAAAGTCCAACATGTCGCAGGCGTCACAGGCCTTTGTCCACCGACCGTTTGACAAGGCAGATCAGTTCCTGGCCAGCCTGGACGCCGACGCTGCTGCGGAACTGGTGACGGCCTCCGCCGATGTGGTTCTCATCCTCGACAACGACGGCGTGATTCGCGACCTGGCCCTGATCGGCAAGGACATGATGGGTCTGGGCTGCCAGGAGTGGATCGGCAAGCCCTGGTCCCAGACGGTGACGGTCGAGAGCAAGCCCAAGATCGAAGACCTGCTCGGTCAGAGCGACAAACCCGGCGCCGACAACATCCGCTGGCGCCACGTGAACCACCCCATGAGCGGCCAGGCCGATTTGCCCTTGTCGTATTCGGTGGTGCCGGTCCATCGCAAAACCCAGGGCAAGGCCGACGAGGTGTCGCACCGCGTGGCTTTTGGACGCGACCTGCGCGGTCAGGTAGCGCTGCAGCAGCGCCTGGTCACGGCCCAACAGTCCATGGAGCGCGACTACTGGCGCCTGCGCCAGGTGGAAACGCGCTACCGCCTCCTGTTCCAGATGGCCTCGGAGCCAGTGCTCATTCTTGAAGGCTCGATCGACAAGCTCGAAGAAGCCAACCCCGCCGCCCACGAACTGTTTGGCGAGCCGTCCCGCCTGCCCGGTTGGACCCTGCTCAGCAGCCTGGACGAGGCCAGCCAGATCGCCGTGCGCGACATGCTCGACCGCCTGCGCGCCAGCGGACGCGCCGACCCTTGCACGATCCGCCTGGTCGACTCCAACCAGGACATGGTGGTCGCGGCTTCCCAGTTCCGCCAGGAAAACACCCTGCACTTCCTGCTGCGCTTCACCCGCCCCACCGACATGGCCGCGCCCAGCCTGTCGGCCAGCAAACGCCAGCTGTTGCAGGTGATGGACAGCGCGCCCGACGCGCTGGTGGTCACCGACCTCGATGGCCGTATCCTGAGCGCCAACCGGGCTTTTCTGGAACTCGGCCAACTGGGCAGCGAAGACCAGGCCCGTGGTGAGGTGCTTGAAAAATGGCTGGGCCGCACCGGGGTGGATTTCCGCGTGCTGCTCACCAACCTGCGTCAACACGGCAGCGTGCGCCTCTTTGCTTCGCAACTGCGCGGCGAATACGGCTCCACCTCCGAGGTGGAAATCTCGGCCGTGGCGGTGAATGCGGGTTCGCAGCGCTGCCTGGGCTTCACCATCCGCGACGTCGGCCGGCGCCTGGGCACCGAGACCCGCGCGAGCAAAGAGTTGCCGCGCTCGGCCAGCCAGATGACCGAGCTGGTCGGCCGGCTGCCGCTCAAGGACATCGTGCGCGAAACCACCGACTTGATCGAACAGCTGTGCATTGAAGCCGCGCTGGAGCTCACCGGCGACAACCGCGCCTCGGCCGCCGAAATGCTGGGACTTTCGCGCCAGAGCCTCTACATCAAGCTGCGCCGCTTCGGCATCCTTGAAGGCCTGAGCGAAGACACTCACTGAAGAAGCACCCCCCGCGCCGCTTTGCGGCTCCCCCCTCTCTCGCCTTCGGCGGGAGGGGGGCGGCAGCTGGGACCGGCGGAGCCGGATCCTCGCTGCCCCTGGAACAGACCCGCCGCTCCGGCGGTTTTTTTTCGTCCGAGCAATGCTGGTGCTGGCTCATGCTCACCCGGGTTTTCCCTTGATTGACACTTGTAGTGTCATTTTTCTTTGACACTTTTCGATGCGAAGCGTACAACCTTCGCCATGCAACTCCCCGCCCTGTCGGCTGTCACCGAGCTCTTCAAACCCATCACCTGGTTTCCGCCCATGTGGGCGTTCGCCTGCGGGGTGGTGGCCTCCGGGGTGTCCATGGACGGGCGCTGGTTGCTGGCGGTGGTGGGTGTGGCGCTGGCCGGGCCGCTGGTGTGCGCCACCAGCCAGGCGGTGAACGACTGGTACGACCGCCACGTGGACGCCATCAACGAACCACAGCGACCGATCCCGTCAGGCCGCATCCCGGGCCAGTGGGGCCTGTACCTGGCCATCGCCTGGACGCTGGTGTCCCTGGCCGTCGCCACGGTGCTGGGGCCCTGGGGCTTTGGTGCCGCCGCGCTCGGTTTGTTGCTGGCCTGGGCCTACAGCGCGCCGCCGGTGCGCCTGAAAGAGAACGGCTGGTGGGGCAACGCGGCCTGCGGCATCAGCTACGAAGGCATTGCCTGGATCACCGGTGCGGCCGTGATGGCCGGCGGCGCCATGCCCGGCGGTGAATCGCTGGTGCTCGCCGCGCTCTACAGCGCCGGCACCCACGGCATCATGACGCTCAACGATTTCAAGGCGGTGGCCGGCGACCGGCAGATGGGCGTGCGATCGCTGCCGGTGCAGCTCGGCGTGGACCGCGCCGCGCGCGTGGCCTGCTGGTTCATGGCGGTGCCGCAGGTGGTGGTGATTGCGCTGCTGCTGGCCTGGGGCCAGCCGTGGCACGCCGCCGGTGTGGCGGGCCTGCTGTTGGCGCAAGGCTTCATGATGCGCCGTTTCATCGCCGACCCCACGCCCCGCGCGCTCTGGTACAGCGGCTTCGGTGTGCCGTTGTTTGTGTCGGGAATGATGGTCAGTGCGTTTGCCTTGCGCGCCATGACGGGGGCTGCTCCATGACGCCCTTTGGCTGGGGCAGCATCGCACGACTGGGCCTGGTGCAGATGGCACTGGGTGCCATCGTGGTGCTCACCACCTCCACCCTCAACCGGGTGATGGTGGTCGAACTCGCCCTGCCCGCGCTGCTGCCGGGCATGCTGGTTGCCTTGCACTACCTCGTTCAGATCGCACGCCCGCGCATGGGCCACGGCTCGGACGTCGGCGGGCGGCGCACGCCGTGGATCGTGGGTGGCATGGCGGTGCTGGGCGTGGGCGGTGTGGTTGCCGCGCTGGGCACGGTCTGGATGGCTTCGGATCGCGCCGCCGGCATCGCGCTGGCGGTGTTCGGTTTTGCACTGGTGGGGCTGGGTGTGAGCGCCAGTGGCACCTCGCTGCTGGTGATGCTGGCCAAGCGGGTACCGGCCACGCGCCGCGCTGGCGCCGCCACGCTGGTCTGGATGATGATGATCGCCGGCTTCGCGCTCACTGCGGGCCTGGCCGGCCACCTGCTGGAGCCCTATTCGCCCGAACGCCTGCTGGCCGTGACGGCGGGCGTGTCGCTGGCTGCGTTTGCCCTGACATTGCTGGCACTGCGCGGGCTTGAGGGCGCGCAGGCCCGCTACGCACGCCCCAGCGGCGATGCACCCCGCTTCCAGGAGGCGCTGGCCCAGGTCTGGGGCGAGCCGGTGGCGCGGCGCTTCACCATCTTCGTGTTCGTCTCCATGCTGGCCTACAGCGCACAAGACCTGATCCTGGAGCCCTTTGCCGGCACAGTGTTCGGCTACACCCCAGGCGCCTCCACCCAGCTTTCGGGTGTGCAGCACGGCGGCGTGCTGGCCGGCATGCTGCTGGTGGCGTTCTCGGGCGCGCTGGCCGCGCGCTTTCCGCTGCACCCATTGCTCGGCCGCATCGGCTCGCTGCGCGGCTGGACCATCGGTGGCTGCGTTGCTTCCGCCCTGGCCCTGTTTGGCCTCACGCTGGCCGGTCTGCAGGGCGATGGCGCCCCGCTCAAGGCCACGGTGTTTGCACTCGGCCTGGCCAACGGGGCCTTTTCGATCGGCGCCATCGGCTCCATGATGCGGCTCGCCGGCGAGGGCCGGCAGGCGCGCGAGGGTGTGCGCATGGGTCTGTGGGGCGCAGCGCAGGCCGTGGCTTTTGGCCTCGGCGGCCTGGTGGGCACAGGCGCCAGCGATCTGGCCCGCTGGCTCATCGCCACGCCGGGCTCGGCCTACGCGGCCGTCTTCGCCCTCGAAGGCTTGTTGTTCCTGCTCTCGGCCGCGCTGGCCTGGCGCATCTCGGCACCCGCGCCCAAAGCCGCGGCCCGCACCCCCGCTTTCTCCCACGCCGGTGACGCTTTCACCGTCGGCCCCAACCCGAGGCAACTGTCATGAACACAGAAGAAACCTTCGACGTGGTGGTGATCGGCGGTGGCCCCGCCGGCGCCACAGCCGCGCACGAACTGGCCCGCCAGGGCCGCTCGGTGCTGCTGCTCGACCGGGCCGGCCGCATCAAGCCGTGTGGCGGCGCGATTCCGCCGCGCCTGATCAAGGACTTTGCGATCCCCGACGAGCTGCTGGTGGCCAAGGCGCAGTGCGCGCGCATGATCGCGCCGTCCAACAAACACGTGGACATCCCGATCGACAACGGCTTTGTGGGCATGGTCAACCGCGAAAGTTTTGACGAGTGGCTGCGGGAACGCGCGGCCACCGCCGGTGCGGTGCGGCGCACGGGGGTGTTTGAAAAACTCAGCCGCGACGCCGACGGAACGAGCGTGGTGCACTACAGCGCGCGCGAACGCCACCAGCGAGGAGAAGGCACGCCGGCGCAGGTGCGCGCCCGCGTGATCGTGGGGGCCGACGGCGCCAAGTCGCAGGTGGCGCGCCAGGGCGCGGTGCCCGGCGTGGAGGACACACAGTATGTGTTCGCGTACCACGAGATCGTGCGCGCACCCGCACTCGCGGCACAACCCGCCGGCTACGACGGCACGCGCTGCGACGTGTACTACCAGGGCCGCTTTTCACCCGACTTCTATGGCTGGGTGTTCCCGCACGGCGACACCATGAGCATCGGCACCGGCAGCGCCGACAAGGGCTTCTCGTTGCGCGGCTCAGTGCAGAAGATGCGCGAAGCCAGCGGCCTGGCCGGCTGCGAGACCTTGCGCCGCGAAGGCGCGCCGCTGCCCATGAAACCGCTGAAGCGTTGGGACAACGGGCGCGATGTGGTGCTGGCCGGTGACGCCGCCGGCGTGGTGGCACCCGCCTCGGGCGAGGGCATTTACTACGCCATGCTCGGCGGTGAACTCGCGGCCCAGGCGGCCCATGAGCTGCTGGCCACCGGGGACGTGCGTGCGCTCAAGCTGGCGCGCAAACGCTTCATGAAACTGCACGGCACCGTGTTCCGGGTGCTCGGCATCATGCAGTGGTTCTGGTACGTGAACGAGAAGCGGCGCGAGCGCTTTGTGAAGATCTGCGAAGACCGCGACGTGCAGCAGCTCACCTTCGAGTCGTACATGAACAAGCAGCTCACGCGCAAGAAGCCCATGGCACACGTGCGCATCTTCCTCAAAGACATGAGCCACCTGCTCGGCTTTGCCCGGGTGTGACCGACCTCTGGCAGATCCGCTGGCTGCTCGACGCGGTGATCGTGTTCACCGTGCTGGAAGGACTGGGCTTGTGGATACACCACCGCATCACCGGCCAAGGGCTGGCTCCCGACGACTACGCCCTGAACATGCTCTCTGGCCTGTGCCTGATGCTGGCCGTGCGCGCTGCGGTCAGCGGGCTTGCGTGGCCGTGGGTCGCCGTGTGCCTGAGCGCATCGGGCCTGGCACACGGCTGGGACATGCAGAGACGCTGGCGGCGCCAGCGCTCTGCGGCAGCAAGCGTCAGCCGGCTTTCTTGACGTAAGCGCTGCACCAGCCTTTGCTGGCCACCAGCTTGCCCGGGAAGATCGCACATGGACCGGCCGGATCGGCTGGCTTGCCCGAATAGACCTGGCAGTTGCTGCACATCTGGGTGGCGGCGTGCTTGGGAAACTTCTTGGCGTCGACCTTGGTGGTGTCGGCCGCATAACCCAGCGCTGCGGCCTGGGGATCCTTCTCTCCGACCATGGCAGCCTGCGCCTGGGCCGCCGAGGCTGCCATGAGCGCGGTGCCGCTGGCGGCCACCTGAAGCATGAAGACGCGACGATTGGAACCGTACATTTGTCACCTCGTGGGAATTGCAACATTGCCCGGACATGCTACGCCGTCCAGTCTTAAGCCGGACTGACATGCCCGAGCGCTTGAGTGCGGTAATGGCCCATTGCGCTGTCGGGCTTTCGGCCCATGCGCACCGCCTGCCCCGGCGCGAACCCCGGGCCGGCCATGCCGGGCGGCGGTACGTACACTTGACCCAAAACCGCGCCCATGACCCCACAAGACTACGTTCAGCAAAAAGCCGCTGCCTCGGGCAGCAGCTTCTACTACGCCTTCCTGTTCCTGCCCGCCGAACGGCGCGCCGCCATCACCGCCTTTTATGCGTTCTGCCGCGAAGTCGACGACGTGGTCGACGAGGTGAGCGACCCGGCCGTGGCCCAGACCAAGCTGGCCTGGTGGCGGCGCGAGGTGGCGCAGTCGTATGCCGGCGAGCCCACCCACCCGGTGATGCGCGCGCTGATGCCGCTGGCCAGGACCTACGCGA
>JAJNQE010000076.1 GCA_021154985.1 Hydrogenophaga sp.
GCGCGGCGTTTGACCAACTGTGCGCGGGCTTCGCCGAGCGTTACGCCAGGACGCTGGCGCTCACCGCGCAGGCGCGCGAAGGCCTGGCCGATCTGCAGTTCACCGGCGCTTACCGCGTGCCCTTCCAGTTCAGCCCGCTGGTGCGCGCGCGTTTGAAGGTGGGTGCGTTCATGCAGTCGGCCGAAGGTGTGCACCTCACCGATCTCGACGGCAACCGCTTCATCGACCTCACCGGCTCGTACGGCGTGAACGTGTTCGGTGTGGACTTCTACAAGGCCTGCATGGCCGAGGGTGCGCAGATCGGCCAGGCGCTGGGCCCGGTGCTGGGCGCCTACCACCCCTGCGTGGCCGAGGTGGTGAGCAAACTGCAAGCGATCTCGGGCCACGAGCAGGTGTCGTTCCACATGTCGGGCACCGAAGCGGTAATGCAGGCGGTGCGCCTCGCGCGTTACCACACGGGTCGCAAGCACCTGGTGCGCTTCTGCGGGGCCTACCACGGCTGGTGGGAAGACGTGCAGCCTGGCCCCGGTAACCCGATGCCCCCGCGCGAGACCTACACCCTGCAAGACATGAGCGAGAAGAGCCTGCAGGTGCTGCGCACGCGGCGCGACGTGGCCTGTGTGCTGGTCAACCCGCTGCAGGCCTTGCATCCCAACAAGAACGCACCGGGCGACTCCACGCTGGTCGACGGCAGCCGCACTGCCGGCTATGACCGTGCGGCCTACACCGCGTGGCTCAAGCGCTTGC
Organism: Hydrogenophaga sp.; assembly: GCA_021154985.1. Lineage (GTDB taxonomy): Bacteria > Pseudomonadota > Gammaproteobacteria > Burkholderiales > Burkholderiaceae_C > Hydrogenophaga. The sequence goes on from JAJNQE010000076.1 coordinate 748, forward strand.
GCGAGGTGTGCACCGAGCGCGGCATCGTGCTGATCTTCGACGAGGTGTTCCTCGGTTTTCGTCTCTCCCCCGGTGGCGCACAGGAATACTTCGGCGTGCGAGCCGACATGGTCACCTACGGCAAGACGCTGGCGGGGGGTTACCCGGTGGGCGTGGTGTGCGGTCGGCGCGAGCTGATGCAGCGCTTTCGCGAAGAGCGCCCGGCCGACGTGTGTTTTGCGCGCGGCACCTTCAACGCCCACCCTTATGTGATGGGCGGCATGGCAGCTTTCCTGAAGCGCCTGGACACGCCGGAGATCCAGGCCTTGTACCAGGACCAGGATGCGAAGTGGGATGCCCGCGCGAAGCGATTCAATGACACCATGGCGGCGCATGGCCTGCCGGTGCGCGTGGCCAACCTGCAAAGCATCTGGACGCTGACGTACACGCAGCCCGGTCGTTACCACTGGATGTTCCAGTACCTGCTGCGCTGGCAGGGCCTGGCGCTGAGCTGGGTGGGCACGGGTCGTTTCATCTTCGGGCTGCACTTCACAGATGCCGAGTTCGAGGAGGTGGTGCAACGCTTTGTGGCCGCGGGACAGCAGATGCAGGCGCAGGGCTGGTGGTGGCGGGGAGAGCAGACGCACAAGACCATTCGCCGTCAGGTGCTGCGCGAGATGCTGTTGGAAAGAATGCAGGGGCGAAGCGCCTGAGGGGGAGTGGTTCAGAACACCGCGCAACCGGCTTTGCCGGGGCGCAGGTGTTGCCCCCTGGGGGGAGGCGCCGAAGGCGCTTCGGGGGGAAATTACTTCACGCCAATGCCGGGGTCGATGAGTTGGCCACGCATCAGGTACAGCGGAGCCTTGTGGTAGAGCTTGATGTCGTGAAACGGGTCGGTGAGGATCTTGGTCATCCAGGCCAGACCGGTCTGCACATCGGCAATGAAGAACAGGTGCACGGTGCGGAACAGCAAACCGCCCACGCCGAGCGCCAGCCACAGCGCGCCGACCTGGCGCACGAAGCTCTCGCCGTCGGTGTGCGGCTCGAACAGGCCGAACACGCCCGGCACCAGCGCCACCAGCATCGGCGTGCCGGCCCACAGGGCCATGAGCACCACCTTGCGCTGCAGGTTGTAGCCGACCTTGATCTCTTCCTTGTGCTCGTGCGTGGCCTGGTTCACATGGTCGTAGCCCTTGGGCTCGAAGAAGAAGTGGCCGGCCTGGCGGCTGGTCATGGACACCAGCCACGCGATCAGCGCCGAGAGCACCGGGTCGGTCCACAACAGTGCGTAGGCCACCACAAAGCTGATCGCGCTGATCAGGTGTAACGTCTGGTTGATGCGGCTGTGGTGGTAGTAGCGATGGTCGTCCCAGCGTTGGGTTTCCAGTGTCTTGAAAAAGTCGTTCACGGTTTCTCCATGCAAGGGTGGATGGTGTGGGGCGTTCACCCACCCGCGCAGTCTTGCCCTGGCATGTGAAAAGCCGGTGACAGCATGGAGTTGTCATCAACTTGTTGCACAGCCACCGGAACATGGGGCGATGAACACCATGACGTCCGAACAGATCCTGGTCGAGGAATACCCCGCCAGCACGCCCTCCCTGCGCCTGTCGGTCGTCACCGAGACCTGGCCACCGGAGATCAACGGGGTGTCGCTCACCCTCTCGCGTCTGGTGCAGGGTCTGTGTGCGCGCAACCACCCGGTGCAGTTGATCCGGCCCCGCCAGACGCGGGTGGACCAGGCGCTGAGCCACAGCGGCTACGAGGAGCTGCTCATGCGCGGCATGCCCATTCCGCGCTACCCCGAACTCAAGCTGGGCCTGCCGGCCAAACGTGCCCTCATCAACGCCTGGACGCTCAAGCGCCCAGACCTGGTTCACATCGCCACCGAAGGCCCGCTGGGCTGGTCGGCGCTGCAGGCAGCGCGGCGCCTGAAGCTGCCGGTGACCTCGGACTTCCGCACCAACTTCCACGCCTACTGCGAGCACTACGGTGTGGGCTGGCTGCGCAAGCCCATGGTGTCGTACCTGCGCCGCTTCCACAACCTCACGCAGCTCACCATGGTGCCCACGCGCGCGCTGCGCGCGCAGTTGATGGAGATGGGCTTCGAGCGTGTGCAGGTGGTGGCGCGTGGTGTGGACACGCAGCTCTTCAACCCGCAGCGGCGCAGTGAGGCCTTGCGCCGCGAATGGGGCGCTGGCCCCGAGTCGCTGGTGATGCTGGTGGTGGGGCGGCTGGCCGCCGAGAAGAATCTCGACGTGGCGCTGCAAGCCCACGCGGCCATGCAGGCGCACCACGCCGATGTGAAGCTGGTGTTCGTGGGCGACGGGCCGCTGCGCGAGAGCCTGCAGCAGCGCTGCCCGCAGGCCGTGTTTGCCGGCATGCGCCGGCATGAAGAGCTGGCGGGCTACTACGCCTCGGCTGACCTGTTCGTGTTCCCCAGCCTCACCGAGACGTTCGGCAACGTCACCATCGAAGCGCTGGCCAGCGGCCTGCCGGTGCTGGCGTTCGACACAGCCGCGGCCGGCGACTGGGTGCAGAGCCACACCAACGGCTGGCTGGTGCCCGCAGGGCAGGACGCGGCCTTCGTGCGCGTGGCGGTGAACCTGGCGCAGTCGCCTTCGTTGTTGGATCAGGCCCGCGAGCAAGCACGCTCGCGCGTGGCGCATCTGGACTGGCAGCAGATTGCGGCGCAAGTGGAGGGCCTGATGCTGCAGGCCGCAGGGGCTTCCCCAACGGTGGACGCTGTGTTGCGCACTGTGATGACGCAGCGATCTGCGCCATTGTTGTGAAAACTTGATGAAGAGGCGGGGCCGTTTTCCTGTGCGTTTTTTCTCGCTGTCATGGGCATGACATGAGCTGTTTGCATGCTCACCAAGTCCCACAACACAGGAGAACCCTTCATGAAAAACCACGACATCACTGCGACCCCTTTCACCGATCCCGACGATCTTGAAAACAACGTTTCCAACAACCGCCACTTCTCCGAAGTGCTGAGCGCAGGCCTGAGCCGGCGCGGTGTGCTGCGCGGCGGACTGGGTGGCGCCATGGCTGCGATGTTCGCGCCCTTGGCCCTGACGGCTTGCGGCGGCGGTGGCGACGACACGCCTGTGGCAAGCCCGCCTGCGGCTGCGCCCGAGAGCCTGTTGGGATTCGCTGCAGTGGCCAAAACATTGGCCGACACCAACTCCGTGCCGGCGGGTTACACCGCGCGCGTGATGCTGGCCTGTGGCGACCCGCTGTTCACCGGTGTGCCCGCCTACAAGAACGATGGCACCGACACGGGCTACGACCAGCGCGTGGGTGACAACCACGACGGCTTGCAGTATTTCGGCCTGTCGGCCAGCGGGCAGCGCGACGACAACAGCAGCAACCGCGCGTTGCTCGCCATGAACCACGAGTACATCCAGCCACTGATGCTGCATGTGAACGGGCCGACAGCCAATCCCCGCCCCGCCAGCGAGGTCGACATCGAAGTGGATTGCCACGGCCTGACGGTGGCCGAGATCATCAAGGATGGCTCCGGCATTTTCGGTCCGGTGGTGAACTCCCCGTTCAACCGCCGCGTCACCGGCACCACGCCCATCGAGCTGTCGGGCCCCGCGCGCGGCAATGCGCTGTTCGTCACCAAGTTCTCCACCGACGGTACCCGCACCCGCGGCACCATGAACAACTGCGGCAACGGCAAGACGCCGTGGGGCACGCTGCTCACCACCGAAGAGAACTGGTCGGGATACTACTTCCGTGCAGCGGGTGACCAGAACCTGCGCACCGCCAAAGTCAACGCCTCTTTTGCCCGATATGGCCGCAGCGTCACCAACACGGCCGCTGCCAGCAGCCGCTATGGCTGGCAGACAGCCGGCGCAGGCGACCAATACGAGCGCTGGAACACCAGCCAGACCGGCACCAGCCCGGACGGCAGCGACGACTACCGCCACGAGTGGTTCTGCCAGGGCTTCATGGTCGAGCTCGATCCGTACAACGCCAGTTCCGTGGTCAAGAAGCGCACCGGCCTGGGCCGCTTCTCGCACGAGAACGCAGCCTTCGGCCTTCCGGTGGTGGGCAAGCCGCTGGCCGTCTACATGGGCTGCGATTCGCAAAACGAATACGTCTACAAGTTCGTCTCGACCCAAAACTGGGTGGCTTCCGATGCAAACGCAGCTGACCGTCTGGGCGTGGGCGACAAGTACCTGGACAGCGGCAAGCTCTACGTGGCCAAGTTCAACGACAACGGCACTGGCGAATGGGTCGAACTGAGCATCACCAACCCGCTCATCGCCGCTGCGAGCTTCGGTTTCAACGATCCCGCCGAGATGTACATCCACACCCGCATCGCCGCTGATGCCGTGGGCGCGACCAAGATGGACCGACCTGAGTGGGTCGACGTGCACCCGACCACGGGCGAGCTCTACATCACGATGACCAACAACAGCAGCCGCCGGGTGGCCCCGACGGGTTCCCAGACCCTGGTCGATGCCGCCAACCCGCGCGGTTACACCGACACCTTCAACGGCACCACCCAGCAAAACGGCAACGTCAACGGCCACATCGTCCGTTTCGAGGACGCCAGCCCGGAAGGCACGAGCTTCAACTGGGACGTGTACCTGTTTGGTGCCGAGGCTGGCGCCGACGCCGCGCTGATCAACCTCTCCGGTTTGACGGACGACCAGGACTTCTCCAGCCCCGATGGCCTGGCCTTCACGCGCAGCAACGGGTTGTGCTGGATCCAGACCGACGACGGCGCTTACCGCGATGTCACCAATTGCATGCTGCTGGCCAGCGTCCCGGGCACGGTGGGCGATGGTGGACCGCTTACCCTGAACCACGCCGGCGGCGTGTCCGTGACGACGCGCATGGGTGCGAAGCCCACGGCCAACACCCTCAAGCGCTTCTATGTCGGACCGGCCCAGTGTGAGGTGACGGGCCTGTGCGAAACACCCGATGGCAAGACGATGTTCATCAACATCCAGCATCCGGGTGAGAGCACGTCGGCCTCCGATCTGGCGGATCCCGGCAAATACGGCAGCCAGTGGCCCAGCATCGTGGGCTATGGCGCTGGCCAGCGGCCGCGCTCAGCCACAGTGGTGATCACGAAGAACAACGGCGGCCAGGTGGGCACCTGATTTGTTGATCCCTCTTTGAACTGTGAAGCAGGAAGGGCCCCGGGGTCCTTCCGGGCGGATCGGGCGCCAAGCCCATCCGCCCCACCCGCGAACCCCAAGGCCCCACCGGACCTTGGGGTTTCGCTTTTTGGCGGCTTGTCCATCGGGTGAACAGCCTCGGTTCGCGGCCCTGCGGGCGGCGCCGCAGACGCGTTTTTCGCCGGGTTTGAGAACTAACGTGGCATCTCCGCACCGGGCTTCGGACGGTGTGGAACCCCTCTCAAACACGAATCGAAGGACAACACCATGTACAACCAGATCGTCGAACCCCATACCCTCGTGCTGGACAGCGCTCCCTGCAACGACGGCCGCGACGCGTTCCCCAAACTGTCCATCACCTACGAGGAATACGGTGCACCGAAAACCAAGGACGGTCACGACAAACCGGTGGTGGCCATCCTGCCGTTCTTTCTCGGAAGCGCCCACGCGGCCGGCCACAAGGCCGTGAAGGACAACAAACGCGTGGCGCCCGGCTACTGGGACGCGCTCATTGGTCCCGACGCACCGATCAACACCGACACCCACCGCGTCATCAGCTTCGAGCCGCTGATCAACGACAAATTTCATCCGGGCATCACCGACCCGGCCACCAAGAAACCTTACGGCGGCACCTTCCCCAACTTCTCCCTGGCCGACGTCTCGCAGATCCAGCGCCTGGCGCTCAAGCAACTGGGGGTGGGACACGTGGACGTGCTCATGGGGGCGTCCATGGGATCGTTGCAAGCCTGGCACTTCATGGCCCACGACCCCAGCTACGTGTCCAACATGGTGCTGGTCGTGCCGGGCGGTCTCATGTTGCCTCGGAAGACGCGGGTGCTCGCCCAACAGTGGGTCCAGAAGCTGGAACAGGACCCCGACTGGCACGGTGGCGACTACGGCAGCTTGCCCAAGGAGAAGCAGCCCAAAAAGGCGCTGATCGAGGTGTTGTCCGACTTTTGGTACCGGGTGCAGTTTCCGGTGGACCACAGCCTGCTCTACGACCTGGACGACATGGGGTGGGCCGACCTGGCTGTGGCCCACCATGCGCTGGATGCGGGCGACAACAAGACCATCGAAACGGTGCTGGCCTCGCTCAATGCCGGCGACCCCAAGGTCAAGCAGTACACGCAGACCCTCAAGGCGTTGTGCGCCAGGACCGACCACAACGTGCTGCTGTGGCAACTGCGATCGGTGCTCTCTTACCAGCCTCAGGCATCGCTGCAGAAAACGGAGCCTTTCATTCGCCACCTGCCAGACACCGACCCCGGCTCGGACGTGGCACACGAAAGGCTGGCCAACACCCGCATCTTGATGATCGCCACCGAAGCCGACGACCTGCTGGACATCAGTTCGGTGGACGGCGTCATCGGTATGGCGGCCTGGATCGGCTTCGATGCCAAGGCCATCCGCATGCCATCCACCTTCACGCACGCTGCCGGGCTCAACACCGCAGGACCCAACAGCGTCCTCGCGTTCAAGAACGCCATCGCCCAGTTCCTCAAGCCGCCCGCCAAGCTCTGACGCGCTGGCCCAGCACTTGTCTGATTGTTCAAGGAGAACTCCATGCCGCAAATCACCACCTCATCGGCCGCACCAGGCACCACCACCTTTGTCGACCTCACCCTTGCTGACATCCCGGCCATGATCGGCCACATCCTGGCGCTCGGCGAAGCCGACCAGAAGTTGCGCTTTGGCGTGCCTGTGAACGATGCGGAGCACGCCGAAACGATGGCCCGCAGGCTGCTGCAGATGAACGCCGTGTTCGGACTTTGGGATGCCTCTCACGAACGCTTGTTGATGCTGGGCAGCTACGGCAAGGCCACGCTGGCCAGCGATGCCGTGGAGACGGCAGCGAGCGCACTGCCCGAGGCCAGGGGCGGGATGAGCCAACGCATGGCGAACTGGTTGTACCCCCGCCTAGTGGCCCAGGGCCACAAGCGCATCGAGTGGAACTTCTATGCCGACAACGCGGTGGTCACCGCCATCGCCAAGAAGCGCGGCATGAAGGTGGACTGCCGTCAAGGAGAGTGCGTGGCCTACTTTGATCTGCAACCCACGGCCGATGCCATCCACACCTGGCTGGACAGCCTGGAACAGTTGCTGGAGGCGGTCCGCGACGCGTCAACCGCCGGCCCGGGCGCCAAGCTCTGAGCGGGCTCAGCGCACCATCGCCGGGTGCGCTTCGGGCGGGCGTTGCTCCATGTAGCCGCGCCCGTCTTTCACGCCGGTACGCCCTGCGATCTGCCAGGCGGTGCGCTGGTCGATCAGGCCGGCGAGGAACTCGAGCTCTTCGTCGGTGTGGTTGAGCGCCGGGGCCGGCGTTAGGAATCGCCCGGCCTTGGGCTCGGCCTCGCCCCAGAAGGACTGGTGGTAGCTGGACACCGACGTCGCGCGGTTGCCACCGGCCTGCATGTCCACCGTGCCGTAGCAGTTGCAGAAATAGCTGCGGTTGGCCTGGTCGGCAAACACCTCGGTGTAGACGCCGGTGCCGCGGATGCCGGCGGTGAGTGTGGGCGTGACGATGCTGCGGCTGGGGCCGCGGCCAAACGCGCTGACCACCGCACCGGTGAGCAGGCGCAGCAGGCTCACGGTGTGCAGCGTGGCGCCGCGTTCCACCGTCATGCGCGAGTTCTGTCGCACGTTGAACGACGCATTGCCCAGCACGAAGATGAGCCGCGATGCCGGACCGGTGGCGATCTCGTCACCGGTCTGGATGGTTTGCTGCGGCAGCATGCGCTGGCCGTTGAGCAGCACATCGCCCACCAGCTCCACCACGTTGCTGCGCTGCTGCGCCATGGCCGCAGGCAGTCCGCCCATGGCGACCCAGGCGGCGGCGGCTTTCAGGGTGTCGCGGCGCTGGAACCAGGTCACTTCGCTCTCGACACGGCCTTGCAGGGTGTGTTGGCTCATGCATCTTCTCCGGTGGTGGTGGGGATCGTGGTGGTTGTGGGTCGCTCGGCAGGGTCAAAACTGTCAATGAAGGTGAAATAAATCGAGGTGTGGAACATGGAAGCCATGAACAGCACGGCCGGGTACAGCACAAGGTTGAGTGCTTGCACGCCACCCAGCAAGGCGCCCAGCAGGCTCATGAACAGGCCCACCAGCATGAACACGCCGATCCAGCCGAGGCCGTAAAAAAGCATGGCGCCCTTGTTGCCCCAGCAGGCCATGAAACTGAAAAAGAGGCTTTTGCCCGGGCTCACGCCGTGCCAGTGCACCAGCGCCGGTGCATGCCAGAAGGCCATGACCACCGGCAGGTACACCACCAGACCGGCCAGCAGCCCCTGGTTGGCCAGCGAGGCGCGCACCATCTCGGCCGACACCTCGCCCGCCGAAGGGTCCAGCGGCGGCGCAGCGTCGCCGGCGAACAGCGTGGCCACACCCAGCACCAGCAGCAGAGCGGCGGCGTACATGGCCCCCAGGATCAGCATGTTGCGGGTTTGCGCCGGCTGGCCGCGCAGACCCGAGATGAGCGTGGACGGCATGGGGAAACGCCCCTCCGTCGCTTCGCGCGTGGCCGCCATCAGGCCCAGCGTGGCCACGGGCACCAGCAGCAGCGAGATCAGCGTGCCCAGCAGCGGAATGAGCGAGAGCACCGAGACGGTGGCCATGAACATGAAGAACAGGCCGGACATGGCCAGTGGCTGACGGAAGAAGGTCTTCACGCCCAGCTTGACCCACTGCAGGCCGGCTCTGGCGGGGACGAGGTGGAGTTTCATGCGGTCACGGGTTGGGGAGCGGCGGCGGGCGCGGGCAGGTCGAGCAGCGCCGCAGGGAAAGCCTGGCTGGCGCGGTTGCGCAGCACGCGTTCGAAATGGGAAGGGTCGTGGGCTTGCAACATCGCAGCCTCGCGTGGCAAGTGCAGGTCCCACAGGCGGGAGATCCAGAAGCGCAACGCGCCGGCGCGCAGCATCGCCGGCAGCAGGCTGCGCTCGGCCGCGCTCAGGGGGCGCACCGCCTGGTAGGCGGCCAGCAGGGCCCCGGCGCGCTGGGTGTCGTGGCTGCCGTCGGTGGCGTCCTGGCGGTGGTGCACGCACCAGTCGTTGAGGCAGACCGCGATGTCGAACAGGAAGGTGTCGCAGCCGGCGAAGTAGAAGTCGAAGAAGCCGGTGAGCTCACCGGCTTCAAACATCACGTTGTCGCGGAACAGGTCGGCGTGGATGGGGCCGCGCGGCAAGGCCGCATAAGAAGCGGTGGCCGCCACATGGTTCTGGTAGGCCAGCTCGGTGCGGATCAGGCTGGCTTGCCCTTCGTTCAGAAACGGCAACACCACCGGCACGGTTTCGTTCCACCACGGCAGGCCGCGCAGGTTGGGCTGGGTCATGGCGAAGTCGCGCCCGGCCAGGTGCATGCGCGCGAGCATGGCGCCCACCGCCTCGCAATGCGCCACGCCGGGGGCCAGTTCGCTTTTTCCCCGCAGCTTGTTCACCACCGCGGCGGGTTTGCCGTGCACCGTGTGCAGGATGTCGCCGCTGGCGGTGGCGGCCGGGTCGGGCACGGGAATGCCCTTGCCCGCCAGGTGCTTCATGAGGTGCAGATAAAACGGCAACTGCTCGAAACCCAGGCGCTCGAACACGGTGAGCACATGCTCCAGCGTCGCGCCGTCGCGCTCGCTGGTCACAAAGTAGTTGGTGTTTTCAATGCCGCCCTGGATGCCCCGCAGCTCGGTGAGGTCGCCGAGGTTCAGGGTGTGCAGCAGGGCAGCGGCTTGCGCGAACGCGACTTCGGTGTAAACGGCCATGAAACGGACGGTCAGAAATTCAGGATGCGCCAGCTGCTGCGCCCGGCGTTGCCCGTGCGCTTGCCACCGGTTTCGCTGTTGGCGGGGCCGTTGGTGTCGGGGTTGATCTGGTAGGCCGGGGCGCCGTTTTTGGGCTGCACCTCGATGCTTTTGGTCTCGCCGCCCACACGGACTTCGTCGATGCGGGTGAGGGCGTCCTCGTTGGTGATGCGCTCGATGCGGTCGCCGGGCGAGACCCGCTGTGGCGGCTGTTCCACCGGGGGTGTCTGGCCCTGGGCGCTCAGGGCCAGGGTGAGGCCGGCCAACAGGGCGAGGGCGGACAACGGGCGTGGGGTGTGGGCGTTCATGCGTCATTGTAGGCAGGCGGGGCGGCGCCGGGCGCACGCGGGGCCATGCCTGTGCCACTGGATACGCAGCCCGGAGGGCGCTGGATGTGGCGCGATCTCCCCGACAATGCGCGCATGTCCGACGCTTCATCCCCCACCCCCACCCTGTTGCTGGTTGACGGCTCCAGCTACCTCTACCGCGCCTTTCACGCCATGCCCGACCTGCGGGCCGTGCCCGGCGATGCGTCCAGCCCGGCCACCGGCGACATCCGCGGCATGGTCAACATGATGCAGAGCCTCAAGAAAGAGGTGCCGGCCGACTACGTGGCCTGCGTGTTCGATGCCAAGGGGCCGACCTTCCGCGACGCCATCTACCCGGAGTACAAGGCCCAGCGCAGCCCCATGCCGGACGACCTGCGCGCGCAGATCCCGCCGATCCACGAGGTGGTGCGCCTGCTGGGCTGGACCGTGCTCGACGTGCCCGGCGTGGAGGCCGACGACGTGATCGGCACGCTGGCCGTGACGGCCGCGCAGCAAGGCATCCGCGTGATCGTCTCCAGCGGTGACAAGGACCTGGCCCAGCTGGTGAACGAGCACATCACCATCATCGACACCATGAACGGCAAGAAGCGCGACCTGGCCGGCGTGGAGGCCGAGTTCGGTGTGCCCGCCAGCCTGATGGTGGACTTTCAGACCCTGGTGGGCGATCAGGTGGACAACGTGCCCGGTGTGGAGAAGGTCGGTCCCAAGACGGCGGCCAAGTGGCTGCAGGAGTACGGCTCGCTCGACGCGCTGGTCGCGCGCGTCGGCGAGATCAAGGGCGTGGCGGGTGAAAACCTGCGCAAGGCGCTCGACTGGTTGCCCACCGGCCGCTCGCTGCTGACCATCAAGACCGATTGCGACCTGAACGGTTTTGTGCCCGGCCTGCCGGCGCTGGACGCGATTCGCATCGGAGAGCCCGACAACGAGGCCTTGAAGGCCTTTTACGAGACCTACGGCTTCAAGGGCCTGGCGGCCAAGACCAGCGTGAAGCCCGAGGTGGTGGAGGCCTTGCGCGAAGTGCGCAGCGAGGCGGTGGACGCCGCGAACCCGGGCCTGTTCGACGAGCTGTCGGCGCCCGCAGAACCGCGCGTGTCGAACCTGGCCTACGACACCATCCTCACCTGGGACCTGTTTGACGCCTGGCTGGCCCGCGTGCAGGCCGCCGAGCTGGTGGCGCTGGACACCGAGACCACCTCGCTCGACGAAATGCGTGCCGAGATCGTGGGCATCAGCTTCAGCGTGAAGCCGGGCGAGGCGGCTTACATCCCGCTGCGCCACAGCGGGCCCGATGCGCCCGAACAACTGCCTTTCGACGAGGTGCTGGCCAAACTCAAGCCCTGGCTGGAAGACCCGAAGCACGCCAAGCTGGGCCAGCACGTGAAGTACGACCGGCATGTGTTTGCCAACCACGGCATCGAGGTGCAGGGGTACGTGCACGACACCATGTTGCAGAGCTACGTGCTCGAGGTGCACAAGCCGCACGGCCTGGCCAGCCTGGCCGAGCGCCACCTGGGCCGCAAGGGCATCAACTACGAAGACCTGTGCGGCAAGGGCGCCCACCAGATTCCGTTTGCGCAGGTCGATGTGGCCAAGGCGGCCGAGTACTCGTGCGAAGACAGCGACCAGACGCTGGACGTGCACCGGGTGCTGTGGCCACAACTGGAGGCGGACGACAAATTGCGCTTCGTCTACGAGCTCGAGATCGCCAGCAGCGAAGCGCTCTACCGCATCGAGCGCAACGGCGTGCTGATCGACGCGCCCACGCTGGCCAAGCAGAGCCATGAGCTGGGCTCGCGCATCCACGCGCTGGAGCAGGAGGCTTACGAGATCGCCGGCCAGCCGTTCAACCTGGCCAGCCCCAAACAGCTGGGCGAAATCTTCTTCGACAAGCTCGGCCTGCCGGTGATCAAGAAGACCGCGACCGGCGCCCGCAGCACCGACGAGGAGGTGCTTGAAAAGCTCGCCGAAGACTACCCGCTGCCGGCCAAGATCCTGGAGCATCGGGGTCTGAGCAAACTCAAGGGTACCTACACCGACAAGCTGGCGCAGTTGGCCCACCCCGACACCGGGCGCGTGCACACGCACTACGCACAGGCCGTGGCCGTGACCGGGCGCCTCTCCAGCAACGACCCCAACCTGCAGAACATCCCGATCCGCACGCCCGAGGGTCGGCGCGTGCGCGAGGCCTTTGTGGCACCGGCCGGCAGCGTGATCGCGAGCGCCGACTACTCGCAGATCGAGCTGCGCATCATGGCCCACATCAGCGGCGACGAAGCGCTCTTGCGTGCCTTCCACGAAGGCATCGACGTGCACCGCGCCACCGCCGCCGAGGTGTTCGGCGTGGAGGCCGCGCAGGTCAGCAGCGAGCAGCGCCGCTACGCCAAGGTCATCAACTTCGGCCTGATCTACGGCATGAGCGCCTTCGGCCTGGCCAAGGCCCTGGCCATCGACAACACAGCGGCCAAGAACTACATCACGCGCTACTTCGAGCGCTTCGCGGGCGTGAAGCGGTATATGGACGACACCCGCGCCCAGGCCAAAGCCCGGGGCTATGTGGAGACCGTGTTTGGCCGCCGCCTGTACCTGCCCGAGATCAACAGCCCCAACGGCCCGCGCCGCAGCGGCGCCGAGCGCGCCGCGATCAACGCGCCCATGCAGGGCACGGCGGCCGATCTCATCAAGCTCAGCATGGTGGCGGTGCAGAAAGCGCTGGACGACCAACAGCGCGGCACCCGGATGATCATGCAGGTGCACGACGAACTGGTGTTTGAAGTGCCCGAGGCCGAGGTGGATTGGCTGCGCACTGAAATTCCGCGCCTGATGGCGGGTGTGGCCGAACTCAAGGTGCCGCTGCTGGCCGAGGTGGGCGTGGGACCGAACTGGGACAAAGCGCATTGAAGCTGCCGCGCCGCGCATTTCTGTGCAGCGGCCTGGCGGCGGCGGGCTTGCCCACGTGGGCGCAGACCGATGACAAGTGGGGCGCCCTGCGCGGCTACCCGGAGAGCCGCGCCAGCTTCGAGCGCCTGCCCGAATTTCGGGTGGGCAACTATTCGGGCGGGCATGAGCGTTCGATCCGCCACCATGTGATCCGCGCCGGTGGCCGGGTGGCCGCCTGGACCGACGCGCCGCTGACCGACTTCCGGTACCGCTCGGGCTTGTTTCAGAGAACGCCCGACACCTACCTGGCGCAGTGGCCGGTCACCGGCCTGCTGATCGCCCGGGACAACAACATCCTCGTCGAGCGCTACCGCTTCGCGCGCGAGCCCGCCATGCGCTTTCAGAGCTGGTCCATGGCCAAGAGCGTCACATCGCTGCTGCTCGGCATTTGCCTGGACCGGGGGCTCATTGCGTCGTTCGACGATCTCGCGGCCCGCTACGTGCCGGAGCTTGCCGGCAGCCTGCACGGCGAGACCTCGCTGCGTCACCTGGCCAACATGTGCAGCGGCGCCGACGTGGTGCACGCGCGCGACAACGCCGTGCTCTACCCCGGCGCGCTGCTCGGTCGCGATCCGGACATTGCGCGCACGGTCGCCGCCTGGAACCGGCGCAGCGACGCCGCCGGTACGCGCTTCAACTACAACGAGCTGGCTCCGTTGACGCTGGGCATGGTGATGCGGCGCGTCACCGGTGGCTCGCTGTCGGCTTTTGCCGAGCGGGCCTTGTGGCAGCCCCTGGGCGCCGAAGCGCCAGCCACCTGGCTCACCGACGCGCGCGGCGCCGAGTTCAACAGCATCGGGTTCGCCGCGCGGTTGCGCGACTGGGCGCGACTGGGCCGGCTGGTGGCACAGCGCGGGCGCGGCCCCGATGGCCAAGCCATCGTCAGCGAAGCCTGGATCAACGAATGCACCTCGTGGAGCGAGGCCGACGCCCCGGCGCGCGTGGGACGGGTCCGTCTGGCACACGGCTACAAGGCGCTGTTCTGGCACACGCGCGCCGACGGCTCTCGACCCGCCATGCATGGGCACCACGGCCAGCGCGTGCTGATCGACCTGCCGACCCGCACCGTGCTCGTGCACACCGCGGTTGACCAGCAAGGCCCATGGGAGCACGAGCTGCAGGACATGTTCGACGCGGCCACGCGGCTATAGCGCCCATGGCAGACTTGACGGCCCAGAACTTGCACAGGAGACACACGATGCTGAACGACCAACGCGACCAACACGTCCAAGACCTGGGCGCCTTGCTGCCCGGCCAGTCAAACGAACACGGCGCCACCCGCCGCACCGCGCTCAAGGCGGCGCTGGGCGTGGGCTACGCCGCTGCGGCGGCCCCGCTGATGGCGCAAACCGCCATTCGCACGCCCTCAGATGGCCTGACCGTGGGCGAAGTGATGATCGATGTCAACGGTTACAAGATGCCGGCCTACCGCGCCGCGCCCGCCGGCAAGACCGGGTTGCCGGTGGTGCTGGTGCTGTCCGAAATCTTCGGTGTGCACGAGTACATCGCCGACACCGCGCGCCGTTTCGCCAGGGCGGGTTTTCTCGCGATCGCGCCCGAGCTGTTCGTGCGCCAGGGCGATGCGCAGAGTTACGGCGAGATGGCCAAGCTGATCGCCGAGGTGGTCTCCAAGGTGCCCGACGCGCAGGTGATGGCCGATCTGGACGCCACGGTGAAGTGGGCGGCCGCCAACGGCGGTGATGCCTCCAAGTTGGGCGTGACCGGTTTCTGCTGGGGCGGCCGCCAGACCTGGCTGTACGCGGCCCACAACCCGGCCGTGAAAGCCGGCGTAGCCTGGTACGGCCGCCTGGTGGGCGACGCCACGCCGCTCAATCCCAAACACCCGGTGGACATCGCCGCCCAGCTCAAAGGCCCGGTGCTGGGGCTCTACGGCAGTGCCGACACCGGCATCCCGCTTGACACGGTTGATAAGATGAAGGCAGCGCTGGCGGCGGGCAGTCCTGCCGCCAAAGCGTCGACTTTTGTGGTGTACCCCGAAGCGCCCCACGCCTTTCACGCCGACTACCGCCCGACCTTCCGCAAGGAACCCGCCGAAGACGGCTGGAACCGTGCGCTGGCCTGGTTCAAGCAGCACGGCGTGGCCTGAGGCCAAGCGCAGAGGCGTCGCCGGGGCCGCTGAAAAGCGGCCTTTTTTGTGGACGAACTGAAAAAGAAACATGACCTTGTTGGCGATCCTGGTGGGCACGGTGGCGGCCGGTGTGGGCAGCGTGTGGCTGGCCGCGCTGTTGGCGTTTGCCATGCTGGCGCGCTTCACACAGCACATGCTCAGCCTGGCCGCGGGCGCGCTCATGGCCACGGCTTTCATGCACCTGCTGCCCGAGGCCTTCGAGAGCGAGGCTGGCGCGCACGAACTGTTTGCCATGCTGCTGGGTGGCTTGGTGTTTTTCTTCTTGCTCGACAAGGCCGAGCTGTGGCACCACGGGCACGAGCACAACCACAGCCCGGCGCAAGAGGCCGGTCATGACGACCCTGCCCACCACCATGGACACGCCCACGCGCACCACCATCACGGGCCACGCTCGGGCGGCTGGGCCGTGCTGGCGGGCGACAGCGTGCACGCGTTTGGTGACTGCATCCTGATCGCCTCGGCGTTTCTGGCCGACACGCGCCTGGGCGTGATCACCTCGCTGGCGGTGCTGGCGCACGAGGTGCCCCACCACATCGGCGACCTGGTGGTGCTGCGGCACACGTCCGGCACGTCGCGCGCCGCTCTGGTCAAGGTGTCGCTGGCGGGCACCGTCACCGCGCTCGGCGGGGTGGTGGGCTACTTCCTGGTGACGCAACTGCAGGACTACCTGCCGTTTTTCCTGGTGGCAGCGTCCAGCAGCTTTGTGTACGTGGCGCTGGCCGACCTGATCCCACAGCTTCAGAAAAAACTGGGCTTTCGGGACACGGTGGCGCAGGTGGCCTGGTTGCTGGGTGGCATTGCGCTCGTCACCCTCGTGAGCAGCCTCGCCCACTGACGAACCCACCCCCGTCGCTGGCTCACGTCCGCGCGGTTTCGCCCAGCGAGAAACTGAAGGTGGCGCCTTCGCCGGGCGTGCTGGTGGCTGAGATGTCGCCGCCATGGCGCTCGATGATGCGGCGCACCGTGGCCAGGCCAATGCCGGTGCCTTCAAATTCGCTGGCCATGTGCAGACGCTGGAAGGGTTTGAACAGCTTGGCCGCGTAGGCCATGTTGAAGCCGACGCCGTTGTCGCGCACAAAGAACCGGGGCGTGTCGTTGTCCGTTGAGGTGGCGCCGCCGAACTCGATCACGGTCTGCGTTTGTTCACGGCTGTATTTGAGGGCGTTGCCCAGCAGGTTTTCCAGCGCGATGCGTGCGAGCTGGGGGTCGCACTCGGCGGCCAGCCCGTCGGCAATGTGGCATTGCACGTCGCGCTGCGGGTGCTCCGCGAGGCGCTCGGCCAGGATGGCGCGCACCAGCGCACTCAGGTCCACGCGCTGGCGTTCCAGCGGTGCCTGGCTCACGCGGGCCAACGCCAGCAGCGCCGAAATCAGCGAGCCCATGCGTGCGGTGGACGACAGCACGCGGTCGAACATCTCGCGCTCGTCGACGCTCAGCCGCTCACCCATCTGCTCCTCCAGCAGGCGCGTGAATCCGTCGATGGTGCGCAGGGGCGACTTCAGGTCGTGCGAGACGGTGTAGGCAAACGAGTCAAGTTCGGCGTTGAGTTTCTGCAGGTCGGCGGTGCGCTCGCGCACGCGCTGCTCCAGCGTTTCGGTCAGGCGCTGGATCTCGCGGTCGCGGCGCAGGCGCACCAGCTCTGCGTTGGCGCGGCTGGCAAAGATGGAGACCATGGCTTGCAGGTCTTCGCGCAGCGTCAGGGGTTTGCGCCACATGGCAAACAGGATGCCGATGGGCGTGCCGTCGGCGTCGCGCAAGGACTGCCCGAGGTAGGCCTGGAAGCCCTCGCGGTTGATGCCACGGGCGTCCGGAAACCCTTGCCGCAACCCTTGCGCAACCACGAACGCTTCCTTTTGGCCGAGCGTTTCCGCACACGGTGTGTTGAGTGTGTCGAAGCTGAAGGTGGGCATGGGCTGCGCGTCTTTCCAGATCGACAGCACCTGCACCGCCTGCGGGTGGGTGCACTCCCCGATGACCACGATGTCGCATTCGATGGATTCAGACAGGTGGCGCGTGAGCGCGGTGAAGAAGGCCTCTCCGGTTTCTGCTGCCACGCCCCGGGCCACGTTGAGCAACAGCGCCTCGCGCCGCTTTTCGGCGGTGGTGTTGATCGTGCAGGACAGGATGCAGGCCTCGCCGTCGATCTCGATGAGTTCGGCCCACAGCCGGGTGTCGATCAGACTGCCATCCTTGTGGCGCATGCGCGTGTCGTAGTTGTCGATGCGACCATCGCGCAGGAGCTGCGCGACGAAGCGTTCACGGTCGGCCGGCGTGAGCCAGACACCGGTGTCGACCGATGTTTTGCCCAGCTGGTCTTCGAGTTTCAGGCCTTGCACTGGGTCTTGGGCCTGGTTGATTTCCACGAAACTGCCATCGCTCAACCGGGTGATGGTGAGGTTGAGCGGACTGAAGTTGAAGGCCTTGGCAAACCGTTCTTCGGAGCGCCGCAGGCGTTCCATGGCGTCGGCTTGCGCGCTCACATCGGTGACGGTGGTGATGATGAGCTTGTCTTCGCGATCGGTGCCCATCTCGCTGGAAATGAGGGCCTCGAACGCTTGACCGTTCGCTCGCCGGCCCTGGCAGGCAAACTGGTCCATGTGGCGCTGGGCGTACAACTGCTGCAGATACGCCTCGCGCTGGGTGGGATCGGCCCACAAAAAATGCTCTTGGCGCCCCAGCACCTGGTCGCGTGTGTATCCGTAGGTGCGTTCAAACGCCGGGTTCACATCGAGGATGGAGCCGGTGCGCGCCGACTGGGCCAGCATGGGGCTCGGGCTGGTGCGGAAGATGCGCGCAAAGCGCTCCAGGTTGCGGTCGCGTTGCTGCTCGGTGGCCTTGCGACGTTCGAACTCCTGCGCTTGCAGTTGCAGCGCGCGGTTGGTGCGCAGGCGGCTGTGGTGCACGGTGAGGGCGCACACCAGCACCGTGGCCGAGTGCGTGATCCAGACGCGCAGGCTCACCGAAAAGTCGGGGCGGTGTGTCAGGAGACCAGAGGCTTCAGCCCAGGTGAGAACGCCCAGTGAGGTGATGCTCGCCACCGTGGTGACGATGAGCGCTGTTCGGCCCAGAAAAATGCCGGCGCCCACCACCGCGCCCATGAACAGGAAGCCCACGGCGGTGCGCACCGAACCATAGGTGAGCGCCGAGAAGATGGCTGCACCCAGCACAGCGGCCACGATGATGTGGGCGACATACCGCGCGTGTCCGGTGCGCGTGAGGCCGTAGCACAGCCAGGCCATCGCCGACAGCCCACCGGCGACCCAGGCTTCGTGTTCGCCCGGTGCTGCAAGCACCAGTTCCATCAGCAGCACCAGCAGCCCGGTGCAGCCGATCACCAGCGAGGTCAATCGCAGTGCGGCGGTGCGATCCCGACTCCCCAGGACATTGAAAGCGTCATCGTCGTGCGGCTGCATGGATGGTGGTTGGGCTGTGGGCACGGCAGCAGGGGTTTCGTCAGCCCACGGCGCAGGGGGCATCGGGCGTGTTGCACCATTCGCTCCAGCTGCCGGGGTAGAGCGCGGTGCGCCCCAGGCCCGCCACTTCCATGGCCAGCAGGTTGGGAATGGCGCTCACGCCGCTGCCGCAGTGGTGCACCACGCTGGCAGGGTCGCGACCGGCGAGCAGTTGTTCAAACTCCGCACGCAACTGGGCTGCGGGTTTGAAGCGCCCGTCGGGACCGATGTTCTCGGCAAAGGGGCGGTTGAGAGCCCCCGGTATGTGGCCGGCCACCGGGTCGAGCGGTTCCACTTCGCCACGGAAGCGGGCGCCGGCGCGCGCGTCGATCAGGGTTTGAGTGGGCCGACCGAGCGATTGAACAATGCTGCGCGTGGAAGCGGTCGGCGCGGCTGCGGGCTGCAGGGTGAAGTTCCCGGGTTCGGGGGTTGGTGAAGGTCCACTGTCGACCGCACCGCCAGCGGCTTGCCAGGCAGCGAGCCCACCGTCGAGCACGGCCACGGCTTCGTGGCCGCACCACTTGAGCATCCACCACAGGCGGCCGCAGTAGTTGGCCCCCTGGCGGTCCAGCACCACCACCTGCACGCCATCGGACAGGCCCAGGCTGGCCATGCGCCGGGCAAACGTTTCGCGCGAGGGCAGGGGGTGGCGCCCGCCACTGGCGCTGTCCGCACCCTGCTTGTCGCTGAGGTGGTGATCCAGGTGCACATACACCGAGCCGGGGATGTGCGCCTGGGCGTATTGCTCGGCGCCCGCATCGGGTTTCATGAGTTCGAAGCTGCAGTCGTACACCCTCAACGGCGCACCCGAGGCCATGAGTTGTTGCAGTTCGCGCGCAGAGATCAGTGTGGTGAACATGCGCGCATTGTGCTTCAGGTCGGTGGCGCCTCAGTGGTCTTCGGCGGGGGCGTTCGGCACCGCCCGGTCGCGCAACACCGTGGCGGTGATGCCGCTGACGATGATCAGGCCCATGCCCAGCCAGCCCATGAGGGGCAAATGGTCGCCGAAGATGGTGAGGCTGTAGAGCGCTGCGAACACGATCCCCGAATACTGCAGGTTGGCCACCACCATGGTGGCACCGCTCGAATAGGCACGCGTCATGCACAACTGCCCGAAGACCGCCAACAGACCGATGGGCAGCAGCCACACGGCACCGGGCCAGTGCCAGTCGCTCGCGCCGACAAACCCCATGCCCACGGCGCCTGCGATCACGGCACCGATGGAGAAATAGAACACCGTGCGGCTCTCGGGCTCACCGGCGCGTGCGAGCGCAGCCACCTGCAGGTAGGCAAAGGCCGAGAAGATGCCGGACATGAGGCCGACAAAGGCGCCCATCGCCTGTCCTTCGACCAGTGTGGGACGCAGCATCATGGCCACGCCGCCGAAGCCCGCCAGCACGGCCAGAAAAAGCGGTGCCTGCTGGCGCATGGGCGCGTTCCGGCCCTGCACCAGCAAGGCACCCCCGAGCAGGAAAGCCGCGATCCAGACGCTGCTCATGTAGTTCAGCGTCATGGCCGTGGCCAGCGGCAGCAGGGCGATGGAATAGAACCAGGCGGTGAGCGCCGTCACCCCCACCACGCTGCGCCAGACATGCATCATGGGCAGGCTGGTGCGCAGCGACACCCCTTGCATGCGCGTGAGGCCGATCAGAAAGACCACCCCGACCAGACCGCGATAGAAGACGATCTCGAAGCTGTTGAACTCGGTCGACGCAAATTTGATGCACACGCCCATGGTGGCAAAAAACAGCGAAGCCAAGACCATCCAGAGAGCCTGCACGGTTCAGGCTCCCGGAATGTCTGGGGGGCGCACAGCGTTCAACCGTCAGCCTGCCAGAGCCGCCGCCATCCGGCGGCGATACCACTCGTGGAAGTGCTGCATGCCGTCTTCCATCGGGCTCTGGTACGGGCCGACTTCGTCGTCACCGCGTGCCAGCAGGGCCTTGCGGCCGGCGTCCATGCGCTCGGCGATCTCGTCGTCTTCCAGGCAGGTCTCCATGTAGGCGGCGCGCTGGGCTTCGACGAACTCGCGCTCGAAGGCAGCGATTTCTTCGGGGTAGTAGAACTCCACCATGTTGATGGTTTTGTCCACGCTCACCGGGTGCAGGGTGGACACCGTGAGCACGTGCGGGTACCACTCCACCATGATGTGGGGGTAGTAGGTCAGCCAGATCGCGCCGTGTTCGGGCATCTGCCCCTGGCGGTACTGCATGAGCTGTTCGTGCCAGCGCTGGTACACGGGGCTGCCGGCTTTGCCGAGCAGGTTGGCCGGGCCCACGGTTTGCACCGAGTACTCGGGCTTGAACTCCCAGCGCAGGTCTTCGCAGGTGACGAAGCCACCCAGGCCGGGGTGGAAGGGCGCCACGTGGTAGTCCTCCAGGTAGACCTCGATGAAGGTCTTCCAGTTGTAGTTGCACTCGTGCAGTTCCACATGGTCGAGCACCATGCCTTCGAAGTCGAGCGCGGCGCGTGGGCCCATGTTCGCCAGGTCGGCGGCCACGTCGCGGCCGTTGTCTTCAAACAGCAGGCCATTCCACTCGCGCAGCGGATAGTTGTTGAGGTCGAGACACGGGTCGCGTTCGAAATGGGGGGCGCCGAGCAACTGGCCCGCCTTGCCACCTTGAACACCGCTGTAGGTCCAGCGGTGCAGGGGGCACACGATGTTGCCGCCCGCGCTGCCGCTGCGGGTTTCCTGCAGGTTGCCCCGGTCTTTGAGGATGATGGCCTGGCGATGGCGGCACACGTTGGAGACGAGCTCCACACCGCTGGCGGTGCGCACCAAGGCGCGCCCGCCGGCTTCTTGCGGCAGAGCGTGGTAGTCCCCCACGTTGGGGACGGCGAGTTGGTGCCCCACATACCGGGGCCCGCGCTGGAAGAGGACTTCCTTTTCGCGCTGGAACAGCGCCTCGTCGAAGTAACTGGAAACCTGAAGTTGGCTTGCGGCCTGCTGCAGTTGAAGACTTAAATCAGACATGGTGGTCCTGACCTAGAGACTCCCCCTATGAAGGGGCAGGGTAAGCGCTGTGCTCGTGAGACGAATTCGCGCGGGATGGGTGGAGTGGTGCGTCCCTCCGGGCGGTTGAGGCCCGTCAGTGATGAAAAAGGGGCGAATTCTACCCCCCGGGGCAGTACCCACCGGCGAGCGCCGGTCTGCAAAAGCGTGCCCACTTTAGAATGAACCACGTGAACGAACCCATCCCTGCCGTGCCCCGCACTCCCAAGACTTCCCCTTCAGCCGCCGACGCACAGCCCATCGCCGCCAGCTATGAGGCCGCGCTCGAAGAGCTCGAACAACTCGTGTCCCAGCTCGACGCTGGTCAGTTGCCGCTGGACCAGCTGCTCACGCGCTACCAGCGTGGCGCCGAGTTGCTCGCCTTCTGCCGCGCCCGCCTCGAAGCGGTGGAAAACCAGATCAAGGTGCTGGAGGGCGGCGAGCTCAAACCCTGGGACCAACCATGACTCAGACCATGGTCTCTCAACCCACCTCCACCTTTGCCGGTTGGCGCGAAGCACAGCAGGCCGCGGTCGAGCGTGCGCTCTCCCAGTGGGTGCCCGCCCAGGCGCCTGCCGGCCTCGGCGATGCCATGCGTTACGCCGTGCTCGACGGTGGCAAGCGTCTGCGCCCCTTGCTGACGCTGGCCACGTGTGAGGCTGTGGGCGGCCACGCCAGCGCTGCGCTGCGTGCAGCGTGCGCGGTTGAACTGATCCACGCTTATTCGCTGGTGCACGACGACATGCCCTGCATGGACAACGACGTGCTGCGCCGTGGCAAACCCACGGTGCATGTGCAGTTTGGTGAAGCGCAGGCCCTGCTGGCGGGCGATGCGCTGCAAGCGCTCGCATTCGAGTTGCTGGTGCCCGACGACGGCAGCGTGGAGCCCGCCATGTCGGCGCGGCTGTGTCGCCTGCTGGCGCTGGCGGCCGGCTCGGGTGGCATGGCCGGGGGCCAGGCGATCGATCTGGCCAGCGTGGGGGTGGCCCTGGACCAGCCCGCGCTGGAGACGATGCACCGGCACAAGACCGGCGCCTTGCTGCAGGCCAGCGTGATGATGGGCGCGGCCACGGCGCGTGTGTCGGCCGGCACCGAAGCGCGCCTGGCCGAATACGGCGCCTGCGTGGGTCTGGCCTTCCAGGTGGTGGACGACATCCTTGACGTGACCGCCGATTCGGCTACGCTGGGCAAGACCGCCGGCAAGGACGCGGCCGCCGACAAACCCACCTTCGTGTCCTTGATGGGGCTGGCATCCGCGCAGACCTACGCCGACCGAGTGCTCGACCAGGCCCACGAAGCCTTGCGCCAGAGCGGCATCGACCGCTGCGACACGCTGCACGCGCTGGCCGACTGGGTCGGTCGGCGCGCATCCTGAGGTCCGTTGGAGCCCGTTCATTCATTCATGACCCGAACACACCTGCCCATGAGTTCTTTGCTGTCTTCCATCGAGTCACCGGCCGATGTGCGCCGCCTGAGCCGCGCACAGCTGTTGCCGCTGGCCGACGAGTTGCGCACCTACCTGCTGCAAAGCGTGGCGCGCACCGGTGGCCACCTGAGTTCCAACCTCGGCACCGTCGAGCTCACCCTGGCGCTGCACTACGTGTTCAACACGCCCGAAGACCGGCTGGTCTGGGACGTGGGCCACCAGACCTACCCCCACAAGATCCTGACCGGTCGGCGCGACCGCATGAGCACGCTGCGTCAGCTGGGCGGCATCAGCGGTTTCCCCCGCCGCTCTGAAAGCGAGTTCGATACCTTCGGCACGGCCCACTCGTCGACCAGCATCTCGGCCGCGCTCGGCATGGCCATGGGCGCCAAGATCCGGGGCGAGCACCGCAACGCCGTGGCCATCATCGGCGACGGTGCCATGACCGCCGGCATGGCGTTTGAAGCACTCAACAACGCCGGCGTGGCCGAAGGCCGCCTGCTGGTGGTGCTCAACGACAACGACATGTCGATTTCGCCGCCCGTGGGCGCCCTCAACCGCTACCTCGCCCAACTCATGAGCGGGCAGTTTTACGCTGCTGCAAAAAACGTGGGCAAACAGGTGCTCAAGGGCGCGCCGCCGCTGTTTGAACTGGCCAAGCGGCTGGAAGAACAAGCCAAGGGCATGGTGGTGCCGGCCACGCTGTTCGAGAAGTTCGGCTTCAACTACATCGGCCCCATCGACGGGCACGACCTGAACTCGCTGATCCCGACGCTGGAGAACATCCGCCACCTGCTGGAAACCGACAGTGGGCCGCAGTTCCTGCACGTGGTGACCAAAAAGGGCCAGGGCTACAAGCTCGCCGAAAACGACCCGATTGCGTACCACGGCCCGGGCACCTTCGACCCGGCGGTGGGCATCGTCAAATCAACCGCCGCGCCCAAGACCACCTTCACCCAGGTGTTTGGCCAGTGGCTGTGCGACATGGCTGCGGCCGACGAGCGCCTGGTGGGCATCACGCCGGCCATGCGCGAGGGCTCGGGCATGGTCGAGTTCGAGCGCCGTTTTCCCAAGCGCTACTTCGACGTCGGCATTGCCGAGCAGCACGCCGTGACCTTTGCCGCCGGCCTGGCCTGCGAAGGTCTCAAGCCGGTGGTGGCGATTTACTCCACTTTCCTGCAGCGCGGCTACGACCAGCTCATCCACGACGTGGCCCTGCAGAACCTGCCCATGGTGTTTGCGCTGGACCGCGCGGGCCTGGTGGGGGCAGACGGTGCCACCCACGCAGGTGCTTACGACATTGCCTACCTGCGCTGCATTCCCAACATGGCGATTGCGTGTCCGGCCGATGAGGCCGAGTGCCGCCAGTTGCTCTCGACCGCGCATGCGCAGAACCAGCCGGTTGCGGTGCGGTACCCGCGCGGCGCGGGTGTGGGCGCGACCATCCCCACCAGCCTGGACGGTCTGCCCTTTGGCAAAGGTGAGCTGCGCCGCCAGGGCAAAGGGGTTGCGATCCTCGCCTTCGGCACCTTGCTGCACCCCGCGCTGGCGGCGGCCGAGAAGCTCGGCGCCAGCGTGGCCAACATGCGCTGGGCCAAACCGCTGGACGTGGAACTGCTGCGCGAACTCGCCCGCACGCACGACGCGCTGGTCACGGTGGAAGAGGGGTGCATCCCCGGTGGCGCGGGCAGCGCCGTCATGGAAGCCTTGCACGCCGAAGGCCTGGCGATCCCGGTGCTGAGCCTGGGCCTGCCCGACGAGTTTTCCGAGCACGGTGACCCCGCCAAGCTGCTCGCGGCGCTGGGCCTGGACGCCTTCGGCATCGAGTCCTCGATCCGCGCGCGCTTCGGTTCGCTGCTGCAGGCGTCGCCGGGTTTGAAGGTCGTGGGCTAACCGCCCTGAAGCTTGCACAAACCTGAATGGTCCCCGCGCGGGACCATTTTTCGAGGGAAAACCCCCGCGCTGCGCCGGGGGCGCGTTCCTACAATTTCCGTGGACCTGACAAGTCTCCAGCCCGGCTGGCCGGGTTGAGTGTTCCCATACCAACCACGGAGTTAAACAACATGGATCGTCGTTCATTGATCAAACACGCCGGCATCGCTGGCGTGTTGGCCGCCGGTGCCGCGCCTGCGGTGCATGCCCAGGCAGCCATTCGCTGGCGCCTGGCTTCGAGCTTCCCCAAGGCGCTCGACACCATCTACGGTGCAGCCGATGTGTTTGCCAAGAAGGTCGGCGAAATGTCCGGCGGCAAATTCTCGATCTCGGTTCACCCGGGCGGCGAACTCATGCCGGCTTTCGGCGTGGTGGACGGCGTGCAGGAAGGCACCGTGGAGTGCGCGCACACAGCACCCTACTACTTCTTCGGCAAGGACGACACCTTCGCGCTGGACTGCGCGATTCCCTTTGGTCTCAACAGCCGCCAGATGACCGCGTGGATGTACGAAGGCAACGGCATGAAGCTGTTCCGCGAGTTCTACGAGGGTTACAACATCGTCAACTTCCCCATGGGCAACACCGGCGCGCAAATGGGTGGCTGGTACCGCAAGGAAATCAAGACGCTGGCCGACATCAAGGGCATGAAGATGCGCATCGGCGGCTTCGCCGGCAAGGTGCTCACCACCATGGGTGGCGTGCCGCAAAATATCCCTGGCGGCGAGATCTACCAGGCGCTGGAAAAAGGCACGATCGATGCGACCGAGTGGGTCGGTCCTTACGACGACCAGAAACTCGGCTTCAACAAGGTCGCCAAGAACTACTACTACCCTGGCTGGTGGGAAGGCGGCCCACAGCTGTCGCTGTACGTCAACAACAAGGCCTACAACGCCCTGTCGCCGGAGAACAAGGCCATCGTGGAGTGCGCTGCTGCCATTGCTCACACGACCATGCAGGCCAAGTACGACGCCCTGAACCCGGCCGCGCTCAAGCAACTCGTGGCCGCAGGCACCAAGGTGCTGGCCTTCCCCAAGGCCGTGATGGATGCTGCGTTCAAGAACTCCATGGAGCTCTATGCGGACAACAGCGCCAAGAACCCCAAGTGGAAGAAGATCTACACCGACTATGCGGCTTTCCGCAAAGACCAGAACCTCTGGTTCCGTTTCACCGAAGCCCAGTTCGACCGCTACATGCAAGCGGCCAAGCTGTAATTTGGTCTGACGCTCCGGCAAAAAGCCCCGCCCTGGCGGGGTTTTTTGCTCAGGCCACCAACGCCACGAAGCGGTCGTCAGTGCCCGTTCAGGTGCCGGCCGTTTCGCTTGCTAGACTCGACGGCTTTGTTCGTCACTCCCAACCCCCTGGGAATTCCCATGCTGTTCCTGCTCAAACTCTCACGCCTCATCGATGCGCTCGGTGACCTGATCGGCAAGGCGGCCATGTGGCTGATTTTGGCCGCCACCTTCATCA
The DNA here is from genome assembly GCA_021154985.1 of Hydrogenophaga sp. Taxonomy (GTDB): domain Bacteria; phylum Pseudomonadota; class Gammaproteobacteria; order Burkholderiales; family Burkholderiaceae_C; genus Hydrogenophaga. The sequence continues at coordinate 27,329 of JAJNQE010000076.1, forward strand.
GCGCGGGCAACGCGATCGTGCGCAAGGTGTTCAACGTCAGTTCCAACGGTTTGCTGGAAATCCAGTGGTACCTGTTTGCCGCGGTGTTCATGCTGGGCGGTGGCTACGCGTTTTTGCGCAATGCCCACGTCCGCATCGACTTCGTCTCCAGCAAGTTCAGCGCGCGAACGCGCAACTGGGTCGATGTGGCCGGCATCATCATCTTCCTGTTCCCCATGTGCTACATGATGGCGACGCTCGGTTGGCCCTTGTTCGAGCGTGCGTGGACCACGGGCGAGATGTCGTCGAACGCGGGTGGTCTGATCCGCTGGCCGGTCTATGGCCTCATCCCGCTGGGTTTCGCTTTGCTCTTCCTCCAGGGCATCTCCGAACTCACCAAGCGCTTTGCGTTTCTCACGGGGCAGGGGCCCGATGTCCTGAGCCACACCGGACCGAGTGAGGCCGAGCTGCTGGCCGAACAACTCGCCGCCGAAGAAAAAGCGCGCCGCGCAGGAGCTTCGACATGATCGAACTGTTGACCCAGAACTTTGTGCCCGTGATGTTCGCGGGCCTGCTGATCTTCTTGCTGGCGGGATTCCCGGTGGCATTTTCCCTGTCCGCCACGGGCCTGTTTTTCGGCTTCATCGGCATGGAGCTGGGCCTGTTCCCCTCCAACCTGTTCCAGGCGCTGCCGCTGCGGGTCTTCGGCATCATGCAGAACGACACCCTGCTGGCCATCCCCTTCTTCACGCTCATGGGCATCATCCTCGAGCGCAGCCGCATGGCCGAGGATTTGCTGGAAACCGTGGGGCAGGTGTTCGGTCCCCTGCGGGGCGGCGTGGGTGTGGCCGTGGTGCTGGTGGGCGCCTTGCTCGCCGCCACCACCGGTGTGGTCGCCGCTTCCGTGATCTCCATGGGTCTGATCGCCATGCCCATCATGCTGCGCTACGGCTACAACCGCACCATTGCCACCGGCACCATCACCGCCTCGGGCACGTTGGCCCAGGCGCTGCCGCCCTCGCTGGTGCTGATCGTCCTGGCCGACCAGCTCGGTCGCTCCGTGGGTGACATGTACGCCGGCGCCCTGATCCCGGGTCTCATGCTCGTGGGCTTGTACCTGCTGTTCATCATGGTGGTGGCCATCGTCAAGCCCGCCTGGGTGCCCGCCCTGCCGCCCGAAGCGCGCATTTACTCCGAACCCAACGGCTCCAGCGGCCACACGTCGCTCATCGCCTTGCTGGCGCTGTGCGCGCTGGTCGGTTTCGCCTGGGCACAGGTGCACGAGTCCGTCATGAACCCCTGGCTGGGCCGCGAACTGCCGGCGCCGGGTGACGAAATCTTCATCCTGTCCATGACGATTTCGGCCTTCCTCGCCTTGGGCCTGGCCCTGCTCAACCGACTGTTCAAGCTGGGCCTGCTGTCCCGCCTGACCGAGCGCGTCACCTTTGTGCTGATCCCGCCGCTGGTGCTGATCTTTCTGGTGCTGGGCACCATCTTCCTGGGCGTGGCCACACCCACCGAGGGTGGCGCCATGGGTGCACTGGGCGCATTGATCATGGCGGGCGCACGGCGCACGCTGTCGTTCGCCTTGCTCAAGCAGGCGCTTGAGAACACGACCAAGCTGGCCATCTTCGTGATGTTCATCCTGATCGGCTCCACCGTGTTCAGCTTCACCTTCAATGCGGCCGACGGTCACATCTGGGTGGAGCACCTGTTCGACAAACTGCCCGGCGGACAGCTCGGCTTCCTGCTGGTGGTGAACCTGCTGGTGTTCGTGCTGGGCATGTTCATCGATTTCTTCGAAATCGCATTCATCGTCGTGCCTCTGTTGGTGCCGGTGGCCACCAAACTGGACATCGACCTGATCTGGTTCGGCATCATCCTGGCCATGAACCTGCAGACCTCGTTCCTCACGCCGCCGTTCGGTTTTGCGCTGTTCTATCTGCGCAGCGTGGCCGCCCGCAACGATTACGACGATGTGGTGACGGGCAAACGCATCAAGGCCGTGACCACGGCGCAGATCTACAAGGGTTCGATCGCTTTCATCGTGTTGCAGCTGATCATGGTCGCAGTGATCGTGTTCAACCCGGGCATCGTCACCGGCAGCCTGGGCAAGGCCGTGGTGGTGGATGACGCCACGGTCAACGACATGCTGCGCAACATGCCGGGTCTGGAAGAAGAGCAGCCTGAAGCCGCGGAAGAACCTGAAGCCGAGCCAGCAGCCGAGGGCGATCTGAAGCCCGAGCCCGCCGCAGAAGAAGCGGAATCCGATCCCATGAAGGCGATGGAAGAAGCGCTGAAGAAACCGAAATGAAACACCTGAACGGAGTGGGCTGAATGCGCATCGATGTGAAAGCGCTGGACCCGCGCATGGCAGACCAGCTGCCCGCGTACGCCACCGGCGGCAGCGCAGGGCTGGACCTGCGGGCCTGCCTGGACGCACCCCTCACCCTGGCACCCAACGCCTGGCAACTGGTGCCCACCGGCCTGGCCATCCACCTGGCCGACCCTGGTTTTGCCGCCATGATCCTGCCGCGCTCGGGGCTGGGCCACAAACACGGCATCGTGCTGGGCAACCTGGTGGGCCTGATCGACAGCGACTACCAGGGACAGCTCATGGTGAGCGCCTGGAACCGCAGCAGCGTGCCTTTCACCATCGAGCCCATGGAGCGCATCGCGCAGATGGTGATCGTGCCGGTGGTGCAGGCACAGTTCAACGTGGTGGACGACTTCGAAGCCGCGAGCGAGCGCGGCGCCGGGGGCTACGGCTCGACAGGTCGCGGCTGACAGCGGCGATTCGGCGCCGGGCCGCCCCCAGCCGGATCAGTCCCTGACCTGGCAAGGACCGGGTCCTTTCCCAGTCCTGGGGCAGCGACCCGCGCAGCGGCGGAGCGTGGGGGCACAGTATTCAGTGGAGTGTGCGAGGGCCGGGCGGCGTGATGCCTGGGCCTTGCAGCTCGTCGGGCTCGTCCACCTGCATGCGGAAGAAGCCGGTGCCCATCGAGCCTTTGCCGACCTCGGCTTCGGTCGCTTCGCGCACCGCGTGCACCTTCATCGAGATGCGCAGCGCGATGCCAGCCAGCGGGTGGTTGCCATCGAGCACCACGTGTTCGGGGTAGATGTCGCTCACGAAGTAGAGCCGGTCGCGCGGTGCGGCGGGGTTGCAGCCGGGCGGCAGGCCTTCAAAGCCCATGCCTTCTTCGAGCTCGTCGGGGAACAGGTGGCGCGGCTCCAGGAAGAGCAGGGTGTCGTCGTAGTCACCGAAGCCGTCCACCGGCTCCAGGTGCAGCTCGATCGTGTCACCCTTCGAGTGGTTGAGCAGGCCCTCTTCGATCTTGGCCAGCAGGTCGCTGCCGCCCACCAGGAACTCCACGGGCTCTTCCAGCACGTCGAGCACCTCGCCCAGCGTGTCCTTGAGCGTCCAGGTCAGCGCCACGACGCATTGTTGTGTGATTTTCATCCGACAATTGTCCCATGTTCACATCTGAAACCGCCCGCTTGCCCGCCACGGCACCCTCGCCCGATGCCCCGTCCCCGTTGCTCGGCGGGTTGACGCCGACGCAGTTCATGCGCCGTCACTGGCAGAAAAAACCCCTGCTCATCCGGCAGGCCATACCCGGTTTCGAGCCGCTGCTGAGCCGCACGCAACTGTTTGACCTGGCCAGCCAGGAGGCGGTGGAGTCGCGCCTGATCGTGCGCAAACCCCAGGGCTGGACGCTCAAGCAAGGACCGTTCAAACGCAACGGTCTGCCACCCTTCAAGCAAGCCGGCTGGACGCTGCTGGTGCAAGGGGTCGACCAGCACGTGGACGCCGCACACGAGTTGTTGAAGCGCTTTCGTTTTGTGCCCGACGCGCGGCTGGACGACCTGATGATTTCCTGGGCCAGCGAGGGTGGGGGTGTAGGTCCGCATTTCGACAGTTACGACGTTTTCCTGCTGCAGGCCACCGGTCAACGCCGCTGGCGCATCGGCCGGCAGAAAGACCTGACGCTGCAGCCCGGTGTGCCGTTGAAGATCTTGCAGAACTTCGAGCCCGAAGAAGAACACGTCTTGGAGGCTGGCGACATGCTGTACCTGCCGCCGCGCTGGGCGCACGACGGTGATGCGCTGGGCGTTGACTGCACGACCTACTCCATCGGCTTTCGCGCGCCTCAGCGCGGCGGCCTCGCGGGTGAGCTGTTGCAGCGCATGGCCGATGAGCTCGACGACGAGACGCTCTACCGAGACCCGGGACAGGCTGCCACCGCCCACCCGGGCGCCATGCCCGAAGGGCTGGAAGCTTTTGCGGTGGATGCCTTGCAGCGCCTGCTGGCCGAACGGCAATCGCTGGCCTGTGCGCTGGGTGAGGTGATGACCGAGCCCAAACCGCGCATCTTCTTTGACGAGCCACAAGACGACTGGGTGGCGGGCGCGGTGCGCCTGGACCGCCGCACCCGCATGATGTACGACCTGCGCCATGTCTTCATCAACGGTGAGGGTTTTCGTGCGGGCGGTGCCGATGCGCGCCTGATGCAGCGCCTGGCCGACGAGCGCTGCCTGGACACTCGCCAGGTGCAGCGCGCCAGCGAGGGTGCGCAGGCCCTGCTGCAGGACTGGTTCGAGGCCGGTTGGTTGCACCGCGTGTGACAGCCGGCTGCTGGCTGAACACGCCCCACAGGAGCTTGCCATGACCGACCCCCAAGCCGCCGAAACCCAACCGCTGCCTCCACTGCCCACTGGCCGTCTCGAAGGCCGGCAGGTCTTTCTGGACACGGTGCGCCAGGCGTTCGAGGTGGCCGCCGAACAGGGCTGGAACCACATCACCTTGAGCGATCCCGACTTCGCCGACTGGCCCTTGGGCGAACGCGTGGTGGTCGATGCGCTGAACCGCTGGGCGCGCCGGGGGCGCACGCTCAGGATGCTCGCGCGCCACTACGACCAGCTGCGCCTGCAACACCCACGTTTTGTGCAGTGGCGTGTGACCTGGTCGCACCTGGTGGAGGCGCACGCCTGCACGGGTGCCGCCGGGGCTGAGCTCCCCAGCGCCATGGGCTCACCGGTGTGGACGCTGGAGCGGCTGGACCCCCTGCGCAACACGCTGGTGGCCAGTGTGAATGCCGAACGGCGCGTGGCCTTGCAGGAGCGGGTGAACGAGGGCTGGCTGCGAAGCACTCCGTCGTTTCCGGCGAGCCATCTCGGGCTGTGAGCGCATGAAAAAGGCCGCCCGAACGCGGCCTGTGTTCGCCGCGCGATGACCGTTCACTTGAGGTCGTCGGCCAGCAGTTGGGTGATGCGGCGTGCGTTGGCCGATGTGTCGGGCTGACCTTGCGCGCTCAGCACCGAGACGGTGGTGGTGGTGTCGGCGCTGCGCAACAGCACCTGGTAGCGCTCGGTGGCTGCTTCCTTCTTGGAGCCACCAAACAGCTTGCCGAAGAAGCCCGGCTCTTTGGCGTCGGTCACGGGTTCCACGTAACGAACGAAGTAGATGCCTTTGGTGCGATCGCGGTCTTCCACCGTGAAACCGGTGCGGTCCAGCGAGAGGCCGACACGGCGCCAGGCGCGGTCGAAGTTGTCGACAAACTGAACCACGGGGGCGTTGTTCACCGTGACCACTTTGGCAGCGGCCTGCGCGGGCGCTGTCGCGGTGATGGCCTGGGCCTGCGCTTCGCTCACGCCGAGCTTGATCATCATGCGGCGCAGAAACTCGGTTTCGAGCTCCACGTCGGCGGGGCGGGGTTGCCAGACGGTCTGGTCTTTCTCGGTGTTGGAGTACACCTCGACCATGCCGCGATGGCTGACATAAATTTCGGTGCTGCCGTTGGCATTGCGCTCCAGGCGGGTGCGGAAGCGGTCGCGCTCGCCGGTGGAATACAGGTTCTCGAACACGCGACCGATGGTGGAGCGGATGAAATCCTGCGGCAGCTTGGCGCGGTTCTCGGCCCAGTCGGTTTCCATGATGCCCAGCGCTTCCTGGTCGATGTCGAGCAGGAAGCCGTTTTCTTGCCAGAAGTCGCGCACGGGGCTCCAGAGCTTGTCGGCCGGGCGGTTGACCACGAGCCAGCGCTGGTTGCCGGAGCGCTCGATGCGCACGTCGCCCACGGCGTTCATCGCGGTGGTGGCGGCGGTGGCTTGCGTGGGTTGGGCGGCCTGGTAGCCGCTGGCCGTCACCGTGGTGCCCGGCACGTTGTAGCGCGAGTCCCGGCTGAGCTGGGTCAGATCGGGCGGCACATCCAGGGTGCTGCCGCGCTGCGCGCTCTTGTAGTCGATCTTGTCTTCCTGGAGCATGGAGCAGCCCGAGGCGATGAGGGCGGCAGCAGCCACCAGGCCCAGGCGGGACCACGCGGCGGCCCTGGACGTGGGGCGGTGGGTCTGGTTCAGAGCGGGATTGGACATGGGAAGCTCGGTGGAGACCGGGTATGGGGTGGACAGAAAGGGAGTGGGAGTCAGATCAGGCCGCTTTGTTGCAGCGCGCCTTCGACCTGAGGCACCAAGTGGCGCGACATGGGGGTGAGCGGCAGGCGCATGGTCTCACGGCACAGACCCATGCGGGCCATGGCCCACTTCAGCGGGATCGGGTTGGCCTCGCAAAACAGCTGCTTGTGCACCGGCATCAGGCGGAACTGGATGTCCATGGCCCTTTTCACGTCGCCGGCCATCGCGGCCACGCAGAGTTCGTGCATGAGGCGCGGGGCGATGTTGGCCGTAACGCTCACGTTGCCGTGACCACCGCACAGCATGAGTGCCACAGCGGTGGGGTCGTCGCCCGAGTAGACGGCAAACCCCTTGGGGGCTTCACGAATGAGCCATTGCGCGCGTTCGATGTTGCCCGTGGCCTCCTTGATGCCGACGATGCCGGGCACCTGCGCCAGGCGCAACACGGTCTCATGGTGCATGTCGGCCACGCTGCGGCCGGGCACGTTGTAGAGCACGGTGGGCAGGTCGCCCACCGCTTCGGCGATCGCCTTGAAATGCTGGTACTGGCCTTCTTGCGTGGGCTTGTTGTAGTACGGCACCACTTGCAACTGGCAGTCGGCGCCCACGCTGTGTGCGAAGCGCGCGAGCTCGATGGCCTCGCGCGTGGAGTTGGCGCCGCAGCCGGCCATGATGGGAACGCGCTTGTCGCCGTGCGTCTTGGCCTGTTCCACCGAGACGCGGATGATTTCGCAGTGCTCTTCGACCGTGACGGTGGGCGACTCGCCGGTGGTGCCGACCACGCCGATGCAGTCCGTGCCTTCGGTGATGTGCCAGTCGATCAGTTTGCGCAACGTGGGGTAGTCCACGCTGCCGTCTTCATGCAGGGGGGTGGCCAGGGCCACGATGCTGCCGGTGATGGTGTTCATTGCTGCAGGCTCGAATGGGCGCGCGTTGCTGGGGTCGTCCCAGAGGCTGGGGCGCTGCGCGCGAATCGTGCATTCTACCCAGTGGCATCCAGCGCATACCGGGGCGGCGACTCGGGTGTTCCCGGGTGTTTTCGCACCGCCGCGATGCGCTGCACGAAGCGCTCGGGCCGGTCGCAAAAGCCGTTTTCATACGCCACCACCTGCAGACCCTCGCAGGCGAGCAAAAGTTCGCCGGGCTGCAGCAGGAAGTCGGGCCGCGAGGGTTTGCCCACGCTCTCGTTGCCGATGGCAAAGGTCTCGTAGATCAACACGCCGCCGGGCGCCACGCTGCGCGTGATCACCGGCAGCAGTGCGCGCCAGAGGTAGTTCGTCACGATCACCGCGTCGAAGGTCTCGCCATCGAGGGGCCAGGGACCGTTTTCAATGTCGGCCATCACGGCGCGGCCGAAGGGTTTGACCGATTCGATGGCCTCGGGCGAGCGGTCCACACCGGTGACCGGGTGGCCTCGCTGCGCGAACCACTTCAGGTGGCGGCCGTGGCCGCAGGCGACGTCGAGCACCGATCCAGCGTGGGGGGTCAGGTGAGACCAGCGTTGAACCCAGGCCGATGGCGCTTCGGTGCCGTGCATCAGAAGCAGCTCCAGAGCTGATCGGCCAGATTCACGAGAAAACCGGGCTGGTTGTAGAGCGCAAATGTGCCCAGCAGAACCGCGACCACGCCGGTCCACACCAGGGCGCGCTGCCAGAGGCGAGCCGCCGCACGGCCGCCCGAAGGCGGCTCAGCCCCCTCGGGGGGCAGCGACCCGCGCAGCGGCGGAGCGTGGGGGTCCAGATTCACGCGGTGGCTCCCACGCGCTGTGGCGTGCGCACGATGGGGGTCTCGCGCACCGGCAGGTTGATGAGACCCGCGAAGACCCCGAGTGCGATCGAGATGTACCAGACGATGTCGTAGCTGCCGGTGCGGTCGTACAGCACGCCGCCCAGCCACACGCCCATGAAGCTGCCGATCTGGTGGCTGAAGAACACGAAGCCGCCCAGCATGGACATGTGGGCCACGCCGAAGATTTGCGCCACCACCGCGTTGGTGGGCGGAATGGTGGAGAGCCACAGGAGGCCCATGACGCTGGCGAACACATAGACGCTCATGGGCGAGAGCGGCACGATCAGGAAGATGGCGATCACCACCGCGCGCGCGAAGTAGATGAACGACAGGATGTGCCGCTTGGCCAGGCGCTGGCCCAGCGCGCCGGCCGCGTACGTCCCGAACACGTTGAAGAGGCCGATGAGCGCCAGCGCGTAGCTCGCCACCTGCGGCGAGAGGCCGTTGTCTTTCAGGTAACTGGGCATGTGCACGCCGATGAACACCACCTGGAAACCACACACGAAGTAACCCGCCATGAGCAGCTGGAAGCTGCGGTAGCGAAAGGCCTCGCGCAGCGCCTGCAGGATGGTTTGTTCGCGCGCCGGCGCCACACCACCGGCAAAGCCCGGCTCGCGCAGTCCCCAGGCCAGCGGCACGATCAGCAGCACCGCCGCGCTCAGGAACAGCAAGGCTTCCTGCCAGCCAAAACTGCTGATGAGCCAGCCTTCCACCGGCACCATGAGGAACTGGCCGAACGAGCCGGCCGCTGCTGCCACGCCCATGGCCCACGAGCGCTTGTCGGCCGAGATCTGCCGCCCGATCACGCCGTAGATCACCGCGTAGGTGGTGCCGGCCTGCGCAGCGCCGATCAACACGCCGGCGGTGAGCGCAAAGGTCATGGGCGTGGTGGTCAGGGCCATGCCGGTGAGGCCCAGGCCGTAGAGCAGCGCGCCGCCGATCAGCACCCGAAACGCGCCAAAGCGGTCGGCCGCCATGCCGGCAAAGATGCCGAACAGGCCCCAGGAGAGGTTTTGAATCGCCAGCGCAAAAGCGAAGTTCTCGCGCGTCCAGTCTTGTGCCTGGGTGATGGGTTGCAGCCACAAGCCGAAGCCGTGGCGGATGCCCATGGAGAGGGTGACGATGAGGGCGCCGCAGGCCAGGACTTGGGCGGTGGACAAGGGGGCTCGGGTGGGGGAGGCGGATGACATCCGGGAAATGTAGCGAAGAAGCCGACAGCTTGCCTGTCGCCCTTGGCATCCGCTCTTGATATCGCATCTCTCGATTGATGCCGGTTGGGCATTGCTGGCGGTGCCGGGCAAAAGAATCTGTGATTTTATCCAGTCTTTTGGGCCCGGTGCTTACAATCCGCCCCCATGGCAACCCAAACTCCCCCCGTGTATTCCGAAGGCTCGATCCGCGTCCTCAAGGGCCTGGAGCCGGTCAAACAGCGGCCGGGCATGTACACCCGCACCGACAACCCGCTGCACATCATCCAGGAAGTGCTGGACAACGCGGCCGACGAGGCCCTGGCCGGGCATGGCAAGAAGATCAAGGTCACGCTGCACGCCGACCATTCGGTGAGCGTGGAAGACGACGGCCGCGGCATCCCGTTCGGCCTGCATCCCGAAGAAAAGGCCCCGGTGGTCGAGCTGGTGTTCACACGGCTGCACGCCGGTGGCAAGTTCGACAAGGGCCAGGGCGGCGCCTACAGCTTCTCGGGCGGCCTGCACGGCGTGGGCGTGAGCGTGACCAACGCACTTTCCACCCGCCTCGAAGTGACCAGCTACCGCGAAGGCCAGGTGGCGAAACTCGCGTTCTCGGCTGGCGACGTGATCGAGGCACTGGTCATTGCACCGAAAGGCGAAGGCGACCGTAAGCAGGGCACCACCGTGCGCGCCTGGCCCGACGCCAAGTACTTCGAATCCGCCGCCCTGCCCATGGCCGAGCTGACCCACCTGCTCCGCAGCAAGGCGGTGCTGATGCCGGGTGTGACGGTGACGCTGGTGAACGAAAAGACCAAGGACATCCAGACCTGGCTCTACAAGGGCGGCCTGCGCGACTATTTGCAGCAGACGCTCAATGGCGAGCCGGTGATCCCGCTGTTCGAAGGCGAAGGTTTTGCCGACGCGAAAGACGAGAGCTTTGCCGAGGGTGAGGGCGCCACCTGGTGCGTGGCCTTCACCGAAGACGGCCAGCCGGTGCGCGAGAGCTACGTGAACCTGATCCCCACCAGCGCGGGAGGCACGCACGAGAGCGGTTTGAGAGACGGCCTGTTCCAGGCGGTCAAGGGCTTCATCGAACTGCACGCGCTGCTGCCCAAGGGCGTGAAGCTGTTGCCCGAGGACGTGTTCGCGCGCGCCTCCTATGTCCTCTCAGCCAAGGTGCTGGACCCGCAGTTCCAGGGCCAGATCAAGGAACGTCTCAATTCGCGCGACGCGGTGCGGCTGGTGGGCAGCTTTGTTCGTCCCGCGCTGGAGCTCTGGCTCAACCAGCACGTGGACTACGGCAAGAAGCTCGCCGAACTCGCCATCAAGGCCGCGCAGACGCGCCAGAAGGCGGGTCAGAAGGTCGAGAAGCGCAAGGGCTCCGGCGTGGCCGTTTTGCCCGGCAAGCTCACCGATTGCGAGAGCCGCGATCTGGCGCACAACGAGGTGTTCCTGGTCGAGGGCGATTCGGCCGGCGGCAGCGCCAAGATGGGCCGCGACAAGGAAAACCAGGCCGTGCTGCCGTTGCGCGGCAAGGTGCTCAACACCTGGGAAGTCGAGCGCGACCGCCTGTTCGCCAACACCGAGATCCACGACATCTCGGTTGCCATCGGCGTGGACCCGCACGGCCCGAACGACACGCCCGACCTGAGCGGCCTGCGCTACGGCAAGGTCTGCATCCTGAGCGACGCCGACGTGGACGGCTCGCACATCCAGGTGCTGCTGCTCACGCTGTTCTTCCGCCACTTCCCCAAGCTCATCGAAGCTGGCCACGTGTTCGTGGCGCGCCCGCCGCTGTTTCGGGTCGACGTGCCCGCGCGCGGCAAGAAGCCCGCGCTCAAGCAGTACGCGCTGGACGAAGGCGAACTGCACGCCATCCTCGACAAGGCCGAAAAAGACGGCGTGTCGCGCGACAAGTGCCAGATCAGCCGCTTCAAGGGCCTGGGCGAGATGAACGCCGAACAGCTGTGGGACACCACGCTCAACCCCGACACCCGCCGCCTCATGCCGGTGGTGCTGGGCGCGATCAACTTCACTGATACCGAAGCCCTCATCACCAAGCTCATGGGCAAAGGCGAAGCCGCCTCGCGCCGCGAGCTCATGGAACTGCACGGCGACTCGGTCGACGTGGACATCTGACCCTTTTAGAACCGACGCATGTCCGACATCCTGAATCCCGAATTGCCTTTGTCCGAGCCGGACGACGGCCTGAACCTCGCGAACTACGCGCAGCGCGCCTACCTCGAGTACGCGCTATCTGTCGTCAAAGGTCGCGCGCTGCCCGACGTCTGCGACGGCCAGAAGCCTGTGCAGCGGCGCATTCTGTACAGCATGGACCGCATGGGTCTGGGCTTCAGCGGTCCCAACAACAACACGGCAGCACGCCCGGTGAAGAGCGCGCGCGTGGTCGGCGACGTACTGGGCCGCTTCCACCCGCACGGCGACCAGGCAGCCTACGACGCGCTGGTGCGCATGGCGCAAGACTTCGCGCAGCGTTACCCGCTGATCGATGGCCAGGGCAACTTCGGTTCGCGCGACGGCGACGGCGCCGCGGCGATGCGCTACACCGAGGCGCGGCTGGCCAAGATCACCACGCTGCTGCTGGATGAGATCGACGAAGGCACGGTGGACTTTGTGCCCAACTACGACGGCTCCACGGTGGAGCCGAAGCAGTTGCCCGCGCGCCTGCCGTTCAACCTGCTCAACGGCGCCTCCGGCATTGCCGTGGGCCTGGCCACCGAGATCCCCAGCCACAACCTGCGCGAGGTGGCCGACGCCTGCGTGGCACTCATCAAGAACCCGAAGCTCACGGACGACGAACTCTTCGCCGTCCTGCCCGGGCCCGACTACCCCGGCGGCGGCCAGATCATCAGCCCGGCTGGCGACATCGTTGACGCCTACCGCACCGGGCGCGGCAGCCTCAAGGTGCGCGCGCGCTGGAAGATTGAAGACCTCGCGCGCGGCAAGTGGCAACTGGTGGTGACCGAGCTGCCACCCGGCGTGAGCACACAGCGCGTGCTCGAAGAAATCGAAGAGCTCACCAACCCCAAGGTCAAGGCCGGCAAGAAGGCGCTCACCCAGGAGCAGACGCAGCTCAAGGCCAGCATCCTCATGGTGCTGGACGGCGTGCGCGACGAGTCGAGCAAGGACGCACCGGTGCGCCTGCTGTTCGAGCCCAAGAGCAGCCGCATCGAGCAGCAGGAACTCATCACCGCGCTGCTGGCCCACACCAGCCTGGAGACCTCGGCGCCGATCAACCTCACCATGATCGGCCTGGACGGTCGGCCGACGCAGAAATCGCTGCGGCAGATGCTCAATGAGTGGATCGAGTTCCGCCAGGGCACCATCACCCGCCGCTCGCAGCACCGCCTGACCAAGGTGCTGGACCGCATCCACATCCTCGAAGGCCGGCAGCTGGTGTTGCTCAACATCGACGAGGTCATCGCGATCATTCGCCAGAGCGATGAGCCCAAGTCCGCGCTGATCGAACGCTTCAGGCTCAGCGACCGGCAGGCCGAGGACATCCTTGAAATCCGCCTGCGCCAGCTCGCGCGGCTGGAGGCCATCAAGATCGAGCAGGAACTCAAGACCCTGCGCGAAGAGCAGGGCAAGCTCGAAGACATCCTGGCCAACCCCGGCAGCCTCAAGCGCTTGATGGTGAAAGAGATCGAAGCCGACGCCAAGACGTTTGCCGATGCGCGCCGCACCCTGATCCAGACCGAGAAGAAGGCCGTGGCCGAGATCAAGGTGGTGGACGAACCGGTGACGGTGGTGATCTCCAGCAAAGGCTGGGTGCGCGCGCGCACCGGCCACGGCCACGAGGCCGGCAGCTTCGCGTTCAAGGCCGGTGATGGCCTGTACGGCACCTTTGAATGCCGCACGGTGGACACCCTGATCGTGTTCGGCAGCAACGGGCGTGTCTACAGCGTGCCGGTGGCCAGCCTGCCCGGCGCGCGCGGCGACGGCCAGCCCATCACCACGCTGATCGAGCTGGAGAGCGGTACGCAGCCGCTGCACTACTTCGCCGGACCGGCCAATGCGGCGTTGCTGCTCGCCAGCTCGGGCGGTTATGGCTTCCTCGCGACGGTGGAGAACATGGTCTCGCGCCAGCGCGGCGGCAAGACCTTCCTGAACCTGGGCGAAGGCGAGACGCCTTGTGCGCCGTCGCACGCCGCCTTCACCTCGGGCGCGCAGCCCCTGGTGTCGGCCACCCACGTGTGTTGTGCCTCCACGGGCGGACGCATCCTCACCTTTGAAATCAGCGAACTCAAGCTGATGGAGAAGGGCGGGCGCGGCCTGATGCTGATCGACCTGGAGCCGAAAGATACGCTGGCCGGCGCAGCGGCCTACACCCGCAGCGTCAAGATCGAAGGCATCGGGCGCGGCGGCAAGGAGCGCGACGAAACGCTGGAGATCCGCAGCCTGAACAACGCGCGCGCCGCGCGCGGCCGCAAAGGCAAGGCGGCCGATCTGGGCTTCAAGCCCAGCCGCATCACCCGGGTGGAGTGAGCATGAACAGCAGTGAGCTCACCGGCGTGGTGATCGCGGCTGCCGTGGCGGTGCTGGCGTTTGGCGTCACACGTTTTGCGGTGCGCCACTTTGCAAGGCGCCGCGCTGCAAAAGACCAGGCGGTGATACAGGTCAGCCAGAGTCGGCAGGTGCGGCGAGCGAGCGAACGCCGGAAGCGGTAAGCGCTGTTCGAGTGAAATAACCCCGCC
>JAJNQE010000086.1 GCA_021154985.1 Hydrogenophaga sp.
GCATTTCGCGCATGGAGATAGACATGAGTTAACTTTCCAGAGGTTGAGTCTAAAATCCTGCCCCGATCGCCTGCTGACAACCCCGTTTTTTGATGGAGTGACCGCGGACAACACCCGGTTGGGCTGGTTTGCGATTTGCTGTGCAGTTTTTGGACACAAGCTTTGTTGTGTTCGCGAACTGCACAGCCTGTCGATTATAGCAGTCCTACCTCCCCACCCTGCCCTTCCCGTCGGCCGTGCCGTTTTCGCGCACACGCTGACTTTCTGTTTTTTGCCCATGCACCCTCCGGCTTTTTGTTCCACCGGCTGGCCCGGAGGTTGGTTGTCGCCCGGCACAATGCAGTTTTCTGGGAGCACGGTTTGAAAATCGCGGTGGTCGGGGCGGGGGTGGTGGGCATTGCGTGCGCGCATGAGTTGTCGCAGGACGGACACGAGGTGACGGTGTTCGAGCGGCGCAGCACGGTGGCCGAAGAAGCCAGTTTTGCCAGCGGTGCGCTGATCGCCCCCGGCTGGAGTGCCCCCTGGAATCCGGCTGCACAGAAAGTGGGATGGCCCTGGTCCACCGCGACCGACGGACTTCAACTCGCCCGCCTTCCACGCGGCAAGGAGTGGAGTTGGCTCTGGCAATGGCGCCAGGCGCACCAGGGTCCGCAGCATGCTGTTCAGGAGCAGATTCATCGGCTGATGCGCTACAGCCAGGAACGGTTGCAGGCCATCACAGACCGGCATCAGCTGGAGCACGACCGCAGCCACGGCATGCTGGTGCTGCTGAGAACCGAGCGCGACGCCAGCCTGGCGCAAGCAACCCTGCAGCAACTGCGCGACCTCGGCCTTCCCGCGAAGCACATCACCGCAGACGAGGCCCGCGCGCTGGAGCCCGCGCTCAGCACCGAGACCGCGCTGCACGGCGCCATTGAGCTCGGCGGCGAGGCGGTGGCCAATTGCCGGGAGTTTGCCGTGTTGCTGCGTTCGCAAGCCCAGCAATCGGGCTGCCGTTTCGAGTTCAACACCATCGTGAGCCGCGTCGACACCTTGACCCCTGGCTTCCAGCTGGAGCTGGTTCGCACCGCATCGCACCCCAACCACCATGACGAGGCAGCGCAGCAGCCCCAGCGCTTCGACGCGGTGGTGATTTGCGCTGGCGCCGCCAGCGCGGGCCTGCTGGGCTCGATGGGCTTGAAAGTGCCTCTGCAAACGGTGCGCGGCCACTCATTGAGCGCAGCAGTGAGGGAGCCGATGGACGCACCGCAGTCGGCGGTGTTTGATGCGCGACTTGGCGTGTCGATTGCGCGCCTCGGTCAACGCGTGCGCGTGGCCGGTGGACAGGAATGGGGCCGCGGATCGAACACGCCCTCCAAAACCGGGCTCCGGCGTCTGTACCGCGCGCTGTCCGACTGGTTTCCGGGCGCGGTTCGCCTGGGCGGGCCTGCGGGCAACGTTCAGGAATGGTGCGGCGAACAGGCGACCACGCCCGACGGTGCCCCGCTGATCGGCCCGAGTCGGGTGCCGGGCCTCTGGCTGAACCTGGGTCATGGTCCGTGCGGTTGGTCCGTGGCCTGCGGCTCAGCCCGTTTGTTGGCCGATCAGATCAGCGCGCGCGCGCCCGCGCTCTCGCTCGTCCAGTGTTCGCCCCAACGCTACGGCATCTGAGCCAGACTGTGGCCCATGCGCACCATCACCGGCCACCAACGCGACCCCCTTTACAGCACCGCCCGCACGCGCGAACTGGAGTGCACGGCGCAAGCCGCACTGCCTGCACACACCCTGATGGCCCGAGCCGGACTGGCCGTGGCCCGGCTCGCACAGGCACTCGCGCCACACGCGCGGTGCATCTGGGTGGCCTGCGGTCCGGGCAACAACGGGGGCGACGGACTGGTGGCCGCCATGCACCTGCACCACTGGGGAGAACGCTCCGGTGTGCGGGTGGTCGTCACGCATGCGCTGGGCGCGCAAGTCGATGCAGTCCAGTTGCCGCTGGACGCGGCGCGCGCCTTGTCGCAGGCGCGATCGGCTGGTGTGATCATCCAGCCGGACCCGCCCGCCTCGTACGAACTCGCCATCGACGCCCTGCTCGGCCTCGGCGCCACCCGCCCGATGCAGGGCACTTTGGCCACCTGGGTGCGCATGTTGCGCAGCACCAGCTCACCGGTGCTGTGCGTCGATCTGCCCAGCGGGCTGCAGGCCGACACCGGCGCGCTGCTGGCCCTGGATGAAACGGCCGCGGGGTCGACCTCCCACCACGGCCCGCGCCACACCTTGTCGCTCCTGACGTTGAAACCCGGCCTGTTCACCCACCAGGGCCGAGACGCCGCCGGGCAGGTCTGGCTGGACGATCTGGGCATCACACCTCCGGACGGGTTACCCGCGACCGCATGGCTGGCCGGCCGGCCGGCGCCCGCCCAGTCCGGAACACGCAGACCCCACGCCAGCCACAAGGGCAGCTTTGGCGATGTGGCGGTGGTGGGCGGTCAGGGCATTGCGGTGAACGGCGCCGGCATGACGGGTGCCGCCGTGCTGGCAGCGCGCGCGGCGTTGCACGCGGGTGCCGGGCGGGTGTTTGTCGGTTTGCTGGAAACCGGTTCAACCACCGAGACCGCCTGGGACCCGGCCTGCCCTGAACTCATGTTTCGCCGCCCGGCTGCATTGCTGGACGCGGCCTGGCTACCGCAGGCCAGCGTGGTCTGCGGCTGCGGCGGTGGCGCGGCGGTGGCGGCGGTGTTGCCCCGCCTCTTGTCGAGCGCCACAACGCTCGTGCTGGATGCCGACGCGCTCAACGCACTGACTGCCGACGAAGCGCTGCAGCGCCTGCTGACCCATCGTCGTGGGCGCGGCTGGGTCACGGTGCTCACGCCCCACCCGCTGGAAGCCGCGCGGTTGCTGGGCTGCAGCACCGCAGAGGTCATGGCCGACCGGCTGTTGGCGGCGCAGAACATGGCCGAGCGGTTCCAGGCGATCTGCGTGCTCAAGGGTTCGGGCACGGTGGTGACGGCCCAGCACGAGGTGGCACGCATCAACCCCACCGGCAACGCCGCCCTGTCCACGGCAGGCACTGGCGATGTGCTGGCAGGCATGATCGGCGCCGCGCTCGCCGGGCAGGGAGCATCAGCCCCGAATGCGCTGGACCGGGTGTGCAGCGCCGTTTTTCAACACGGGTGGCTGGCTGACCAGTGGGAGGGCAACAGCCTGGTCGCCAGCGACCTGGCACGCCGCGTCATGCCCATCAACTGAGTGGCGACCCGCTCAGCCCAGCAACATCAGACCGACCTGCAGCAGGATGATGAGCACCAGCACCGACAGGTCCACCCCACCCACCAACGGAATCACGCGGCGGATCGGACGCAGCAGCGGCGATACCAGCCGATCGAGCGTGCCCATCACCGGCGATTGCGGTTGCACCCACGACAGGATCGCGTAGCCGATCAACAGGATCATCAGCCCCTGCAACACGGTGCGCACCAGGATGCGCAGCGCCATGGTGAGGACGGTGACGACCCAGGTGGCGGGTGAGACGGAGACATCCGAGACCCCAGACGCCAGCATCAGCCAGATGCCACCGTAGGCCAGCGCCAGCAGGACCGCCGACAACAGGCTGCCCCAGTCGATCCGGCTTTGAGCCAGCGCACGCGGCAGGATGCGCCGGACCGGTTGAACCAGCCAGTCGGTGACCGCAATGGCAAAACGCCCGGGCTGCGCCGACATGTGCACGCGCAGGTGGTTCATCCAGGCGCGCAACAAGGCCATTGCCATCAGGAAGAAGAACAGGGTTTCGAGCAGAAAGAAAACGATGCGCATGCGGTGCTGACGTGTTGTGGATGCGGGCGTTGCGTTGCCCGGGAATTGAAACTCAGTCGCCCGAGAGCCGCAAGGGTGGGCGGGGTACACGGGGATCGGGCTCGCGGCCCGCACCCAAGCGTTCCATGGCCGCCGCGCGCGAGGCTTCGAGAAAGTCCAGCATGATCGGTGAGCTGTCGGCCAGGGCGTGCCGACCGTGGTGAAACTCGGGGTGCCACTGCACGCCGCGCGCATAGGCATCGCCGGTCCAGCGGATCGCCTCCACCAGGCCGTCCAGCGTCGACACCGCCTCCACCACCATGCCCTTGCCCAGCTCCGCCACCGCCTGGTGGTGGATGCTGGTCACGCGCAGTTGTGAAGCGTGGGGATAGAGCTTGGTGAGGGCAGTGCCCTGCAGAAACGTCACATCGTGTTCGAGCTGGTCGTACAGATCGGTGTCCACGTGGGCATGGGCCGCCGGGCATTGGGTGGGGATGTCCTGGTAGAGCGTGCCGCCGAACGCCACGTTGAGCAACTGCGCCCCACGGCACACGCCCAACACCGGCTTCTTCTGCACCAGGAATGCCCTGAGCAAGGCCAGCTCGTACTTGTCGCGCACCACATCGCCCTGCCAGCGCGGATCGATCGGCTTCTGCCCATAGGTCTGCGGCGCCACGTCGGCCCCGCCCTGCAGCACCAAGGCATCAAGCTCCTGCACCACGTGCTCCACCTTGAGGTGGCGCGCGGCGTGTTTGCTGTCGTGGGCCACAGCGGGCACCATGAACGCGATGGCGCCATGCTCCATGATCCAGTGCGCCAGCGACTGTTCGATGTACTGCAGGTTCTTGTTGCGAAAGCCCAGCTCCAAGGGCACCTGATACAGCAACCGGGCCGACACACCAATGCGCAGCGGGCGCTCGGTGGGCAGCGTTGCGGACTTGGCAACCCGCTTTTTCGTTGGAGCCGAAGCCGGCTTTTTCAACGAGCCCGTCACGGTCTTGGCATCGCTCAACGCCGGCTCTTGCGCGGTTGGTTGGCGGTGCTGCGAGCAGCGCCACGGTCCGACTTTTTACCGGCTGTCTTTTTGCCCGACGCCTTGGCGTCCGCTGCGGGCGCACGAGGTGCCCGCTCCTGCCGACCTGAGCCCGCCCCCTCGGTGCTGCGGCCACGGTGGGCCTTGCCACCCCGGCCAGCACCCTCGGCGCCCTCAACGGGGCCCGCCTGGCCCGTTTTGTCGCGCATCGCACGCAAGACCAGGTCGTCATCGCCGCTGACCAATCGGAAGTCGATGCGGCGACCATCAAGGTCCACACGGCTCACCTGCACCTGCACACGGCTGCCCAACGCATAACGGATCCCGGTGCGTTCACCGCGCAATTCCTGGCGTGCTTCATCGAAGCGGAAGTACTCGCCGCCCAGCTCGGTGATGTGCACCAGGCCCTCGACGTACATGGCATCCAGCGTCACGAAGAGGCCAAAGCTGGTGACCGAACTCACGACACCGCTGAACTCCTCACCCAAGTGCTCGCGCATGTACTTGCATTTGAGCCAGGCCTCCACATCGCGGCTGGCTTCATCCGCACGGCGCTCGTTGGCGCTGCAATGCAAACCTGCCGCCTGCCAGGCCAGGGTGTCCACCGAAGGTTTCTTGGCAACCTCGCCCACAGCCAGCGGCTTGGCACGGCTGGCCAGGCGTTTGCTCAGCTTGGCGTGGGCCTCGCCCGGCGTGGGCAGGGCGGGCAACTCGTAGCGCTTGCGCGCGAGGATCGCCTTGATCACGCGGTGCACCAGCAAATCGGGATAGCGGCGGATCGGGCTGGTGAAGTGGGTGTAAGCCTCAAAAGCCAGACCAAAGTGGCCGCTGTTGATGGGTGTGTAGATGGCCTGCTGCATGGAGCGCAGCAGCATGGTGTGGATCTGTTGTGACTCCGGCCGGTCTTTGGTGGCCGTTGCGATCTTCTGAAAATCCGCAGGTTTGGGGTTGTCGCCGATGGTCTGCGACACGCCCATGGCCTTGAGGTAGTTGCGCAGGATTTCCTGCTTCTCGGGCGTGGGGCCTTCGTGCACTCGGAACAGGCCGGTGTGTTTGCCTTCGCTGATGAAATCGGCCGAACACACGTTGGCCGCCAGCATGGCCTCTTCGATCACCTTGTGAGCGTCGTTGCGGGTGCGCGGGACGATCTTTTCGATGCGGCCCGACTCGTCGCAGACGATCTGCGTCTCGGTGGTCTCGAAATCCACAGCGCCGCGCTCGCCACGCGCCGCCAGCAGCGCGCGGTAAACATCGTGCAAGTTGAGGAGATAAGGCACAAGCGCCTTGCGCTGGCTCGCTTCGGGCCCGCGCGTGTTCTGCAGGATGGCCGCCACCTCGGTGTAAGTGAAGCGCGCATGACTGAACATCACGGCGGGGTAGAACTGGTACGCATGCACCTCGCCCTTGGCGTTGACCAGCATGTCGCACACCATGCACAAGCGCTCCACACCGGGGTTCAAAGAGCACAGGCCGTTGGAGAGTTTCTCCGGCAGCATGGGGATCACCCGGCGCGGGAAGTACACCGAGGTGGCGCGGTCATAGGCGTCCACATCGATGGCCGAACCGGTTTGCACATAGTGGCTCACATCCGCAATCGCCACCAGCAGGCGCCAACCTTTGCCCTTGCCCACTTTGGCCGGCTCGCAGTACACGGCATCGTCAAAGTCGCGCGCGTCTTCCCCGTCAATCGTCACCAGCGGCACATCGCGCAAATCAACGCGGTTCTTGTGATCGGCTGCGCGCACGTGGTCGGGCAGCGCGCGGGCCTGTGCCATGGCTGCATCTGAAAATTCGTGTGGTACGCCGTACTTGCGCACAGCGATCTCGATCTCCATGCCCGGGTCGTCGATCTCGCCCAGCACTTCTTTAACGCGCCCTACGGGTTGCCCGTACAGCGCAGGCGGTTCGGTGAGTTGCACCACCACCACCTGGCCCGGCTTGGCCGAGCCCGTGGCGCCTTTGGGAATCAACACGTCTTGCCCGTAGCGCTTGTCTTCGGGCGCCACCAGCCACACACCGCTCTCTTGCAGCAGGCGGCCGATGATCGGGGAATCGGAGCGTTCGACGATTTCCGTCACGCGTCCTTCGGGCCGCCCTTTGCGGTCCAGCCGCACGATGCGGGCTTTCACCCGGTCCTTGTGCAACACCGCCCTCATCTCGTTGGAAGGGAGATAGATATCGGCCTGACCATCGTCGCGGACCACAAAACCATGGCCGTCCCGATGACCGGAGACGACACCTTCATATTCGGCCAACAGGCTGTTTTTTTCGTTCACTTTTTCTCTGCTATAATCGTGTTTTTCCTGAAATGCCCAGGTGGCGGAATTGGTAGACGCACTAGTTTCAGGTACTAGCGCTGAGAGGCGTGGAGGTTCGAGTCCTCTCCTGGGCACCAATCATAAGGGCTTGCAAACGTGATGTTTGCAAGCCCTTTTCTTTTGTCTCAACGCTAACAAGCGAACGGGCGCTTGCCGACGCGCTGATCACATGCTGCGAAATTCGCAGCATGTGCGGCTGAGCGAGTGCCGCGCTGCCTGGGGTCACCAAGACGCGGGCCTCCGCCATCAAATCGGGACCGCCAGCAAGTCGTGCCCCTGCGCTGCGACGACCCTTGCCTTGGTGAATTCACCGACCTTCAAGGTCTTGCTGATCTTCTCGGGTGGCAGCAAACGCACCACACCATCGATCTCGGGCGCGTCCGCATAACTCCGGCCAACTCCACCCTTCTTGCCCATGCCGGGTGCGGAATCCACCAGCACCTGCATGGTCGCGCCCACACGCTGCTGGAGCTTGTCGGCGGACACCGATTCGGCCACCGCCATGAAGCGCGCGCGGCGCTCCTCGCGCAAGGCGTCGGGCACGGCATCGGGCAAGTCGTTGGCCACAGCGCCGTTCACTGGCGAATAGGCAAAACACCCAGCGCGGTCGATGCGCGCCTCGCGCAGAAATTCGAGCAGGTGATCAAATTCGGCCTCCGTCTCGCCAGGGAACCCGGCAATGAAGGTGCTGCGCACCACGATCTCGGGGCAAAGCTCCCGCCAACGCGCAATGCGCTCGAGATTCTTCTCACCACTGGCCGGCCGCTTCATGCGGCGCAACACATCGGGATGGCTGTGCTGCAGCGGCACATCCAGATACGGCAGACACAGGCCTTCGGCCATGAGCGGAATGATCTCGTCCACATGGGGGTACGGGTACACATAGTGCAGCCGCACCCAGGCGCCATAACCCTTGGCCAGTTCGCCCAGCGAGCGCACCAGGTCAAACATGCGGGTCTTCACCGGTTTGCCGTCCCAGAAACCGGTGCGGTACTTCACATCCACGCCATAGGCCGAGGTGTCCTGGCTGACCACCAGCAACTCCTTCACACCCGCCTCGAACAATTTGCGCGCTTCGGTGAGCACATCCCCGATGGGGCGGCTCACCAGATCACCACGCATGGACGGGATGATGCAGAAGGTGCAGCGGTGGTTGCAGCCTTCGCTGATCTTCAAATAGGCGTAGTGGCGCGGCGTGAGCTTGATGCCTTGCGCTGGCACCAGGTCCACAAAAGGGTCGTGCGGTTTGGGCAGGTGCTGGTGGACCGCAGTCATCACCTCGTGCGTGGCGTGTGGGCCGGTCACCGCACGCACGCTGGGGTGCATCTGGCGCACCAGGTTGCCACCACCCTCACCTTCACGCGCGCCCAGGCAGCCGGTGACGATGACCTTGCCGTTCTCGGCCAGGGCCTCACCAATGGTGTCCAGGCTCTCGCGCACGGCGTCATCGATGAAGCCGCAGGTGTTGACGATCACCAGATCGGCACCGGCAAAGGTCTTGGAAGTTTGGTAGCCCTCGGCGCTGAGTTGCGTGAGGATGAGTTCGGAGTCCGTCAGCGCCTTGGGGCAACCCAGGCTGACAAATCCGACTTTGGGGGCCGCACTGGCGACCGGGACAAGCGTTTCAGACATGCCCCGATTGTCTCAGACCCGACCCATCGGCGCAGAGGCCCTGCCTATCGCTTGAGACCGAGGGCCGCCAGCATCTGCTCGCTGTTCTTCTGCATCTGTTCCTGCATTTGCGTGAACGCGCTGCGCGACTGTTCCAGGTAGTTGCCCATCATCCCCTGCATCATGGGCGATTGCACGTTCATGAACTGCTTCCAGGCTTCAGGATTCACGCCGCTGGACTGCTCGGCCATCTTGTGTTGCAGGTCCATGAAGATCTGCACGTTTTTCTCGAGGTACGCGCCCATGAAGTCCTGCATGGCGTGACCATAGAACCGGATGATGTTGGCCAGCACCTGCTCGGTAAAAATCGGCACGCCGGCGGTCTCTTCTTCCAGAATGATCTGCAACAGGATGCTGCGCGTGAGATCGTCGTTGGACTTGGCGTCTCGAACCACGAAGGGCTCGTTGTCCATCACAAGCGTCTTGACCTCGGCCAGCGTGATGTACGACGAGGTGTCGGTGTCGTAAAGACGCCGGTTCGGGTACTTCTTGATGACGCGCACGGCAGGCTGGCTACCACTCTCGGCCTTGTTTTTTTGCACTGATGGATCTCTCTGGAAGGAAGCGGATGAACCCCAGAATACGCCATGGGGTTCACCGCCCATTCTAGAAACGCTTGAACGCCCCCGCAGCATGGGTTTTCCCTGTGCACGCACAGCAAGGGCGCGCTTTCCAAAGCTCACGAACGCATCAGGCACAAAAAAGCCCGAACAGGTCGGGCTTGGTTGCGGGATGCTTGGCATCCGGAAAAAGTTTGGTAGGCGCGATTGGACTCGAACCAAGTATATCACGGGGCTTCATAGAGCAGATATCTCAAGAAAGTCCCCTGGAATCCCCCTGAATCCTCGATAACGCACCGAATAACGCACCACACATGGCCATCGATCTCAACGTTTTCGCGCAGGCTCTTCGGAGCCGATCAGATGAGTCGCACCTAGTCCTGATCATGGCGCCGCGAGAGGAGCTCGTCTGCGCGCTTGCAGACAGTCCCGAGGCCTTGGCAGCCGCCCGCACACTGGGCTGGGATCATCCCGGAGTGCGCGTGGGCGAAATGATCGCAGAGGCCGACGCGCTGCTTGCGCGTCGTTCCATAGACGAGTTGCTGGCAGGACCCGTCGGCCCCAACGCGCTCGAGCTACGCCAGCTGCTAATGCGTGGCGGGGAAATCCCTAGCAATGCGGTAGCCACGCTCGCAGACGATCCCTCTGCCCTCCTCACTCTGAGGGAGTCCGTGCTCCCGATGGAGCCCGGAACTACGGGCGCCATGATGGCGGGCCGTGTACATGAAATGATCGCTCGCGTTGACGCAGAGCTCGCACGGCGCGCAATGGATGGCGCGCTGTGAAGATTTTCCACACGGGCATGGAGATTGTCGAGATCGCGCGGCGGCTAGACCTCTCCAACATGGGGCCGTTGACTCAACACATGAGCCTGGTCGCAGCGGACCCGGATGCGGTGGCGCTTTTGCGATCGCCCATGCTGCCCGCGAGAGATCCCGAGAATCGCTACGAGGATTACCTGCGCCAGCGGCGCGCGGCGCGCGTGGCGGAAATGTTAGCCATGGTTGATGCCGAGCTCGCCAATCGAGCAATTGAGCAGCTGCTGAAGGACCTCTGATACATCTTGCAATAGGTCTGCAGCGAGTGTTGACAAAAACTCCAGGACATCTCGGCAATCCTCAAGAAATCTAACCAGCAACCACGCTGCCGATAATAACCGAAGGCCACTATTACCACCGCCACCAAAAACGCCGCCACCCGGTCCATCAAGAACCGCCTGGTTCTGAACGACGGCCGCACCTACGATCTTGCACAAGGCTCTGAAGCCTCGGCCTTTCTCGAATCCGGCAACTTCGACCACGTCAAATTTCCTGTCACCAACTGAGCCACCTGAAAACAAACACCGCCAGATCAATGGAACCTCTTGGAACAAAGAATGAAAAACCAGCCCTACAAAATGCAGATCCGCGCTCCTGGCGGCCATGAGCTTATTGACGTGTGGCTACAGCGCTTGCGCTCAGGAGACCTGAGCGAAGAAGAAGCTCGAGAGGAAGCCCTGCACATCGGTCAGATTGAGGGGACATTCGCGCTGGGCGATGCGCTGGACTCGCTCCCCAGCGACGAGGAGCACTCCGCCGCGCGCCTGGCCTTAGCACTCGCAATCGTTGCGCGAATTGGCACGGATCAGCTGCTTGAGAGGGGCGCCTCGGCGCTCTAGGCCCAAAAAAAGGCAGATTGACCTTATCCAGCTGTGCCACTCGAATCACTTTCCATCAGAACTGGTGTGAACGAATTCAGCTTAAGCCGTCAGGCGGATGCTGAACCTAACGGGCTGCAGTCAGTCTGGTCGCCATCAAGTCCCGAGACCCGCTTTGCAGCGGCAGCCGACAGTCGCGATTGAGCGCTGAGCCTGCAGCGCTTGCCACATCGCGCTCACTCATTTCCTCCAAATCGCAGGCATCTAGAGTCAGCTGCCGGAGCTGCTGCAGACATTGCAACCCTATGTGTGGCGCGGACACGGCGTTTTGCTGCGCCTCCCCTAGATGTTCTTCCTCAAGCAAACGCGCCCCGGTCGCATGTCCCAGATCGACCACGACCGGACATTCGCTCACTTCGTTCAATCGATTTTTTATGCCTAACCTTCAGTTAGACGTGACCTGCAGCTATTCCGTAGGCGACAAGAAGCGGTTGAGCTGAACGCGAGACGTCCACAACAGCTATCGCTTCCTCAATGTCCCATTAGAGGCGTTACACGCTGGGGACGGAACTCAGCAGGCCAATGGTTCGGAGCAATCCCTCGGGACTGGCGATGCCTTTGCCGGCAATGTCCATGGCGCTTCCGTGGCCCACACTGGAAAGCACCACGTCTCCTCCCACGCTGAGCGCGCTTGCGGCGTTGGGTGCGAGCAGCTTGATAGGAATATGCCCCTGATCATGGAACATGGCTACGTAGAGGTCGTGCTGCCTGTTGGCCAGTAGGGTATCTGCGCCCGTCGGCTCGCTTACGTCGTGGCCTTCCGCACGCAACTGCGCCACCGCAGGCTGCACCATCAGCGAGTCATCCAAGCCAAACAATTGGCCCTCTGATGCGTGTGGATTGATGCCGAACATGCCTATGCGAGGTGTCGCCATGCCCAATTGCCGACAGGCCAGGATGCCTGCGTGTGTGGCATGCACAATCAAGTCGGTGCTGAGGCGATCAAGAGCAGTTCGAACACTCTCGTGCAGAGTGACATGCACGATACGCAAGCCTCCGCCCACCAGCATCAAGAAAACAGATTCAGCAGGCTGACCGCACACGCGCGCGACCAGAGAAGGGTATCCGCTGAATGTGATGCCTGCCTTCGCGATCGCAGTCTCATGGTGCGGGCAGGCAATGACAGCGTCGCAAGCGCCCGCCTGTGCCGCCTGAATGGCCGCGGTGGCACTTGCCACTGCTGAAGCGCCAGCCGCTGCGTCAATCCGACCCGGAATGGCAGCAGCCGGGTCAAGGGCGCCTGCCTCGTGGCAGCGAACACCCTCTAGCACCCAGCTCAGGTTCAGCTGCTCGGCGCAGCGGCGCAGCACCGAATCCGGGCCGAACAACTCAAAGCGGTAATGCTCGGACGGGGGCATTGCAGCTATCGCCTTGAGCGCGATCTCAGGTCCGATGCCGTTCGGGTCGCCAATCGAAATGGCAAGCCGCGCGCTGCTGCTCATGCAGTTTTGGGCCTGTGTTTGGCAATGAGCGCCTTTGCACCCGCCAGGAGCTTCTCTCCGTCCTGTCCCCGCCTGTTCATCTCCTGGACCCATTCGCTCGCGATGGCTCCAGTGAGTTGTACAAACTCGTTGGTTTGAGCCTCGTTGAAAACGTGCACCTTGTTGCCGCGATCGGTCGCCATCTTGCGGCTGATGGGATCGTGGTCCTGTTGCACCTTCCCGAACCAGGCCGAGGTCTCCATGCCCGAGTTGTCATCGATCACCTTCTTGAAGTCCCCTGTCAGCGAAGCGTATTTCCTTTTGTTCATCACCATCACGAACGCGGTGTTGTAGAGAGCTGGCTTTCCTGGAGCGAATTCGCTGTGGTGTTGCACAAGCTCATGCACCTTCACCGAAGGAATCACCTCCCAAGGCAACGCTGCACCGTCGATGACTCCTTTGGACAACGCGTCGGGAATCTGTGGCAATGGCATGCCCACGGCAGAAGCCCCGGCGGCGGCGAGCAGTTTGGTGGCCTGGCGGGTCGGACCGCGCATCTTCAGGCCCCGCAGGTCAGCAGCGCTGTTGATGGCCTTGCTCTTTGAGTGCAGCACGCCTGGCCCGTGCGTGTGAAAGGCAAGCGGCTGAACGTCCTTGAATTCATCGGCTGCGAGGGTTTCGAGGTACTCCCAGGCTGCACGGGAAGCTCCGATGGCGTCCATGGTCATGAACGGAAGTTCGAACACTTCGGTCCGCGGGAATCGCCCGGGTGTGAGGCCGGCCAGAGTCCATACGATGTCGACAACACCATCTCGCGCCTGGTCGAAGAGCTGACCCGGTGAACCCCCCAGCTGCATGGCGGGATAGCCTTCGAAGCGGATACGTCCGCCCGAGTCGTTCTCCACTTTCGACATCCATGCCTTGTGTGCGTTGAGATAAACATTTGAAGTCGGGGCCATGAAGGTGTGGAACTTCAGAGTTATGACTTGCTGAGCGAAGACGCCCAGGGTGGGCGCTCCAAGGGAAACGGCTGCCGCCGCCGATTTGATGAGGGTTCTGCGTTGCATCATGGTGTTGTCTCCTGGATTGATGGGAAAGGCGTTCCGGCCCCCTGGTCGGTGCTGGCTTCTTGTAGTGAGGGTGATCAAGCAGGGCTGGCCTGCGAAACGAACTTTGTGACGAGGTAGCTGTCGAAGGTTTCACTGCCGCCCTCGCTGCCCATTCCGCTGTCCTTCACGCCACCGAATGGTGTTTCTGCCAACGTGATGCCGAAGTGGTTCACGTTCACCATGCCCACCTCCAGGCCGTTGACCATGCGTTCGGACGTTTTGATGGAGCCAGTGAACACGAAAGCGGTAAGGCCGAATGGCAGGGCGTTAGCGCGCTTCAACACTTCTTCGGCATCCTTGAAGCGTGTGATCGGCGCGACCGGGCCGAAGGGTTCTTCGACCATCAGGCGGGCGTCCTCAGGGATGTCGGTGAGGACGGTGGGCGGGTAGAAGTAGCCCGGGCCGGCGAGCCGTGTGCCGCCGATAGCCAGCTTCGCACCGCGCTCCAGCGCATCGGCCACGAAACTCTCCATGGCATCGACCCGGCGCAGATGCGCCAGTGGGCCCATCTGCGTGTGCTCGTCCATTCCGTCACCAACCTTTAAGCCACCGTAGGCTTTCGTGAAGGTGTCGAGGAAGCGGTCGTACACCTTCTCCTGCACGAAGAAGCGGCTGGGCGCAATGCACAGCTGCCCCGCGTTGCGCGCCTTGAAACGTGCGAGCAGATTCGCTGCGTCGTCCACGTCGGCGTCGTCGAAAACCACCACGGGCGAGTGCCCGCCAAGCTCCATGCTGATGCGCTTCATGTGCAGACCGGCAAGCGACGCCAGCTGCTTGCCCACCGGCACTGAGCCGGTGAACGACACCTTGCGCGAGATGGGCGAGCGGATCAGGTGGTCCGACACCTCTGACGGCACGCCCCAGACGACATTGAGCACGCCCGCCGGCAGGCCTGCTTCGTGGAACATGCGTGCGAGTGCAATCACTGCGCCCGGCGAATCCTCCGGCCCCTTCAGCACCAGCGTGCAGCCCGCGCCGATCGCCGCCACCATCTTTCGAATGGCCTGGTTGAACGGAAAATTCCAGGGCGTGAAGGCCACACATACTCCGACAGGCTCACGAAGAACCAGCTGACGTACATGCGGCAAACGCGCTGGAATGATGCGCCCATAGATTCGGCGGCATTCCTCGGCGTGCCACTCCGCGTGTTCGGCACAGGTGGTCACCTCCAGCAGAGCCTCTCCTAGCGGCTTGCCCTGATCGAGCGTGATCTGGCGCGCAATCTGCGGTGCGCGTTCGCGCGTGAGTTCGGCCACACGGCGCAGTACCTTTGAGCGCTGGAGCGGTGAACTCTTGCGCCAGGTTTCGAAGGCGCGTTGCGCCGCATGCAGCGCACGGTCGAGGTCGTCGCCGCGTGCATGCGGTAGCGAGCCGATTACCTCGCCGTTGGCCGGGTTGATGATGTTCTGGTGCGGGCGGTCGCCACCCTCAATGAATTCGCCATCGATGTAAAGGAACGGCTTGCCGTAGGTGGAGTCGGTCATGGTGGATCAGCCGATCAGATGAACACTGAGCCACCATCGACGGCAATGGTCTGGCCGGTGATGAACCCCGCGCCGTCGCTCGCGAGGAACAGCAGCGCGCCGACCAGATCCTCGGGCACCTGGTCGCGCTGCAGCGAGCGGCTGGTTTTGCGCACCACGTCGCCCATCTTGCTGTGCATGTCGTTTTCGAGCACGCCGTCGCTCAGCGTGAAGCCTGGTGCGATGGCGTTGACGGTGATGTTGTCCTTGCCGAGTTCGCGTGCCAGTGAGCGGGTGAATGCGATCACCGCGCCCTTGCTGGCCACGTAGTGCAACATGTTGGGCGTGCCCTTGATCGG
The DNA here is from genome assembly GCA_021154985.1 of Hydrogenophaga sp. Lineage (GTDB taxonomy): Bacteria > Pseudomonadota > Gammaproteobacteria > Burkholderiales > Burkholderiaceae_C > Hydrogenophaga. The sequence continues at coordinate 15,402 of JAJNQE010000086.1, forward strand.
CGTGGTGGACGCGATGTTCACGATGCGGCCAAAGCCGTTCTTGCGCATCGCGGGCACGACCGCTTTTGCGCACACAAAGGGCCCGAGGGTGTTGACTTCCATCACACGCATCCACTCGGCGTCGCTGATCTGGTCGAACGGTTTGAGCGTGAGCGTGGTGAACAGGCCGGCGTTGTTCACCAGCACGTCAAGCCGGTCGAACGCTTTCACGGCCTGTTCGACCATCCCTGCCACGTCGGCGGGATTGACCACATCGGTCTGCGTGCCTATGGCCTTCAAGCCCTGGGCCTTGAGGCGCTCGGCCGCTTCTGCGGCGCCGCGAAGGTCGGCGATGACGACTTGGTGGCCGGCGCGCGCGAGCGCTTCAGAGAAGGCGAAACCGATGCCGCTGGCGCCGCCAGTGACCGCGATGACCCGGGATGCTGCTGTCATGTGTTGTCTCTTTCTGTGGGAAGGGGTAGGTGTTGAATAGGGCTATGGCCTTAGGCCGGTGCGAGCGTGGGCGCGGGCGCGAGGGCTTTGCGTGCGCGCATGTGCGCGGCGGGGTCGTTTAGGGATTCGACGGCGCTCAGCTGGTCGCCGCGGTAGCGCAGCACCGAGAAGCGGCCACTGGCCGGGTCTCCCTCGATGTCGCTGCGGTCACCCGGCACGGCCAGGCCCGCCATCTGCAGCCGGCAAAGACCTTGCTCGCTCCAGAACCAGGGCACTTTGGCGTATGGCGCTGCTTGGCCGCACAGGCGCGCGGAGATGCAGCGCGCTTGGTCGACTGCGTTCTGCACCGACTCGATGCGCACACGGGCACCACCGCTGAAAACAAATGGAAAACTCGCGCAATCGCCGAGTGCGGAAATGGCCGGATCGCTGGTGAGCAGCAGCTCGTCTACCTCAATGCCGTTGCCGACCGCCAGGCCGGCACCGCGCGCCAGCTGGTCGTTGGGGCTCACGCCGACCGCGACCACCACCAGGTCGGCCGCGATGTGGCTGCCATCCCGCAGGCGCAGGCCGGTGGCGTGGCCGTGTGCGCCTTCAATGGCAGCGAGTTGCGCCGATAGATGAAACCGCGTGCCCTGCGCTTCGTGGAACGCCTGCAGGTGCAGCGCCATCGGCACCGAGAGAGCGCGCGCCAGGGGCCGCACGGCGGTCTCGGCGACGTGCATTGGCAGGCCCATGCCGCGCGCCACGGCCGCGAGTTCCAGACCGATGAAGCCGGCGCCGACCACGGCCACCGCTTGCGCCTGGGCCAGCCGCGCGCGGATGCGCTGTGCATCCACGAGTCCGCGCAGCACGAAGACGCCTTGCAGGTCGGCGCCTGGCACGGCCAGCGTGCGTGCGGCCGCGCCGGTGGCGAGCACCAGGTGGTCGTAGGACAGCGCCTCGCCGTTGGAGAGCCGCACCTGGCGCGCCACACGGTCGATACCTTGCACCCGCGTACCGCCGAGCACGCGTGCGCCGATGCGCTCGTAGAACGCGGGCGGGCGCAGCAGCAGGCCGGTCTCGTCCACCTTGGCCTGCAGGAAACCTTTGGACAGTGGCGGGCGCTGGTAAGGCAAGCCTGGCTCGTCGCCCACCAGGGTGATGGGCGCCGCAAAGCCCGACTCGCGCAGCGACGCCGCAAGCTGAAAACCGCCCTGCCCGGTGCCGACGATGACGACGCCGTGGACCATCAGACCTGGCGCTCCGGAATGTGCACGATCAGCTCGTCAACGCCGGCGGCGAGCACGAGCTGGCAACCGAGACGGCTGTGTTCCTGGCGTTCGCTCGCGGCGCTGGCGAGCATTTCGTTCTCGACTTCGCTGGTGGACGGCAGGAGGCCGACCGAGGCCGGGTCCACGTACACATGGCAGGTGGCGCACATGGCCGAACCACCGCATTCGGCGACGATGCCGGCGATGCCGTGGGTGACGGCCGTCGCCATGACCGTGGCACCGGCGCTGGCGGGGACGGATTCGCGCGAGCCGTCGGGTTGCACGTAAACAATCTGGGGCATCGTGGGCCTCTTTCGTGGTTTCTGTGGAATAGTTAGTCAACGGCCGCCAGCAGCGGCTCGACCGTAACCGGCATGTGCTTCAGCCCGCGCACGGTGTTGTTGAAATGCTGGACCGGCTCGCCGTCAAGACGGAACGAAGCCACTCGGCGCGCCAGCGCGGTGAGCACGATCTCGCCCTCGAGGCGCGCCATCATCTGGCCCGCGCAGCCGTGGATGCCGGTGCCGAAGGCCATGTGGCCGGTGGCGCGGCGTGTGATGTCGAAGCGGTCGGCGTTGGGCCAGCGGCGCGGGTCGCGGTTGGCCGAGGCAATGAATACGACGATCTTCTGGCCGGCTTTCACGGTGATGCCGCCGAGTTCCACGTCCTGCGTGCTGGTGCGGTAGAACGAATGGAAGGTGCTGTCGAAGCGCAGCACCTCCTCGAGCGCTTGGCGGGCCAGCGAAGGGTCTTCGCGCAGCAGCGCCCATTGTTCGGGGTGGCGCGCGAAGCAGGTGATGGCGTTGCACAGCGTGAACACGGTGGTGTCCAGCCCGGCGGATAGCAGGGTGCGCACCAGCATGCCAGCTTCGTCGTGGCCGATCTCGCCCGCGTCGGCGGCGGCGAAGAGCTGTGCACCCAGGCCATCCTTGGTGAGCGCGTCGCGCTGGCACACCTGGGCGATCCAGTTCACCGCCTCGCCAGAGCTGTCCATGCGAGCCTGGAAGCGCTCGTTGATCGGGCCGAAACCGTTGAACACCATGTCGCCATACGGAAGCAGGTGCTCACGCCCCTCGGCGGGCAGGCCCACGGCGTCACCGAAGGCCTTGATGGGGAAGGCTTCGCAGAGGTCTTTGGCGGCGTCGAACGAACCGCGCTCCACCAGACTGTCGACCATGCGCGCCGCCACGTCTTCGAAGGTGGCGCGCAAGCGGCCGATGGACGCTGGCGACAGCACGCGCGCTACCACCTTGCGCGTGCGGCTGTGGTGGGGTGGGTCGGCTTCCAGAATGATGCTGGGTTTGCGCCACGGCGTTTCAGTGTGGAAGTTGGCCAGGCCCACGCCAGCGCTGGAGCAAAACACATCTGGCTGCGACAGGATGCGCTGCACCTCGTCGTGGCGCGCGACCGCAAGCACACCGTAACGCTCCAGCCAGGCCCAGGTGCCAAGCTCGCGCAATTGTTCGTAGTGCGGGTAGGGGTTGGCCAGTACCTCGGTGATGTAGGGATCGAAGTCGCTGGTGGGAACATCGGTGTAGGGGTTGGGGTGGGTCATCTGTGAGCTCCTCTTCGGGTGCGCTTCAATCGGCCAGCGCGGGTGTGCGGGGTTGGGCAATCACGAACGAGTCGCAGAAGAACGCGTCGTGCGGTAGGCCCCGTGTGGCAATGAATTCGCTTCGCGCCGCGCTCACCATGGCGGGCGCACCGCATGCATACACCTGGTGGCCGGCGAGGCTGTCGTGGTCTTGCAGCACGGCTTGGTGCACGAAGCCGGTGCGGCCGGTCCAGCCGGTATCGGGTTCGGAAAGCACGGGCACGAAGCGCAGGCCGGCCTGTCGGGCCCAACCGCGCGCTAGGTCGAGCAGGTACAGGTCTTTCTCGGTGCGCGCGCCCCAGTACAACGCGATCTCGCGCCGCTGGCCCTGGCGCAGGCCGTCTTCCACCATAGACTTGATCGGTGCAAAACCGGTGCCACTGGCCAGCATGACGATTGGAACGTCGCTGTTCTCGCGCAGGTGGAAGTCGCCGTGCGGCAACTCCACCGGAAGTGTGTCGCCGACGCTGAGGTCCTGCGCGAGCCTTTGTGAAAACGCACCTCCCTCGAGCAGGCGGATGTGCAGTTCGGCGCCGTCGTTCTGGTGTGGTGGATTGGCCATGGAGAAACTGCGGCGCTGGCCATCTGGCAGCAGGACCTGCAGGTATTGACCTGCCTTGAATTTAACTTTCTCGCCTGCGGGAAAACGCAGCTTGAGACGTGCCACGTCGCCGGCTAGAAAGTCAATGCGCATGACCCTGGCGTCGAGCTGGCGGCGCGCGTTCGGATCGGTCTTCTCGATCTGGCGCGGTTCGATCGCGATATCGGTGAGTGGCCTGGCCTGACAGAACAGCACCTGCCCTTGCAAGATCTCGTCGGCGGTGAGAGTGTGGTCGCCGGCCGCGCCGGGGCTCACCCGACCCGAGACCACGCGGCCCTTGCAGCTTGCGCACACGCCCGAGTTGCACGAGAACGGCATCTCGTAGCCCGCGTGTCGTACCGCGTCGAGCACGGTCTGGCCCTCGGTGCAGGGCACAGCGTTGCCAAGTCCGGCGATATGGATGAGGTATGTGGTGCTCACGGCGTGCTCACAGTGGAATAGCCAGCAGCGTGTCGGTGTTGTGGCTGTCGCAGACCACGACGCGACTGGCCAGTCGCAGCGTGTCGGTGCCGTCGATCACCAGTTCATCGAGGTAGCGCCCGGTGGCGAAGATCATGGTCTCGCCGCCGCGCATGACGCGCACCACCAGGAAGGGTGTTTCGCTATGCTGGCCGCGCTGCGTTTCGCCGAGCAGCACAGGCAGGCCCACCAGGTGCCGGTAGCGCTGCTTCTCGTACACGTTTGCCGTGCGCAGCGAGAGCACGCGGTCGTTGAGCATCGCGCGCGAGTCGGCGTAGATGAGGCTGGCTTCCATGCCCTGCGCGTGGTTATCTGCGGTGGTCACGCGGTACACGCACTGCTCGGTGAAGAGTTGGGTCCAGGCTTCGAGCTCGTCGTTGTCGATGCAGCGCGCGCAATAAGCATTGAGCGCCAACGCGCTCGCGGTGTCGATCACCGCGCTCATGCACCCGCTCCCATGTGCAGGCGATAGGCTTTCCAGAAGCCGCGCACGGACGCTTCCGTGGTGCGGCTGCCTTGCGAGCGCACGCTGTCGCCACCCATCTCGACGATCGCTGCATGGCCACCGGCGCTGGCGATGCCGCGCTGCACGAAGCCACCTACCGCACCGTCTTCCATCGAGACGAAACCGGCTGGACCGATCAGGTTGGATTGCTTGTGGCGCATGGTGCGCAGCTCGGGTGTATCGTCCTTGAAACCGAGGTAGACCCAGTTCAGCGCCGTGGACTCAACGCCTTCGGGCAGTACCTGGCGCACCGCCAAGGTGTTCTGGATCTGCGCCAGCACAAAACCCGGGAACACCGAGAGTATCTGCAGCGTCACGCCGTCGCCGAATTCGTCCAGGCCTTTCAGCAATGTGGAGTCCTCAAGCTTGAAGTCGTCCTTCTCCGAGCGCAGTTCCTCGGCCTGGTAGTCCTCGCTCTTTTCGGCCGCCGGATCGATAGCCGAGAAGCTGATGTGGTTGCCGCCGTCTTCGCTGACCACCACGCCGCCCTTCTGCGAAAGGCGGTTGAGGCGGAAGGTGGTGAAGAACACATGCAGCAGGCTGGCGTGGTAGGTGTCGCGCACGTTCTCCACGTAGAGCTTCCAGTTGTTGGGCAGCGTCTGCTTGAAGCGGCCCAGGATCTGCACCGGTTTATGCAGCACTCGCGAGATGCCGCGCGCGATTTCGGGTCCGAGGTAGTCCTCGAGGTCGGGCACATCGTCGCTCAGGCTGCCGAAAACCAGGCCGCAGAACACGCTGGTGCGCAGCTTGCGCGGGCCGTGGCTCTTCATGCAGAAGGCCGGGTCCATGCCGCCTTCGCCGTTCACGCCGTTCTGGAACGCGATTCCCTTGAGGTTGCCCTGGCGGTCGTAACGCCACGCGTGGTACACGCACTGGAAGTCGCGCGCGGTGCCCCCGTCGTCGAGCACGATCAGCGCGCCGCGGTGCGAACAGCGATTCTCGAACGCGTAAACCTCACCGTCGCTGTCGCGAGCCACCACCACCGGCATGCGGCCGAGGAAGGTGGTGCGGTAGTCGCCGGGTTCAGGCAGTTCGGCCTCAAGACAGAGGTAGTTCCAAGTCGCGCCTTCGAATACGCGCTGCTGCTCGGCTTCGAGCACTGCCGGCTCCTGGTATAGATGGTATGGGATGCGGGTGAATTTCCCAGTTGGCCAAAAATTCAGCAGGGTAGTGGTGGCGGAGGCTGTTGCGGAGGCGCTCATATCTGGGTACCTGATGGGTCTTTGAGAATTCGCATATCGAACTTTTGACCGTTTAGTGAACCACTACTGTATTTTTCGGATTGATGAGGGTCAACAAAATCGGGCAGAATGTTCGAATATCGAACTTATTCAACTTTGAGTGAGGCCACAAATGGATGACGATGTGCGTGCCGTGGTGGACAAGGAATACGTAATGGGGCTGGAGAAAGGCCTGCTGCTTATCGAGGCGTTCGGCGTCAGCAATTCGCCTCTGACCTTGACCGAAGCGGCAGACATCACAGGACACAGCAAAGCCTCGACCCGCCGCGCCCTGCTCACCCTCGTCAAGCTGGGGTATGCACGCGCTTCGGGCCGACATTTTTCGCTTGAGCCTCGTACGTTGCGGCTGGTACACGCGTACGTGAATTCCACGCCGCTGACAAAGGTCGCGCAGCCGATCCTGGAAATCACCAGTGAACGCACGCGCGAGTCCGCATCTCTCGCGGTGCTTGACTCGCACTTTGTCGTTTTCGTGGCGCGCTCAACTCAGCGACGCAGCTTGTCCTTCGGACTCGGCATCGGGGCGCGATTGCCCGCGTACTGTTCGGCCACCGGTCGCGTACTTCTCGCGGGGATGCCGGATGAGGAGGTCGAATTCCGCCTGCAGCGTATGAGCCGACAAGCAATTACGCCAAAAACCAAGACCGACGTGTCTGCACTGATGAACGAGGTGCAGGCGGCGCGAGAGTGCGGCTACTCGATAAGCGACGAAGAACTGGAGATCGGACTGCGCTCAATTGCCGTACCGGTGCGCAATCGTAAGGGCGAGCTATTGGGAGCAATGAGCCTGTCGGTAGCTACTTCACGCATGTCTCGCGACGATGTCGTGAACAAATTGATGCCAGAGCTTGAAGTGGCACGCAGGACGTTTGCACTGCAGCTGTAGCAACAGGCAGCTACCTGCGGCCTGCCACGCTAGATGACTGCAACTCCACGATACCGGTTATCGATGCTGATGCGATACGCAGTAAGTGGATAACAGCGTCGTGCCAGGCACCGTGAACTTGCCTCCCGGCCGCGACCGACGGCAGTCGCTGCACAACAGTTTTTGACACCGAGTTGGCAGCCGGCCGCAGTGGGCCCACTGCGGAATTGCGGCAAAGCCTCTTGAATGACAGAAGTGCAGCGGTTGCTGCCGTTCGAGTTTTCAACGTGAATGCCCTTGGCGTGCCGGATTGCGATCACTCCTATTCATGCATCGTGGTAATGCGCAGAGACAGGTTTCAGGCGCGCAGTTGACATTGCTAGAGAGTTGACAAC
>JAJNQE010000104.1 GCA_021154985.1 Hydrogenophaga sp.
TCGCGGCCGATGCCGGCGGTGCGCGCGATGATGCTCATGCCGTTGGGGTACTCGAGCTGGTCGAGTGCTTGCTTAAGCTCCTGGCGGTCTTCGCCCTCGATGCGCCGGCTCACGCCGCCGCCGCGCGGGTTGTTGGGCATCAGCACCACGTAGCGGCCGGCCAGGCTCACAAAGGTGGTCAGGGCCGCGCCCTTGTTGCCGCGCTCTTCTTTTTCCACCTGGACCAGCAGTTCCTGGCCTTCGCGGATCACGTCGTTGATGCGGGCCTGGTTGACCGGCACACCCGCAGCGAAATACTGGCGCGAGATTTCCTTGAACGGCAGGAAGCCGTGGCGGTCTTCGCCGTAGTCCACGAAGCAGGCTTCCAGCGAAGGCTCGACGCGCGTGACGACAGCCTTGTAGATGTTGCCCTTGCGCTGTTCGCGCCCTTCGATTTCGATTTCGTAGTCGAGCAGTTTTTGCCCGTCCACAATCGCCAGCCGGCGCTCTTCGGCCTGCGTGGCGTTGATCAGCATGCGTTTCATGATGCGATTTCCTTCGTTCAAACACACAAGGACGCCGGGTCTCAAGACCACAGGCGTCAACTCGCCGTGAACCAGCGGAAAAAGCGAACAGGGGAGGAATTGCCGGAGAGCCGTTGACCTGCAGTTCGGGGCAGGCGTTCAACACATGCGGGCACCGAGGTGCCGCGTCGAACCGCCAGGTCAGGGCGTAGGCGCGTGGAGTTGGGTGAGCAGGGAAGGCTGGATGGCTGTCAATGACATGAATCTGGCCGGGTTATCTCTGTGTTCACTTTGTCCTCGATCAGCTCCACATTCGAGAGCTGGTCGATTGGGGTATTCCGTTATCGGGTTCGCTGTTTTCATCAACCGGTTCGCCCTCAGCGTCGACCGGACCTTGACCGCACCAGGATTCCACGGGGAATGACTGCGGGTGCGGCGGGGGTGCCGGGTGCTGCGGGTGGCAACCATCTCGCGTCGATCTCCCGCTTTGTCGGGCCGGGAGGTCTGCGCCTTCAGTGCTTGCCGTAAACTCAAGGCAAATCAATCACTTACAGCACGTGACGAGAGTGACGCATTATAGACAGCCATCCGTCACCGTGGCGCCTTATTTCCCCTCGGTTTCCCTTGCTTCAGCCTCCAACCCCCACAGCCGCTGCCGTGCGGCACCTCACGGTGGACGAAGACTCGGCCGGGCAGCGGCTCGACAACTTCCTGATTCGCGAACTCAAGGGCGTTCCCAAGACCCACATCTACCGCATCATCCGTTCGGGTGAAGTGCGCCGGAACAAGGGCCGGGTCGGCGCCGATGACCGGGTGCAGGCCGGTGATGTGTTGCGCATTCCGCCGATTCGGGTGTCCGAACGCGCTGAAGAAAAATTGCTCCATCCCGCGCCGGCGCGGCAATTTCCGGTGGTGTTTGAAGACGATGCCTTTCTCGCCATCGACAAACCCGCCGGTGTGGCCGTGCATGGAGGCAGTGGTGTGAGTTTTGGCGTGATCGAGCAAATGCGCCAGGCCCGTCCGGAAGCCCGTTTGCTCGAATTGGTGCACCGGCTCGACCGCGAAACGAGCGGCCTGCTGCTGATTGCGAAGAAAAAAAGCGCACTGAAGGCGCTGCAGGACCAATTCCGCGAACGGGAAACTGGCAAAACCTATCTCGCGCTCGTCAAAGGCGCTTGGCCGGCCCGGCTGAAAGTGCTGGACCAGACATTGCACAAATACCTGCTGGCCGATGGCGAACGCCGTGTGAAGGTGACCAGCAAGGACGATCCGGACGGCATGCATTCGGTCAGCCTGGTGAAGGTTGCCGCGCGTCTGGCGGCGCCGGCAAGCCTTTCAACGCTGCTGCCCGATGGACTCAGCCTGCTGGAAGTCACCATCAAAACCGGTCGAACGCACCAGATCCGCGTGCATCTCTCACACGCCGGCCACCCGATTGCGGGTGACGACAAATACGGGGATTTCGAACTCAACCGGCAATTGACCCGGGTTGGATTGAAACGCATGTTTTTGCACGCTTGGCGCCTTCGATTGACACATCCTGTCACCGGTAGTGCCATGGAATTACACGCCGAGTTGCCCGACGAACTGCGGCCATGGGCGCCTGTTGGATTGAAAAAAGGCGATTAGAATACATGCCTGCAGACGCAGCCTGTAATCGAAAACTCTGATCGATTTCAACTTCAATACAAGGATTTCCCAATGGCAAGCTATTCCGAACTCATGGCCCAAGCGCAAACCCTGATGGCGCAAGCCGAACAGGCCCGCAAAGACGAACTCGCTTCCGTGATTGCCGACATCAAGGCCAAAATGAAGCAATTCGGTATTTCGGTGGCCGATCTGGGTGGCGCCACCGGCGGCAAGAAGCCTGCCAAATCCAAGTCGGCTGCCGCGCCGAAGTACCGCGGCCCCAATGGCGAACTCTGGGCTGGTGGTCCGGGCCGCAAGCCCGAGTGGGTGCGCGCCGTGCTGGCCTCTGGCAAAAGCGTGGACGACTACCTGATCTGATCCAGGTGCCCTGATCGATGAAACCCGCCGCTGGCGGGTTTTGTTTTTTGTGCTGCCCAAGCTGGGCGGCTGGTTATCCTTGGTGCCATGGTCAACATCCTTCTCGTCTGCATGGGCAACATCTGCCGCTCCCCCATGGCCGCCAGCGTGATGCACGCCGAGGTGGTGCGGCGGGGGTTGGCCGGTCGGGTGGCGTTGGACTCGGCAGGAACCTATGGCGCCCATCAGGGTGAAAAGGCCGATCGGCGGGCGGTGGCGTTGGCGCAAGCCCGGGGCTACGGGCAAATCGTCAACGAGCGTGCGCGCAAGGTGACCGACGACGACTTTGAACGCTTCGACCTGATCCTGGCCATGGACCTCGACAACCTCGCCGAGTTGCAGCGCGTGTGCCCCGCCGAGCTGCGGCACAAGCTGCACCTGTTCCTGGCGTACGCGGGTGTTGAGGAGCGCACCGAGGTGCCCGACCCGTACTTCGGCAATGCGGCGGGTTTTGAGGTGGTGCTGAAACTGTGCGAGCAGGGCGTGGACGGCGTGCTCAGGCGCGTGGTCCAAGCAGCCTGATTCACACCCGGTGGAACTGCCGATACCAGGCCACAAACCGCCCGATGCCCTCGGCCAGCGGGGTTGACGGCGCAAAGCCCACCCAGTCGCGCAGCGCGTCGACGTTGGCATACGTGGCGGGCACGTCGCCATCCTGCAGCGGCAGCAGGTTCTTCTGCGCCTTCATGCCCAGCGCATCCTCGATGCAACCGATGTAGTCGAGCAGTTG
>JAJNQE010000135.1 GCA_021154985.1 Hydrogenophaga sp.
ATGACCGCATTGTTCGTGGCCTTCGTGATTGCAGCCACCAGTTTCGAGTTTCAGGGGAATCCGGTGCTTGCATCGTTGGGCGCGGACCAGACCACCAGCGCCCTGCAATCGGGCGGCAACATGGAAGGCAAGGAAGTGCGCTTCGGCATCAACGCATCCACACTGTTCGCCGTGATCACGACGGCAGCAAGTTGCGGCGCGGTGATTGCCATGCACGACAGCTTCACGCCGCTGGGCGGCATGGTCCCGATGGTGCAGATGCAGCTCGGCGAGGTGGTGTTCGGCGGCGTCGGTGCAGGCCTCTACGGCATGCTCGTGTTCGCCATCATGGCGGTGTTCATCGCCGGCCTGATGATCGGCCGCACGCCGGCCTACCTGGGCAAGAAGATCGAGGCGCACGAGATGAAGATGGTCTCCATCGCCATCCTGGTGACACCTTTGCTGGTGCTCATCGGCACCGCCGTGGCGGTCATGACCGAAGCTGGCCGCGCCGGCATACAGGACCCGGGTGCGCACGGTTTCAGCGAGGTGCTCTATGCGCTCTCCTCGGCCGCCAACAACAACGGCAGTGCCTTCGCGGGGCTCTCGGCGAACACGCCGTTCTACAACGTGCTGCTCGGCCTGGCGATGGTGTTTGGCCGCTTCGGCGTGATCGTGCCGGTGCTGGCCATGGCCGGGTCGCTGGCCGCCAAGCAGCGCGCTGCTGCCACCGACGGCACCTTGCCCACCCACGGCCCGCTGTTCGTGGCCCTGCTGATCGGCACCGTGTTGCTGGTTGGCTTGTTGAACTTTGTGCCTGCGCTGGCGCTGGGCCCGGTGGCCGAGCACCTGATGCTGTGGGCCCGCTGAAAGAACCGACATGACCCGCACAACCCTGACCCTGTTTGACCCGGCAATGGTGCGTCCCGCCCTGGTCGACACATTTCGCAAGCTCGACCCGCGCACGCAGTGGCGCAACCCGGTGATGTTCGTCGTCTACCTCGGGAGCGCCTTCACCACCGCGCTTGCCTTGCAGCAGCCCAATGCCTTCACCGTTGCGGTGGCCCTGTGGCTGTGGTTCACCGTGCTGTTTGCCAACTTCGCCGAGGCACTGGCCGAGGGACGCAGCAAAGCCCAGGCGGCGTCGCTGCGCGGGCTCAAGCGTGAGACCTGGTCCAAAAAGCTGGAGGGAACCTACGACCGAAACACCGCGCGCACCGCCATGAAGTGGCTGCCACTGGAGGCCTACAACCTGCGCAAAGGCGACGTGGTGCTGGTGGAGGCCGGGGACATGGTGCCGGCCGACGGTGAAGTGATCGACGGCGTGGCCTCGGTGGACGAGAGCGCCATCACCGGTGAATCGGCCCCGGTGATTCGTGAATCCGGTGGTGATTTTTCCGCTGTGACCGGTGGCACGAAGGTGTTGTCCGACTGGGTGGTGGTGCGCGTGACCGTGAACCCTGGCGAAACCTTCGTCGACCGAATGATCGCGATGGTGGAGAACGCCCAGCGCCAGAAGACGCCCAATGAGATCGCGCTCACCATCCTGCTGGTGGCTCTCACCATCGTGTTCCTGGGCGTCGTGGTCACCTTGCTGCCGTTTTCCCTGTTCAGTGTGCAGGCCAGCGGAGCGGGTGAGCCCGTGAGCCTGGTGGTGTTGGTGGCCCTGCTGATTTGCCTGATTCCCACCACCATCGCCGGCCTGCTCAGCGCCATTGGGGTGGCCGGCATGAGCCGCCTGCTGCAGGCCAACGTGATCGCCACTTCGGGTCGTGCGGTGGAGGCCGCGGGTGACGTGGACGTGTTGCTCCTGGACAAGACCGGCACCATCACGCTGGGCAATCGCCAGGCGTGCACTTTCCTGCCTGCACCGGGTGTGAAGGAAGCCGACCTGGCCGGCGCCGCGCAACTGGCATCGTTGGCCGACGAAACACCAGAAGGTCGCAGCATCGTGGTGCTGGCCAAGCAGAAGTTCCAGTTGCGCGAACGGGATGTGGAAGCGCTGGGCGCCAGCTTCATCCACTTCACGGCGCAGACCCGGATGAGCGGGGTTGATCTTCCGCAGGGCCGCACGCTGCGCAAGGGCGCGGCCGACGCGATTCGAAAACACGTCGAAGCCCTGGGCGGCAGTTTCCCGGCGGCGTTGCAGGCCACGGTGGACGAGGTCTCGCGTCGCGGCAGCACCCCGCTGGTGGTGAGCGACCGGGAACGAGCGCTGGGCGTGGTCGAGCTCAAGGACGTGGTCAAGGGCGGCATCAAGGAGCGGTTTGCCGAGCTGCGTCGCATGGGCATCAAGACGGTGATGGTCACCGGCGACAACCGCCTGACTGCGGCGGCCATTGCTGCCGAAGCTGGGGTCGACGACTTCTTGGCCGAGGCCACGCCCGAGGCCAAACTCAAGCTGATCCGGGAGCATCAGGCGCACGGCCAGTTGGTGGCCATGACCGGCGACGGCACCAACGACGCCCCCGCGCTGGCGCAAGCCGACGTGGCCGTGGCCATGAACACCGGCACGCAGGCCGCCAAAGAGGCCGGCAACATGGTGAACCTGGACAGCAACCCGACCAAGCTGATCGAGATCGTGGAGACCGGAAAACAAATGCTGATGACGCGCGGCGCGCTCACCACTTTCAGCATTGCCAACGACATTGCCAAGTATTTCGCCATCGTCCCCGCGGCGTTCGTGAGCACCTACCCGCAGCTCTCCGCGCTCAACGTGATGCAACTCGCCAGCCCCGACTCGGCGATTCTGTCGGCCGTGATCTTCAACGCGCTGATCATCGTGTTCCTCATCCCGTTGGCACTCAAGGGCGTGCGCTACCGCGCCGTGGGCGCTGCCGCGCTGCTGCGGCGCAACCTCGCCATCTACGGCCTGGGCGGTATCGTCGTGCCCTTCATCGGCATCAAGGCCATCGATCTGCTGATTTCTGCCGCCGGTTTCGTTTGAACCTTCCAGGACATCTCATGAACGCAAAACTCCAAACCACCCCCGACACACCCGACGACAAAGCCTCGGTGCTGCGCCCGGCCCTGGTGCTGTTCACGGTGCTGACACTCGTCACTGGACTGCTTTACCCGCTGCTGGTGACCGGTGTGGCGCAAGTGGTGTTTCCCCACCAGGCCAACGGCAGTCTGATCGAGCGGGACGGGCAGACCGTGGGCTCCGAACTGATCGGTCAGTCCTTCTCACAGCCCGAGAACTTCTGGGGCCGGCCATCGGCCACCGGGCCAATGGCTTACAACGCCGCGGCCTCCGGCGGCTCCAACCTGGGCCCCACCAGCCCGGCACTGGCCGATGCCGTGCGCGCGCGCATCGAAGCTCTGCGCGCCGCCGACCCGGGCAACAGCGCGCCGGTGCCGGTGGATCTGGTGACCGCGTCGGCCAGCGGGCTGGACCCACACATCAGCCTGGCCGCCGCACGCTACCAGGTGGCTCGCGTCGCCCGCGCGCGTGGTCTGTCGCCCGAGACGGTCAACGCCCTCGTCGACCAGCACACCGAGAACACGCTGTTTGGTTTCCTCGGTGAGCCGCGTGTGAACGTGCTCAAACTCAACCTGGCATTGGGTGCGCAGGGGACTCCCCGCGCCATGTTGTGAGCACCGGGCTGCACGGCTGGTGGGAACCGCTGGCGGCGCTGGCCGCCATCGTGTTGCCGTTGATCCTGGCCTGGTGGCTGGTTGCTCGTGGAGCTCGAAGTCCCCGTCAGCGAAAACACAGGGCGGGTGACAATGCTCCCCAACGACACGATCCGTCCTGAAGCTCGGTACGAGGCAACATGTCCGAACCCAATCGCCCCGACCCCGACGCCCTGCTCGCGCAGGTGCAGGAAGCCGAGGCCCGCGCGCACCGTGGCAGCCTGAAGATCTTCTTTGGCGCATCGGCGGGCGTGGGAAAAACCTATGCCATGCTCTCCGCCGCGCGGGTCGCCCGATCCCAGGGAACCCCGGTGACCATCGGTGTGGTCGAAACGCATGGCCGCCCCGACACCGAGGCGCTGGCCAAAGACCTGCCCCGTCTGCCCCTGCGGTCGGTCCCATACCGCGGCCAGCAATTGCACGAGTTCGACATTGACGCGGCACTGGCCTTCGGCGAGCAGCATGACAACGCCTTGGTGCTGCTCGACGAACTGGCCCACAGCAACGTGGCCGACTCGCGCCACCCCAAGCGCTGGCAAGACGCCGAAGAGCTGCTGGCCGCAGGCATCGACGTGTGGTCGACGATGAACGTGCAACACCTGGAAAGCTTGAACGACATCGTCAGCGGCATCACCGGCATCCGCGTCTGGGAGACCGTGCCCGACCGCTTCTTCGACGACGCCGACGAGGTGGTGGTGGTCGACCTTCCGCCCGACGAACTGCTGGAGCGACTCAAGGCCGGCAAGGTGTACCTGCCGCGCGACGGCGACAACCGCGCTGAGCGGGCCGCTGCGAATTTCTTCCGAAAGGGAAACCTGCTCGCGCTGCGCGAGTTGGCGCTGCGCCGCACCGCCGACCGGGTGGACGACGAGATGCGCGCCTACCGCCAGGGCAGCGCCGACAAGCCCGTCTGGCCCAACCGGGAGGCCCTTCTGGCGGCGGTGGGGCCTGGTTCGAATGGGGAGAAGGTGGTGCGCAGCACCGCGCGCATGGCGGCCCAGCTGGATGTGCCCTGGCACGCCGTGCACGTGGAGGCGCCGGGTCGGCCTTCGGGTTCGGCCGCACAACGCGCACTGCAGCTCGCTGAATCGCTGGGGGCGACCACGGCCACGCTCACGGCCCCCGACACGTCCAGTGCGCTGGTGCGCTATGCCCGGGAGCACAACCTGGTGCGCCTGGTGCTGGGGCGCCGCACCCGCCGCTGGCCCTGGCCGCGCAGCGTGGCAGACCGGGTCGCAGCCCGGGCCGACGACCTGGACCTGGTGCAGGTGGGGCAAGCCGTTGTCGCCGAGAAGCCCCGGGTGACGGCGGCCCTCGAGACGGATGACATTCAATGGCGAGGCTACCTGTGGGCAGCTGCGGTCTGTTGCTCCACGGCGCTGCTGGCGACACCGTTGCTGGACGTGCTTGAGCTCAGCAACATCGTCATGCTGTTCCTGCTGGCTGTGGTGGGCGTTGGACTGGTCCACGGCCGGGGGCCGGCGGTACTCGCGGCATTTCTGGGTGTGGGTCTCTTCGACTTCTTCTTCGTACCACCCCGATTCACCTTTGCCGTGAGCGACGTGCAGTACCTCGTCACCTTTGGCGTGATGCTGGTGGTGGCGTTGGTGGTGGGCCAGCTCACCGCTGGACTCAAACGGCAGGCCGAGGCAGCGACGCAGAGGGAGCACCGCGTGCGCAGCCTCTACGACATGTCCCGCGATCTCTCCGCAGCGCTGCTGGGCTCCCAAGTGGCCGACATCGGTGCGCGTTTCCTCACCAGCGAGTTTGGCGCCCGATCCACCCTGCTGGTGGCAGACGAACACGAAACGCTCCAGTCCATCGAAGGGGGTCGTGCCCCTGTGGACATGGCCGTGGCGCAGTGGGCCTTTGACCGAGGTGAAGAGGCAGGACGCGGGACAGACACATTGCCCTCAAGCAACAGCCTGGTGCTGCCGCTGAAAGCGCCGATGCGCATTCGCGGCGTGCTGGTGATCGAGCCACCCCAGGCAAGGCCTTGGAGTCTGGAGCAACGCCGTCTGCTGCAGACCTGCGCTTCGCTGCTGGCGATCTCGCTGGAGCGCATTCACTACATTGAAGTGGCGCAAAGCAGCACTGTGCAGATCGAGTCCGAACGCCTGCGCAACTCACTGCTCTCAGCGATTTCCCATGACCTGCGCACACCGCTGACCTCGATGGCGGGCCTGGCCGATGCGCTGGAGCTCACCCCACCGGCGCTGAGCGATGCCCAACGCGAAGTGACCAATGCCATGCGTGAGTCGGCCCAGCGCATGAGCGCGCTGGTGAACAACCTGCTGGACATGGCCCGTCTCCAGGCGGGTGCCGTGCAGTTGAATCGGGCATGGCAGCCGCTGGAAGAAGTGATCGGCAGCGCGTTGGCGGCTTGCCGCGGTCCGTTGGCACATCACGATGTCAGAGTGACGCTACCCGACGGGCTTCCGCTGCTCAAACTGGACACCGTGCTGTTCGAGCGCGTGCTCGTCAACCTGCTGGAAAACGCCTGCAAATACACGCCCGCGGGCAGTGTCATCGAGATGTCGGCGAGAACGCTGAGCGACACGGTCGAACTCACCATTGATGACCATGGCCCAGGACTTCCCCGGGGAGCAGAAGAGCGCGTGTTCGAGAAGTTCGAACGTGGTCAACGGGAAAGTGCCACCCCCGGTGTGGGACTGGGCCTGGCGATTTGCCGTGCCATCGTGGCCGCCCACGACGGCACCATCCAGGGTCAGAATCGAAAGAAGCCCGGGTCGTTGGTTGAGGTGGACGGAGCCCGCTTTGTGATCTCGCTGCCGCGCGGCACACCGCCAACAGACCTCGGAACCCACATCACTTCGGAAAGTTCGGTCACTTCATGAACATGCTCAGTCCGCAGATCCTCATCATTGAAGACGATGCGCACATCCGCCGCTTTGTGCGGTTGACGCTGGAAGCAGAGGGGTACGGCGTTCACGAGGCCGAGGGTTATCAACGAGGTCTGATTGAAGCCGGCACCCGCAGGCCCGACTTGCTCGTGCTGGACCTGGGCCTGCCCGATGGCGACGGTGTGGATCTGATCCGGGAGCTTCGCCAGTGGTCAGCCATCCCGGTGATCGTTTTGTCCGCGCGAGCGACCGAGGTCAGCAAGATTGACGCACTCGACGCGGGCGCAGACGACTATCTGATCAAACCGTTTGGCTCGGGTGAACTGACTGCCCGTGTGCGTGCCCAGTTGCGCAGACACCAGCAGCAAACGCCGGGAGGCGCGCCGCTGATCGAATTTGGAGATATCCGGATTGATCTCGTGCGTCATGTTGTCGAGCGCGAGGGAGAGGCGCTGCGACTGACGCCCATCGAGTACAAGCTGTTGACCTTGCTTGCCTCTCAACCCGACCGTGTGATCACACACGCACACCTGCTGAAGACAGTCTGGGGGCCCGGTCACAGCGAGGACTCGCATTACGTGCGCGTGCACATGGCCAACCTTCGCAAGAAAATCGAAGCCCAGCCCTCCATGCCGCGGCACCTTGTGACAGAGGCCGGTGTTGGGTACCGATTCAAGTTCTGATCGGTAGGTCGTCCGGTTGCGTCGAAGGTCGGCACAGAGACTGCCGGAGCACTGCATCCGGCCTCAACACTGTGTCGACATTGTGTCGACACAGTGGCGAACCCAAACAGGCGCCGCGGCCAGCTCGGCCTCGCCTCGACTCCTATAAACCCAACAAATTCAACGCCCTTCAAGCGTTGACACACCCGCGCGCGCCCCTGGCACGTTGCATGCGCTAGAGACCTCAGGCAATCCCGCCTTCCGCCACTTCCGCGAGGTCTCCATGAGCATTGAAGCCACCCTGATCGCCCCCGCCCAGCTTGCTGCGCTGCAGTCGTCCGAACCCGTTGTGGTCATCGACACGCGAGACGCGGACACCTTTGCCGCCGGTCACATTCCCGGTGCCGTGAACCTGCGCGAAGTGTTCACCTACCTGGCCACCTCCACCCCCGAAGGCCTGCAGGCGCTCAAGGCCACGTTTGCCGAAGCGCTGGGCGCGGCCGGTTTGTCGGGCAAAGAGACGGCGGTGTTTTACGAGGACGCCATGAACAGCGGCTACGGCCAGTCGTGCCGTGGCTACTACCTGCTCACCTGGCTGGGCTACCCCAAGATCAAGGTGCTCAACGGTGGCTTCAGCGCCTGGAAGTCCGCTGGCCTGCCGGTCTCCACCACAGCCGTGGCGCCCACGCCCGCCACCTTCCCGACCGACCTGCCCACCGCCGACGTGATGCTCACGCAAGAAGACGTGATGGCCGCGCTGGGCACCGACACGGTGTTGCTCGACGTGCGCGACATCGACGAGTGGATCGGCGAATCGTCGTCGCCTTACGGCAAGGACTTCGCACCGCGCAAAGGCCGCCTGCCCGGCGCCAAGTGGCTGGAGTGGTACCGCTTCATGAAGCCCTCGGCCCAGGGCCCGGTGTTCAAGACGCCCGACGAGGTGAAGGCCGAGTGCGCCACCGCCGGCATCACCACCGACGACACGATCTACCTCTACTGCTTCAAGGGCGCGCGCGCGTCCAACACCTTCCTGGCGCTCAAGCAAGCCGGCTTCTCGGATGTGCGCATGTACTTCGGCTCGTGGAACGAGTGGTCGCGTGACGAGAGCCTGCCCATCGAGACCGGCCTGCCGGTGGCCAAGTCCACCAAAAAACCTGCGCTCGCCCTCGCGGCCTGAGCTTTCCTTTTTCCCGATTCCTGAACACCTGGAGACACCATGTCCGCTACCGACACGCTTGAGCCCACCACCGTCAAGGCCTACCTGCGCCCCATCGACAGCGAAGGCCTCGCGGCCTTTGCCGCCAAGGGCAAGGCCAACCCCGCCAGCCAGGGCACCAACAAGGTCCACACCATCATGGAGGGGCAGTACCGCTCGCTGAGCTACGTGGGCAACCACGCGCCGGTGGTGGTGGACGAGCCGCTGCACCTGTTTGGCGAAGACACGGCGCCGGCGCCCGGCGAGATCGTGCTGTCGGGCCTGGGCGGTTGTCTGGCGGTGGGCATCACCGCGGTGGCCACCTGGAAGGGCGTGAAGCTGAGCAAGCTCGAGGTGTTCATGGAAGGCGACATCGGTAACCCAGCCGCCTGGGGTGCCGGTGGCGCGCTGGAGAAAACGCCGCCGGAGATGGGCTTTCAGGCCATTCGCGTGAAGGTGGTGGTGGAGGGCGATGCGCCGCGCGAGGTGCTGGACGAGATCGTGCAGCACGCCAACTTCTATTCGCCGGTGGCCAACAGCCTTCGCAACCCGATCCCCATGACGGTTGCCTTGGCTTGAGGTTTCTTGCTCCCTCCCCCGCTGGGGGAGGGCTGGGGTGGGGGCA
>JAJNQE010000144.1 GCA_021154985.1 Hydrogenophaga sp.
TCAGGAACCAGGACCTGGCCGAGATCGCCGCCTGCATCGACTGGGCGCCGTTCTTCCAGACCTGGGACCTCGCCGGCCCCTTCCCCGAGATCCTCAAAGACGAGGTGGTGGGCGAAGAGGCGCGGCGCGTGTTCAGCGACGGCAAACGCATGCTGCAGCGCCTGATTGAAGGTCGCTGGCTCAGCGCGAGTGCGGTGGTGGGCCTGTACCCGGCCAACAGCGTGAATGACGACGACATCGAGCTCTACACCGACGAGAGCCGCAGCGAGGTGGCGCTCACCTGGCACGGCCTGCGCCAGCAGGCCGAACGCTTCGAGGTGGACGGCGTGATGCGGCCCAGCCGGTGTCTCGCCGACTTCGTGGCGCCCAAGGGCGTGGCCAACGACTACGTGGGCGTGTTCGCCGTGACTGCCGGCCTGGGCGTGGAGAAAAAGGAAAAGCAGTTCATCGACGATCACGACGACTACGCCGCCATCATGCTCAAGGCGCTGGCCGACCGCCTGGCCGAGGGTCTGGCCGAGTGCATGCACCACCGTGTGCGCACCGACCTCTGGGGCTACGCGGAGGGCGAGACCTTGAGCAACGAAGACCTGATCAAAGAGAAATACCAGGGCATCCGCCCCGCACCGGGCTACCCCGCCTGCCCGGACCATTCCGTCAAGCGTCCGATGTTCGAGCTGCTGCAGTGCGAAGACATCGGCATGGGCCTGACCGACAGCCTGGCCATGACGCCCGCCGCCAGCGTGAGCGGCTTCTACCTCGCCCACCCCGAGAGCACCTACTTCAACGTGGGCAAGATCGGCGAAGACCAGGTGGCTGACCTGGCGCAGCGCAGCGCGGTGGCCGAGAAAGAGCTGCAGCGCTGGCTGGCGCCGAACCTTTAAGTGGCGAGCAACGCCTGCCGTTGTTCGCGCAGGAACGGCCGATCGATCTGATCGGCCAGCATCGCCACGGCGGTGGCGCTCACACCCAGTGCGCTGAAGTGGGCCTGCCAGCCCTGCACCACGCGGGCCACGCGGCGGGCCTCTTCCAGCGCCTCGCGCGCGTTCAGCCCATACATCGTGGCCATCGACAAGGCGTTGTCCACGCTGCTCACAGCGCCCTCTGCGCCCACGTGCATCGACTGGTAGCCCAGCGCCTGGCCGGTGGGCAGCACATCGAACGCCGGTGACAGGCGCAGCTGCTGGTTGTCCTGCACCAGCAGCACGTGGTTTTTTTCGTGGTCGTCGGTGTTGTCGATCAGGATGTTGAACACCAGGCGGCGAAACAGCTCGTGAATGTCGAGCCGCCACCCACCTTCGGCCACCACACCGCGGCGGCGCAGCAGCTGGGCCAGCGCGGGGTACCCAGGTTCGCTGCCGGCCGCGCGCAAAGCCACATGGGCCGAGAGCGCGTGCAGGCGCTGGCCGGGGGCGCGGTCAAAACGCTCGATGGCCAGCGCCGTGCCACTGGCCAGCGGCACCGGGCGCGTGGCCGCCACGCGGATGCCGGCCTGTGCTGCCAGCGTGAGGCTGGCGTGTTCGAGCAAGCCCTCGTGTGAACCGGGTTCGTCGCCGAACTTCAGCACCCAGCTCTGGCCGTCGATCTCGACCAGCGCCTTGGGCCGAGCACCGCCCATGGTGGCGCCGGGCGCGATCAGGCGTCGCTCGGCTTCATCCACCGGTGCGCCCTGCTGCACGCGGCGCACCAGCGTGTGAAGTGCCTGTGCGTCGCCCAGTTGCGGCAAGGCGGGCGTGGCGTGGGGCAGGTACGGATCGGGCGAGGACGACACACCCAGGGCGCCGAAACGGTCGTCACCGGTGAAGTACAGCAGCTCCAGCAGCGACAGACGCGGCGGGCGATGCAGCAGGCGGATCACGCGCTCGCCCCAGCGGTCGGGCCGCGCGTCGTCCACCGCGCCGGCGGCGCTGTCTTTTCCGGCGGGCAGGTGTTCACGATCGATCAGGGGCAGGTCTTCGCTGAGCGCGAAACCCTGGCGCAACCAGTCGGGCGCGTAGCGCAGCGACACGCCGCGCCCGCCCATCACCAGATTCAGTTCGCCAACCCGCACCGGCTGCGCAGGCTGGCCGAGGTACCAGAGGTGCAAGGTGTCGACAGGGATGTAGGTCACGGCGCCCCCTGCTTGCGCGCCAGGCGCGCGCTGATGGAGGCTTGCGAACGCACGGCGCGGGTACGGCGGGCGGCGCGGATGTCGAGCTCCAGGGCCCCGGCGTCCAGCTCGGGCGCGGCCAGATCACCCAGCGCCTGCGTGCGCCCGACCATCCAGAGCGCGGTGGCCAGGATGCCGACGCTCACGCCCGGGTCACCGCGCTCCAGCCGCACCAGCGTGGGCACCGAGACGCCCAACCGCTGGGCCCATTGCCGTTGCGACTCTTGCCGGCGCACGCGCGCCAGCGCGAGGTGTTCGCCCAGTCGAACCAGTGCCGCCGCCACTTCGGGCGGCAAGGTTTGCAGAGCGGGCGAATCCTTAGGCATGCTTAAAATTTATCTGAATGCTTGATATGAGCAAGTTTATGTTGCTTTTAAGAAAGAGGGAACCCACTCCTGTACAAAGCGCTCAGCCACAAGGCCACTTCTCAACCGACACGGACATTCCATGAAAGCACTCAACGCACTCTTCGATCAACCCCGCTTCGGCGTTCTGCTGCTGCGCTGGACGCTGGCCATCCTCATGGTCTTTCACGGCTGGGCCAAGGTCACTGGCGGTGTGGGCGGCATTGAAGGCATGCTGGTGGGCCAAGGCCTGCCGGGCTTCATCGCCTACGGCGTCTACATCGGCGAGCTGATCGCTCCGCTGTTCCTGCTCGCTGGCGTGTGGGTGGTGCCGGCGGCGCTGGTGATCGCGATCAACATGGCGTTTGCCGTGGGCCTGGCCCACATGGGTCACTTTCTGGATGTGACCAACACCGGCGGCTGGCGCCTGGAGTTGCAGGCGTTCTTTTTCTTCAGCGCGCTGGTGGTGGCTTTCACTCACCGCCTCGGCCCGAACAAGTGAGCCGGGCGGTGCGCCCGTGCGCGGTCAGACGTTCATGATCGCGACCGAGCGCGCATTCAGGTAAGCCTCCATTGCCTCGGGCCCGCCCTCGGAGCCGTAGCCCGAGTCCTTGAGGCCGCCGAACGGCACCTCGGCCGACGGCATGGCGGGCATGTTCACCCACAGCATGCCCACCTCCACGCGGCGCGCCAGCAGGTCGGCGTTTTTCAGCGATCGCGTGAACGCGTAGCCGGCCAGGCCGAACGGCAGCCGGTTGGCCTCGGCAATCGCTTCATCCAGGGTGTTGAAGGGACGCACGGCCGCCATGGGGCCGAAGGGCTCGTCGTTGAACACGCGGGCATCGAGCGGCACGTCGGTGAGGATGGTGGGCTGCCAGAAATTGCCCGCCTCGCCCACGCGCTCGCCGCCGGTGGCCAGCGTGGCGCCCTTGGCCAGCGCATCCTGCGTGAACTCGGCCATGGCGGTCACGCGGCGCGGGTTGGCCAGCGGGCCCATTTGTGTGCCCTCGGCGCTGCCGTCGCCCACGGCCAGGCTGGCGGCGTGTTTCACCAGCGCGGCTGAGAATTCCTTGGCAATGCTTTCGTGCACCAGAAAACGCGTGGGCGAAATGCACACCTGGCCCGCGTT
>JAJNQE010000156.1 GCA_021154985.1 Hydrogenophaga sp.
TCCTCGCCGGCCTTCGCCGCGTTTTCGGGGTTGCGTGATGCGGGCAGGGGCACCGACAGAATGACCGACGTGCCTCTGGGAGACGAACTCACGTCGAGCCAGCCGTCCACCTTGGCGGCCCGCTCGCGCAGGCCCAGCAGACCAAACGACTCGGCCTTGCGCAAGGCGTCCGGGCTCATGCCCTGGCCGTTGTCGGTCACTTCCAGGGTCAACACGCCCTCACCATCGCTCAGGTCAATGTCCACCGCCGTGGCCTTGGTGTGTTTGGCGATGTTGGTCAGCGCTTCCTGCGCGGTGCGGTAAGCCACCAGTTGCACGTCCATGGGCACGTCGATCTGGTCGGACGAGCGGCGGATGGTCACGCGCAGCCCGCTGCGGCGCTCAAAACCGCCGGCCAGCCACTGCACCGCCGCCACCAGACCCTGGTCCAGGATGGGCGGGCGCAAGTTCATCATGATCCGCTGGCTCGCGCCCAGTGCGTGCTGCAGCATTTCCATGGCGGTGCCCAGGTGCTGCAGCACGTCGGGGCGGGTTTCGTGGCGCCCCACCCAGGCCAGATCGAGCTTCACCGCCGCCAGCGCACCGCCGATGTCGTCGTGGATTTCGCGCGCGATGTTGGCGCGCTCCTGCTCGATGCTGGTCTGCAGGTGCTCGGCCAGCTCGGCCAGACGCCGGCGCGACTCGGCCAGCTCCTCGGCCGCCCGGGCCCGCTCGCGCCGCGTTTGCGACACCTCGATCGCCCGCTCGATCACGTGCGAGAGGCGGTGCATGCTGTCCTTGAGCAAGTAGTCGCTCACACCGCGGTGCATCGCGTCCACCGCAGCGGTCTCGCCGATGGCGCCCGACAGGATGACGAAGGGAATCTCGATCTGCAGTTCGCGCACCACGTCCCAGGCGTCCATGCCGGTGAAGCCGGGCAGGTGGTAGTCGGCCAGCACCACGTCGAAGCGCCCGGTGAGCAGCTCGCGCTTGAAATCGTCCATGGTGTCCACCAGCACCACTTCGCTGGGCAGCTTGCTGCGCTGCAGGGCGAACTTCACCAGCGCGTGGTCCACCCGCGAGTCTTCCAGATGCAGGATGTGAACCGGGGGTTTGTCGAGGTTCTCGGACATGCCTGTGGGGAATGTTGGGAAGGTGGAGGGGCGGGCAGCGCTGGCCGATGACCGGCAGACGCAACAAGACAACCCGGGAAATGGTCCTGAATTTGGCTCGTTATCTGCCGATACAGCTTCTTACAGACCTCGAAAATTGTACTGCCCACCCCATCCGACATGCCCTACACGAGCCGCCACATGGACCACCTGACGATGCAGCATGCCCCGCCGTGCGTCTCCCTGCCCGTGAACCTGGTGGCCAACCTCCAGGATTCGCTGCTCATGGCCGTGACCGACCTGCAGCGCCTGGAAGGCCTGCTGGACCACGCCACCGCCAACCTGATGGAGCGCTTTGGCACGGTGAACGCCGCTCTGGGCGCGCTGCCCGAGAGCCAACAGGACGAACTGGGCCCGATCCGCACCAGCCTGCACCAGGCCGTGACCGAACTCCAGTTCCACGACATGGCGACCCAACTGATCGTGCACACCGGCAAGGTGCTGCAAAGCTGCGCCTGGCGCCTGGCCGAAGAAGCCATGGAGCCCGAAGAAGGGGAGATACCGCTGGGTCTGGACCCCATGCCCGAGCGCCCCAGCCCGGTCACGCAGAGCGAGATGGACGCCGGTTCCATCGACCTGTTCTGACCACCCGCCTTCCCCATTCAAGACCCCCCGGTATCTGCCGATATTTGACTGAAACACGGAGTAAGCCATGCGATCCATTCTTGCCGTCGACGACTCGGCTTCCATGCGAAAAATGGTGTCGTTCACCCTCACCGGCGCGGGCTACCACGTGGTGGAAGCGGTGGACGGTCAGGACGCTTTCGAAAAAGCCCAGAGCCACAGCATCGACCTGGTGCTGACCGACCAGAACATGCCCAACATGGACGGGCTGAGCCTGACACGCAAGCTGCGCGAGCACCCCAAATTCAAGACCACACCCATCCTGATCCTGACCACCGAGTCCAGCGACCAGATGAAACAGGCGGGCCGCAGCGCGGGCGCCACCGGCTGGCTGGTCAAGCCCTTCGATCCCGCCCGGTTGATCGAAGTGATCCAAAAAGTCATTCGCTGAACACACACCAACGCGCGCCGCTCAACAGCAGCCAAGGAGACCCCACATGGGTGACATGATGAACGAAGGCCAGAGCCTGGCCAACGACATTGACCTGAGCCAGTTCTATCAAATCTTCTTTGAAGAGGCCGGCGAAAACCTCGACCAGATGGAGCAGATGCTGCTCGCGCTGGACGTGGAAAAGGCCGACGACGAAGAGCTCAACGCGATCTTCCGCTGCGCCCACTCGATCAAGGGCGGCGCCGCCACCTTCGGCTTTGCCGACGTGGCCGAACTCACGCACCAGATGGAGTCGCTGCTGGACAAGCTGCGCCGCCACGAACTCCAACCCACCGCCGCCATGGTGGACGTGTTGCTCGAATCGAGCGACGCGCTGCGCCTGCAGCTCGCCCACCACCAGGGCCGTGGCAATGACACCCCCGCCACCGGCGACCTGGTGGCCCGCATCTACGCATTGGCCAACGGTCAAGAAACCGCAGCCCCCGTGGCGCAAGCCGCCCCTGCACCCGTGGTGGCAGCCCCGGTGGTGGAGGCAGCCGCCCCGGCCCGCGTGATCAACAAGCCGGTGGCCAAGGCCAGCCGCGAACTCGAAATCCACATCGGCCCGCTGGACAACGTGGCGCAGGCCGACGGTGTGGCCGAACTCTTCCGCGATATCCCCGGCCTGGGCACCATCGAGCCCCTGCCCTGCGACCAGGCCAACAAGCGCGTCTACCGCGCCACGACCACCTCGTCCGACGCCGACCTGATGGACCTCTTCACCTTCCATGTGAGCAAGGAAGAGATCCGCATCGTCGATCTGGCCGCCTCCGCCGACGAACCAACACCCACGCCTGCCATGGCATCCGGCCAGGACTTCGGCTTCTTTGACGGCGCACCCGGCGTGCCCGCCCACGCCGTTGCCGCCCAGGCCGTGGTCTCGGCGCCCGAGCACACCACCAAAGCCGCCGCCGCGCCCAAGGCAGACGCCCGCGCAGCCGCACCCGCCGCCATGGAATCGAGCACGCTGCGCGTGTCGGTCAGCAAGGTCGACCAGCTGATCAACCTGGTGGGTGAACTCGTGATCACCCAGGCCATGCTGGCCCAGAAGAGCCGCGAGCTCGACGACGGTGCCAACCAGCCGCTGCTGGCCGGTCTCGCCGACCTGGACCGCAACACCCGCGACCTGCAGGAAGCGGTGATGTCGATCCGCATGATCCCGATGTCGGTGGTGTTCAACCGCTTCCCGCGCATGTTGCGCGACCTCGCCACCAAGCTGGGCAAGAAGGTCGAGCTGGTCACGCACGGCGAAGCCACCGAACTCGACAAGGGCCTGGTGGAAAAGATCACCGACCCGCTGACCCACCTGATCCGCAACAGCTGCGACCACGGCATTGAAATGCCGGAAGACCGCCGCGCCAAGGGCAAGCCCGAACACGGCACGATCACGCTGTCGGCCACGCACGAAGGCGGCTCCATCCTGATCGAGGTGCGCGACGACCGCAAAGGCCTCAACCGCGACAAGCTGCTGAGCAAGGCGCGCGAAAAG
The DNA here is from genome assembly GCA_021154985.1 of Hydrogenophaga sp. GTDB lineage: Bacteria > Pseudomonadota > Gammaproteobacteria > Burkholderiales > Burkholderiaceae_C > Hydrogenophaga. Next base: position 3,695 of record JAJNQE010000156.1, read on the forward strand.
GGCATCGACGCGCCCGACTCCATGACCGACGCCGAGGTCTGGGGCCTCATCTTCGCCCCGGGCTTCTCCACCGCCGACCAGGTGACCGATGTGTCCGGCCGCGGCGTGGGCATGGACGTGGTCAAGAAGAACATCGCCGCGCTCAACGGCACGGTGGAAATCGACTCGGCCGAGGGCTACGGCATGCGCGTCTCGGTGCGCCTGCCACTCACCCTGGCCATCATGGACGGCATGTCGGTGCGCGTGAGCGACGAGGTCTACATCCTGCCGCTCTCAAGCGTGATCGAGTCCTTCCAGATCAAGCCGACCGACATCAACACCCTGGCGCAAGGCGCCCAGGTGGTCAAGGTGCGCGACGAGTTCATGCCGGTGATCGAACTGGAGCGCGTGTTCCAGGTGCCGCGCTTCGAGCACAGCGGCGCCAGCCCGATCATGGTCGTGGTGGAAGCCGACGGCCAGCGCGTGGCGCTCATGGTCGACGAGCTGTTGGGTCAACAGCAGGTGGTGATCAAGAACCTGGAATCCAACTACCGGCGCGTGCCCAACGTGTCGGGCGCCACCATCCTGGGCGACGGCAAGGTCTCGCTGATCCTGGACACCTCCAGCCTGGTGCGCCGCTCGCGGCACTGAGGCCTTCAGAAGAACACACCGCGCCTGGCGCGCCCCAGTCCCCAACCGGTCAGGACACCCGATGCTGCAGCAGACCCCTTCCCCTCAACGCATCGCGCGCCCGGTGCCGCCACCGCGCTCGGCAGCGCCCGAAGACGGGCCGCTGGCCGAAGGCCGCGAGTTCGTCTGGTCCGACGCCGACTTCTCGCGCATCAAGGCGCTGATCTACAAAAAGGCCGGCATCAGCCTGCACGACGGCAAACACGCCATGGTCTACAGCCGCGTCTCGCGCCGCCTGCGCGAAACCGGCCATGACAGCTTCAAGACCTACCTCGACTGGCTGGAGCAGCACGACGGCGCCGAGTGGCAGGAGTTCATCAACGCGCTGACCACCAACCTCACCGCGTTCTTCCGCGAGCAACACCACTTCGAGATCCTGGCGCAGATGTTCGCCGCCAAGCGCTCGCAGAACTGGCGGATCTGGTGCTCGGCCGCCTCCACCGGCGAAGAGCCGTATTCCATTGCCATGACGGCCCAGGAAGGCCTGGGCACCAGCGGTTCTTACGAGATCGTCAACAGCGACATCGACACCAAGGTGCTGGCCACCGCGCAGCGCGGTGTCTACAAGGCCGACGGCACCAAAGGCCTGAGCCCGGAGCGCATGCAGCGCTTCTTCATGCGCGGCAAGGGCAGCAACGAAGGCTTCATGCGCGTGAAGCCCGAGCTGCAGAAAAACATGAGCTTCCAGACCGTCAACCTGATCCACGACCTGCCGTTTCGTGAACCGTTCGACGTGGTGTTCTGCCGCAACGTGATGATCTATTTCGACGCCGGCACGCAGCGCGCCGTGCTCGAGCGCATCCACCGCGTGATGAAGCCCGGCGGCATGCTGTTCGTGGGTCACGCCGAGAACTTCAGCGACGCCCGCAACCTGTTTGCATTGCGCGGCAAGACCGTCTACGAACGCCTGTAAGGCAACGGCATGATCGCAGCCCCCATCTCCAAGCTCGACCAGCTCAAGGCCAGCAAGCGCAAGGCAGGCGAGGCGAGCTTTTTCTACCACAACCACCACTTTCACCAGGACGCGGTGAAGGTCTTGCCCGGCGAGTACTTTGTGACCGCCGACGACATGATGGTGATGACCGTGCTGGGCTCCTGCATCGCCGCCTGCATCTACGACCCGCGCGTGCGCGTGGGGGGCATGAACCACTTCATGCTGCCCGATGGCGGCATGGACGCGGGCGGACGCTACGGCTCGTTCGCCATGGAACTGCTGATCAACGAGATGATGAAACTCGGCGCCCGGCGCGAGACCATGCAGGCCAAGGTGTTCGGCGGTGGGCAGGTGATGCACACCTTCACCACCATGAACGTGGGCGAACGCAACACGCAGTTCGTGCTCGACTACCTGCAGACCGAACGCATCGCGGTGATCTCGAAAGACGTGCTCGACATCCACCCGCGCAAGGTCTGCTACTTCCCGGCCACCGGCAAGGCCATGGTCAAGCGGCTGGCCCATTCGCACCCCGAAACGCTGGAAACGCAAGAGCGCAAGAGCAGCGCTGCGGTGGTGTCCAAGGCGATCGCCGGTGGTTCGGTGGATCTGTTCTGAGCCCCGAGCCAACGCATCAACAAGAAGACAAGGAGAGGACCATGGCAAAAATCAAAGTGGTCGTGGTGGACGATTCCGCCCTGGTGCGCAGCCTGCTCACCGAAATCATCAACCGCCAGGCCGACATGACCTGCGTGGGTGCCGCCGCCGACCCGCTGGTGGCGCGCGAGATGATCCGCGAAACCAACCCCGACGTGATCACCCTGGACGTGGAAATGCCGCGCATGGACGGCCTGGAGTTCCTCTCGCGCCTGATGCGCCTGCGGCCCATGCCGGTGGTGATGGTCTCCACCCTCACCGAGCAAGGGGCCGAGGCCACCATGCGCGCGCTGGAACTGGGTGCGGTCGACTTTGTGGCCAAGCCGCGCATCGGCGTGAGCAGCGGTCTGCAGGAACTCGCCGGCGACATCGTGGACAAGATCCGCGTGGCAGCGAGTGCCCACGTCAAACGCCTGCCGCCCACACCGGGCGCCGGTGCGGCGCCGGCTGGCGGCGGTGCGGCGGAACAACCGCGCGCCGCGCTGCCTCGCGTGTCGACCGAAAAAATCATCTGCATCGGCGCCTCCACCGGCGGCACCGAAGCCATCCGCGAAGTGCTCGTGCCCATGCCGGCCGACGCGCCTGCCATCGTGATCACCCAGCACATGCCGCCGGGCTTCACCACCAGCTTTGCCAACCGGCTCAACACCTTGTGCCGCATCCGCGTGCAGGAAGCGCAGCACGGCCAGCGCATCTTGCCGGGCCATGCCTACATCGCACCGGGTGGCCACCACCTGCGCATCGACCGCAGCGGCTCCAACTACGTGGCCGTGGTGGAAGACACCGAGCCGGTGAACCGCCACCGCCCTTCGGTGGAGGTGCTGTTCAAGTCGGCGGCGCGCGTGCTCGGCCCCAATGCGCTGGGCATCATGCTCACCGGCATGGGCGCCGACGGCGCACAGGCCATGCGAGAGATGAAAGACGCCGGCAGCTACAACTACGTGCAGGACGAAGCGAGCTGCGTGGTCTTCGGCATGCCGCGCATGGCCATCCAGCACGGCGCTGCGCACGAAATCCTGCCGCTGTCGCAAATCGCCGCGGCCGTGCTCAACCGCCTGGCCAGCGCACCGGCCGGCGTGCGCCACCGCATCTGAACCCACTTCCGCATTCAACGTTTTCAAGGCGTTTCACCATGACCTCCCGCCGCCTGTTCACCCTGCTGCTGGCCTGCGCCGCAGCGACATCCACCGTGTTCGCCCAGACCCTGGAAGCGCCCAAGGGCCGCACCATCCTCAGCGTGAGCGGCAAGATCGCCGTGAAGAACAAGGGCGATCTGGCCGTGTTCGACATGGCCATGATCGAAGCGCTGCCGCAGCACAGCTTCACCACCCGCACGCCGTGGTACGACAAGCCGGTGAAGTTCACCGGCCCGCTGCTCTCGGACGTGCTGGCGGCCGTCAAGGCCAGCGGCACCACGCTGAGTGCGGTGGCGATCAACGATTACAAGATCAGCATCCCGGTGGACGACATCGCCAGACATGGCGTGCTCATGGCGCGTCTGATCGACGACCAACCCATTCCCGTGCGCAGCAAAGGTCCGCTGTTCGTGGTCTACCCGTTTGACAACTCCGCCGAACTGCGCAGCTCGGTCTACTACGAGCGTTCGATCTGGCAACTCAAGGCACTGGACTTGCAATGAACTCACAGCCGACCGGTTTTGGGGGCTGGCGGGTGGGGCAGTGGGTGCTCGCCATCGGCGCTGCCTTGCTGGTGACGCTGACGCCGCTGAGCTACATCCAGTGGAAACAGTTCAACCTGATGCAGGACGTGGCGATCAACCAGGTCGACTCGGTCATGTGGCAGTCGTACCAGCTCGAGCGCGAACTCAGCCACCTGGCCTACGCGCTGCACAGCTCGCTGGATGAGGGCTCCGCCATCGATACCGACCACTTGACCGAACGCTACGAGGTGTTCGTCAGCCGCATCGCGCTGGTCACGGACATGCCGCGCAGCGATCTGCTCGACACCACGCCGGCCTACCGTGAAGCCCTCCGCCTGGTGAACGGCTTCGTGGCCCAGGCCGACCCGGTGTTCGCCGAACCGCAAGGTCTGCTGAAGCAGCGCGCGGCTCGGGAGTCGCTGATCGAGTCCGCTGAACAGCTGGAGCCGGCGCTGGGCGAGCTCACGCGCGAGGCCAACCGCGCCACCGCAAGGTTTGTGGACGAGCGCAACACCCAGTTGCGCGAACAGGGCCACCTGGTGATCGCGCTGGCCGCGGTGCAGGCCGCCGTGCTGCTGCTCTTCGTGGTGCTGCTGGTGCGCCACCTGCGCCGCCAGGTGGCGCAATACAAAAACCTGCAACGCATCAGCCGCGAGCTGGCGGTGGCCAAAGACCAGGCAGAGGCGGCCAACCACGGCAAGAGCGTGTTTCTCGCCAACATGAGTCACGAGATCCGGACCCCGTTCCAGGGCGTGCTGGGCATGCTCAACCTGCTCGATGAAACCCAGCTCTCGGGCCAGCAGCGCGACTACGTGCAGACCGCCCGCGATTCGGCGCAACACCTGCTGGGCGTGCTCAACGACATCCTGGACGTCTCGACCATGGAGTCCGGAACGCTGCGCCTGGCGCCCGAGCCGGTGCGCCTGGGATCGCTGATGCAGGAGGTGGAAGGCGTGATGCGCGCCGCTGCGCGCGAGAAAGGCCTCGCGCTGCAGGTCAACACCGCCAGCGACCTGCCCGAATGGGTGATGGCCGATCCCACGCGCGTTCGCCAGATCCTCTTCAACCTGCTGGGCAATGCGGTGAAGTTCACCGACCACGGCAGCATCACCGCCCGCCTGTCCCGGCTCGAAGGCACACCCGCAGGCGTGTGCATCACCGTGCAGGACACCGGCATGGGCATGGACGAGGCCACGGTGGCGCAGCTCTTCACCCGCTTCTACCAGGCCGACAACTCGGTGCGCCGGCGCATCGGCGGCAGCGGGCTGGGCCTGGAGATCTCCCGCAACCTGGCTGCCATGATGGGTGGCAGCATCCAGGTCCGCAGCGAGCCGGGCCAGGGTTCACTGTTCACGGTGCACCTGATCCTGCCCGAGACCGTAGCGCCTGCGCAGTCGGCACAGCCGGGCGACCCGGCCGCCCAGACGCGCCGCCTGCGGGTGCTGGTGGCCGAAGACCACCCGATCAACCTGAAGTACATGAACATCCTGCTGGAACGCATGGGCCACGAGGCGGTGTTCTGCGAGAACGGACAGGAAGCCCTGCAGTTGCTGGCGCGCCAGCGCTTTGACGTGGTGCTGCTCGACTACCACATGCCGGTGCTCGACGGCATGGCCACCACCGCGGCCATCAGGGCGCTGGACGGACCCAACCAGAACATCAAGGTGGTGCTGGTCACGGCCGACGTGGTGAACGACACGCGCAAGAAGGCGATGGATGTGGGCGTCAACGAGTTCGCCAGCAAACCGCTGCAATCACAAGACCTGCAGCGCGCGCTGCAGCGCTGCGGCCTGCTGGACACCGGCACGGTGCTGGTCAACGATCCCGATCCCCTGCCCGCCAACGCCCTGCCCGCAGCAGACGAGTTGAACGCCGGCGCCGCCGGATTGATCGACACCGAGTCGTACACCGAGGTCGTGGCGATGATGCCGCCCGACACCATGGACGAATTGTTGGGCACGCTGTTTGACGCCCCGGACGGCAGCGTGCCGGTGTTGCTGGCCTCGCTGGCGGCGGGTGACGCCGCACAGATCGCCTACGACGCACACAAACTCAAGGGCACGGCCATGCTGCTGGGCTTTCGGGCGCTGGTGCGCACCGCAGCACAAATCGAGCGCCTGGCACCGGAAGACGACCCGGCGCTGCGGCGCGAGCTCGGCAACCAGCTGATGGTGGACATGGACCGAACGCAACAGGCTTTGCTGCAGTTCGCCCCGGTGGTCGCCGCCTGACGGCCACCGGCCGCCGCGCGTTCGATGCCGCGCACCAGACGACGAAGGGTCATCAAGTTGGGAAACGGCCGGTCGACATTTCAAACAACCATCGATACACCGGTATCTGGCACGCAAACCCTTGATTCATTGAGGCTTTGAGCGACCCGGGGCCGCAGGATGATCTGGCGAGGCACTTGAGGAAGTTGCCGACCGGGGCAACCCGGGACCACCCAACAAGGATCGTCCATGTCCACCCGCACATCGCTCGCCCAACGCTTGTTTCTGATCAACAGCACGCTGATCGGTCTGTTGATCATCTTGTCCCTCACGGTCTGGTTCATGCTTGATCGCGTCAGGTTGTCGGCCGACGAGATCAACAACACCAACGTGCCGCAGCTCCAGCGGATCGCCGAGCTCGAACTCAATGTGACCCGCGCCTCGCTGCAGCTGCGCCACGCCATCCTCTCGCGCAACCCGCAAGAGATGCAGGCCGCGCTGGACGACGTGAGCGCCAAAAAGGCCCTGCTGACCGAACGCCTGGCCGAGTTTGGCCAGGGCATGACCTCCGAAGACGGCCAACGTGCGTTCGCACCACTCCCCGCCCTGATGGACGAGTTCTGGAAGCAAGGTTCGGCCAACGTCGCGCTGATCCAGGCCGGTCAGAAGGAAGAAGCCTTCGCCTTCCTGGTCGACAAGACAATCCCCGCGCGCAACGCCTTGCTGGCACCGCTGGCCCAGGAGAAACAGCGACAGGGCAAGGAACTGCTGACGGACATGGGCGATGTGCAGTCCTTTTCGGAGTTTGTGCGCAACGTGGTCGTCGCAGCGGTGCTGGTGGTCGCCCTGGGCCTGGTCGGCATGTCCATCTACCTGAAAAAGGTCACACAGCAACTCGGCGCCGATCCCGACCAGCTCAAACGCGTGGCCGAATCGGTGGCGCAGGGCGACCTGAGCGTGGACATCGACCTGAAGCCGGGCGACACCAACAGCGCCATGGCGGCTTTGCACACCATGACCCAGCGGCTGGCGCAATCGGTGAGCCGGGTGCGCGAAGGGGCCGAGGGCGTGTCCAACGCCAGCTCGGAAATCGCCTCGGGCAACGCCGACCTCTCGGGCCGCACCGAGAGCCAGGCCAGCGCGCTGGAGCAGACCTCCGCGTCGATGGAGGAGCTCGGATCCACCGTGCGGCAAAACGCCGACAACGCCCGCGCCGCCAACCAGCTCGCGCAATCGGCCTCGATGCTGGCCACCCAGGGCGGTGAGGTGGTGAACGAGGTGGTCGCCACCATGAAGGACATCAACGACAGCAGCCAGAAGATCGCCGAGATCATCGGCGTGATCGACGGCATCGCCTTCCAGACCAACATCCTCGCGCTCAATGCGGCGGTGGAGGCGGCTCGCGCCGGCGAGCAGGGTCGGGGTTTTGCCGTGGTGGCCGGTGAGGTGCGCAACCTCGCCCAGCGCAGCGCCGAGGCAGCCAAGCAGATCAAGGGGCTGATCTCCACCAGCGCCGAGCGCGTGGGCCAGGGCAGCGCCCTGGTGGACCGCGCCGGTGTGACCATGACCGAGGTCGTGGCCGCGATACGGCGCGTCACATCGATCATGGAAGAGATCAGCAACGCCAGCGCCGAACAAAGCGCCGGTGTCGGTCAGGTGGGCGAAGCCGTGACCCAGATGGACCAGGCCACGCAGCAGAACGCCGCACTGGTGGAAGAAATGGCAGCCGCCGCCACCAGCCTTCGCACGCAATCGGCCGACCTGGTGAGCGCGGTGGCGGTGTTCAAGCTGCGGGGCTGAGGAAAAGCCCCCACGCTCCGCCGCTTCGCGAGTCGCCGCTGAAACCGGCCCTAGACCTTTTCGCTCAGCAGCGTGCCCGCTTCCAGCGGTGCCAGGCTGCTCTGGCCGTTCTCGTCATAGGCAATCACTTCGCCGCCAGGCACCTCGGGCACTGCCTCCAGCGCGGCTTCTTCGGCGCTCTGCGGCATCACCGGCCAGGGCATGTTTTCCGCTGCAGCCTGCTCGGGCTGGGCCCCTGACTTCGCGCCAGGCAACAGACGGCGTTGCATGGTGGACGCGGCCACCGCCGAGAGGTCGGGCGCGGTGTCGCTCTGGTTGCCGGGCAGGGCCTCGCCCTTGGACTCCAGCCCCAGGGCCTGCTCCACCACCGCAGCGCTGGCCGCCCACATGCTGGTCAGCACCTCCTGCAAGCGGTCCATGGCCTTGCGGTGGCTCGCCTTGTCGGCTTCGGCTTTTTTGATCGCTTGCTCGGCGCGTTGCGCTGCGGCTTCCTGCCGCGCGTGGGCGCTGGCCTGCGGCTCGGAAGCCCCGGGCCGCGTGGGCTGCGGTGTTGCCACGCTGCTTTCTTCGTCCACCGGCGCCCGCGTTCGGCGCGCCTCGCGGCGGGCCTCCAGCTCGTCCTGCGCTTCACGCCCACCCGACTTCACCGGCTGAATCGCGGGCGCGGCCCCCACCGGCGCCACAGCGGCAGACGGCGGCGCAGGCCAGGACACGGGGCTGGTGGTGGAGATGTTGATCATGGCGGACCTCTCAAAGGGCCACCGGGCGAAAACATGCCCGGTGTTCTTGGCTCTCTATCGGCGCGCTTGAGGCGGACTTGAGCATTCTTTTCAACCCCTGTCCGCCCCCTGTCAGCGCCCTGCGGCTCACACCCTGGGCTCGATCGCCGAGGGGCAGGAACCACCGCCCTGCTCGCACGGGTCCAACGCAGCCCACACCCACGAAAGCCACTGTGAAACGCTCCGACGGCACCGCCCAAGCCCCCCACGACCGCCGCGCCCTGCTGCGCCACCACGACCCCGAGCTGCTGGAAGATCCAGCGGTCGTGGCCTTTCTCGACGGTGCCGAGCTCCCACCGGGCAAGTACCGATCGCTCGAACGCAAATTTGTGCTGGCCAACGAGCCCGAGCTGCTGCTGGACCTCATCGGCCTGATGGGTGCCAGCGAAGTGATGCTCAGTGGCGCCTACGACATCGCAGACGCCATGCCTCCGCTGCCCGACGGCCTGTTCGAGTTTTTCGCAGAACACATCAACGAGGTGCCCTGCGTCACGTCGTTTTCGGTCACCGAGGCGGTGCTGACCGCACAGGCCTGCGCCAAGCTCCAGGCCAGCCTCATCGCCCACGGCTGCGAGCTGACCGAACTGGGCTTTGTGAATTGCAGCTTTGCCGACGCCCACGTCACCTTCATCGCCGATGCGCCCACCATCGACGAATTCACCTGGTCCAACGAATACGACCAGGCACCCCACTACCCCGAGCTGGACCGCGTTCTGCCCGCACTGGCCAACTGGAAGCAACTCGACAGCGCCACCCTGAGGAGCATCGGTGCACCACTGAACTACACCGCCATCACCACCACGCTGCTGGCCAACCCCCGCATCACGGCGCTGGACCTGCACTGCGACACACCACCGGCAACGCTGCCCGGCGCCGGGCAGCCCGCGCCCGGCAACCCGGTCACCCTGTTTGAAGCCCTGCGGGGCAACCGCACCGGCCTCACCCAGCTGAACTTTCAGGTCGCTGTGCCCGACAACCCCGACTTCGCCGAGTTCTGCCTGCAGTGCGTGGCCCACGCCATGGCCGAAAACACCACGCTGCAGACGCTGGAGCTGCCCGGTATCGCAATGTGCAGCGATGCCTCCCGGGAGAACTTCGAAGAACGCCTTCAACGCAACCGGTCGATCACCGCCCTCGGGCCGCTTCATGCGTTCACCCGACCCATGAACCTGTGCATCGAGGCCAATGCCCGGCGGCACCTCTGGTTCTCAAAAGACTTCATCCGCGGGGCCATGGGCGAATTCATGCGCCTCAAAGGCGCGCCCAGGGAAGTGGGCGCTCGGGTGGCGCGTTATTTGTACTCAACGCCCTACGAGCAGACGTACTGCGGCGCCATCGTCGCCCTGCTGTGCAAGGCCACGCAGGCGGGTGGCGTGCAGGTGCGCAGCGCCGGGTTGCGAGAGGCGATCCGGGAGCTCATGCGGTCCAACGACCAGCACGGCTGCCTGGAGCTGATGGCTTCGCTGAGCCCGGCCGGCATGGGCCTGCTGCCAGCCGACAAAACGACCGTGGTGCATTTCGCAACCTCCACCAACCGCCTCAACTTCCTGCCCGCTGGCTACGCGGGCTGATCCCACCCCCACCCCCACCCCCACCCCCAACCAAAGCCAACGACCATGAACCAGACCAACCCAGGCACAGGCCAGCCTCCCAAGACCAATCGCCGCGCGCTGATCATGAACCACCAGCCCCTTCTGAACGATCCGGAAGTGGTGGCCTTTCTGGACAACCACTGGACGGCCGATGACGAACAGCACTCGCTGGAAAAGAAGCTGATTCGCGCCAACGAACCGGCCCTGCTGCTGGAGCTCGCGCGCACGACAGAGTGCGACAGCCTCCAACTCAACACCGCCCTGGACGGCGAGGCCGATCTGCCCTCGCTGCCGGAAGGCCTGCTCGAGTACCTGGCCGAACACATCAACCTCGCCCCCAGCGTGATGGCGCTCCAGGTCGCGGATGCCCACCTGACAGCCGCCGCCTGCACCCACCTTCAGAACACCTTGAAGGCGCCCGGGTGCCATCTCTTCGCCTTGACGTTCATCAACTGCCGCTTTGCGGACGCCGGAGTGCAATTTCCCACGCTCGCACCGACGATCACCGAGTTGCACTGGGGCGACGACCACGAGTTCGAGCCCGGCGCCGCCATGGACCAATGCCTGCCCTCGCTGGCGGGCTGGCAAAGCCTCTCGTACGTCAGCCTGCTCACGATGGGCGCTCCCATGAATTTCGCCAACATCGGCCAGCTGCTGCTGGCCAACCACAACATCGAAAGCCTGCACGTGATTTCGGACGTGGCGCCCGTGGCGCCTGGTCAACCGGGGTTCCTGCCCCAACACGAACCCGCAGCCTTGCTGGATCTCATCGGCGCCAACCGGACCGCGTTGAAACAACTCTGGTTCAAGGTGACGGACACCCACGACACCCAGTTCAACGACCGTTGCCTGCGGTCCATTGCCGGGTGCCTCTTCACCAACACGACGCTGAATATGCTGGAGGTGCCGGGTTTCACCATGTGCACGCCGGCCGCACAGCGTCGGTTCGACAACGCCCTGAATCGCAACCACGCGCTCATTGAGCTGGGACCCCTGGACGTGTTTGGCGACCTGCCCCCCGCACCCGTGCGCAGAAACCGGTGGCAGCATTTCTGGTTCACCACCGACTTCATCCTGGGAGCCGCTCAAGCCCTGATGCAGTTGGCAGGGGGCATCAAGGACGCGGGCGCGCTGGTGGCCAGCCACCTCGCACCCACAGCGGCGGAGCGCGCCTACTGCGGTGCCACCATGGCGCTGGTGTGCAAGGCCACCCACCAGGGGGCGGTCGCATTGCGCAGCGCGGTTCTCCGCGAAGCGATCAAGAGCCACATCAGGGCCGGGGATCATGAGCGATGCCAGGCCCTGGTGCACGACCTGATCGGCGCCCAACTGAGCCTGCTGCCGGCGGACCACCGGGCGATCGTTCGTTGCGCCACCGCCCTTGGCCGCCTCAACTTTCTGCCGGCGGGCTTCGCAGGCTGAGCGTTTAAGCCCTTCAGAATTTGTGGTTATTGCCGATGCTGGAGGTGTACGGCGCCAAACACGGCACTTCGCGGTGCCTGGCGCCACATCGCCAACGCACCTGCGAGAGCCCCATGCGCACCAATCTGCCCGTCACCCACCAGGAGTTCGTCATCCCTGAGGGCGTGACCCTCGTCTCGACGACCGACCTGCAAAGCCGCATCACCTACTGCAACCCCGCCTTTGTGGCGGTGAGCGGTTTTGAGCGCGAAGAACTCCTGGGCCAGCCGCACAACCTCGTGCGCCACCCCGATATGCCCGCCGAGGCCTTTCGCGACATGTGGGCCACGCTGGCCAGCGGCTCGCCGTGGTCGGCGCTGGTGAAGAACCGCCGCAAGAACGGGGACCACTACTGGGTGGTGGCCAACGCCACGCCGGTGATGGAAAACGGCCAGGCGGTGGGCTACATGTCGGTGCGCACCAAACCCACCCGCGAGCAGGTGAAAGACGCCGAGGCGCTGTATGCGCGCATGCGCAGCGAAGCGGCCTCCGGTCATTCAAGCATCGCCCTTCACCACGGCCGCGTGGTGCGCACCGGGCTGGTCGGCCGGCTGCAGCGTGCGCTGCAACTCACGCTGGGCAAGCGCATCGCCCTGTCGTCGGTCGGTCTGGCCGCTGTGGGCCTGGTGATCGGCGAATACGCGGCCGCGCAAGGCACGGCCGCGCATGTGGGCGCGGGTGCGCTGCTGCTGGCGATTGCCGGCGTTGCCGCACTGAGTCTGCGCAACCAGATCGTGAGCCGGCTCACGCAATCCATTGCCTTTGCCAACCAGATGGCGGCGGGCGACCTGTCGGCGCGGTTCAATGGCGCCAGCAGTGGCGAGTTCGGCGAACTCGCCCGCGCGCTCAACCAGCTCAATGTGAACCTGCAGGCGGTGGTGTCTGATGTGCGCCACGAGGTTGAAGGTGTGCAGGTGGCGTCCAACGAAATCGCTGCCGGCAACTCCGACCTGTCCTCGCGCACCGAGTCGCAGGCCAGCAGTCTGGAAGAAACCGCGGCATCGATGGAGCAGCTCACCAGCACGGTGCAGCAAAGCGCGAACTCGTCGCGCGAAGCCTCGGTACTGTCGCAGCGCTCGGCCACGGTGGCGCGCGAAGGCAACGAAGCCATGACGCAGGTGGTGGCCACCATGGACGACATCAGCAAGTCGTCCAGGCGCATCGGCGAAATCATCGGCGTGATCGACGGCATCGCCTTCCAGACCAACATCCTCGCGCTCAACGCCGCGGTGGAAGCCGCCCGCGCCGGCGAACAGGGCCGGGGTTTTGCGGTGGTGGCCGGCGAGGTGCGCAACCTGGCCCAGCGCACGCTGAGCGCGGCCAAGGAGATCAAGGTGCTGATCGACGAGTCGGCCGACAAGGTCTCCCACGGCAGCCAGCTGGTGCACAGCGCCGGGCAGACCATGGCCAGCGTGGTGGGCTCGGTGGAACAGGTCAACGGCCTGATCGCCGAGATCACCGGCGCCACACAAGAGCAGTCGATGGGCCTGGCCCAGATCAACCAGGCGGTGGGCCAGCTCGATTCCGTGACGCAGCAGAACTCGGCCATGGTCGAAGAACTCTCCGCAGCGGCCAGCTCGCTGCAGGCCCAGGCCAAGGTGATGAACGACGCGGTGAAGATTTTCCGGCTCGACAACCGGAAATAGGACACACCAACGGGGTGCGCTTGCGTTTTGCCTGGATGGCTTGAGGTTTGGCGGCGTAGACTGTCCAATGGAAGACTCAAAACAGCCTGACTCGGGTGCGCTTCCTTTATCAAGCGCAAAAGCCAGGCTCACAAGATGGAGGCACCCATGACGGCCCTTCGCATCGCTCTGGGCGAATACCTCGGGCAGGCGTTCTACCGTATTCCTGTGGCCATGATCGTGGTCAACAACGACGGCACGATCGTTCGGCTCAATGAACTGGCAGAGACCACTTTCGGCTACGCCAGCGCCGAGCTGATCGGCCAAAAGGTGGAGGTGTTGATTCCGCCGCGCTACCGGCACAAGCACCCCGGCTACCGAGGTGGCTTCCTGTCCGAACCCAGCGCACGCCCCATGGGTGCGGGCCGCGACCTCAGTGGCCTGCGCAAGGACGGCAGTGAATTCCCGGTGGAGATCGGCATCAACCCGGTGGAGACCGGAGAAGGACCGATGATCCTGTCGGTGATCCTGGACCTGAGCGAGCGCAAACTCAGCGAGAAGCGCATCCAGGACGCGCTGCAGCAGAAAGACCTGCTGCTCAAGGAAGTTCACCACCGCGTGAAAAACAACCTGCAGGTGATCCACAGCCTGCTGGACCTGCAAGCCCTGAAGATGGTCGACACCGAGCTGGTGGATGTGCTGCGCGACAGCCAGAACCGCATCCGCTCCATGTCGCTGATCCACCAGACGCTCTACCAGTCGCAGAATTTTGCGCAGGTCGATTTCCAGCGTTTTCTGAGTGAGCTGCTGCCCCGCCTCACCGAGTCGTATGGATCGCGTTCGCGGCAGGTGCGCATCGAAATCCGGTCGACCGAAGTGAAGCTGCCGATCAACGAAGCCATCCCCTGCGGGTTGATCGTCAACGAACTGGTGAGCAACGCGCTCAAGCACGGTTTCCCGAACGACCGCAGCGGCACGGTGCTGGTCGAGATTCGGGAGAACGCGGACCAGGTGGTGGAACTCTCGATCAGTGACGACGGCCAGGGCATTGCGCTCGACAAAGACCTGGGCAAATCCGAATCCCTGGGCTTGCAACTGGTTCACCTGCTCACGCGGCAGCTGCACGGACACCTCGACGTCCACCGCAGCAACCCCACCCGGTTCACGCTGACCTTCCGCATGGGCGAAAAATCATGAACACCTCTGCCCACATCCTGATCGTCGAAGACGAGGCCATCGTCGCCTACAACCTCCAGCAACGCCTCACCCACATGGGCTACCACGTGCCCGACGTCGCGGTCTCGGGCAGCGAAACACTGCAACTGGTGTCCCAGGCGCGCCCCGACCTGATCCTGATGGACATCCACATCGAAGGCAGCATGGACGGCATCGACGTGGCCGCCCGCCTGCAGGAAACGCACCCGGTGCCGGTGATCTACCTCACCGCCTACTCGGAAGACTCGACACTCGATCGGGCGCGCCAGACCCGGCCCTACGGCTACCTGATCAAACCGTTTTCCGAACGCGAGCTGCACGCCACCATCCAGATGGCGCTGGAGCGGAACACAGCCGAACGCGCACTCGCCGAAAGCCGGCAACTGCTGCAGCAGGCGCTGGACGCCGCGCACATGGGCACGGTGGAAATCGACTGCAACAGCGGCCACCTGCAGCTCTCGCAGAACTCCGCCCAACTCATCGGCCAGCCCGACGACCGCGCACTCACCTTCGCCGAGTTCCTGTCCACCGTGAACGAAGCCGATCGCCCCGCCATCGCCGTTCAGATGGAAGAGTCCAGGGAGCCATCGCACAAGTTCAGCAAGGAGTTCCGCGTGCTGCACAACGGCCGGGACAACTGGATCAAGATCGATGCCAGCCCCCTGCCCGGGCGGCGCCTCAGCGGCATCGTGCAGGACATCTCCGAACGCAAGGCGGCCGAGATGCGGCTGCACGCGCTCAACGAGCGCCTGGAAGAACAGGTGGCAGAGCGCACCAGCGAACTGCAGCAAAGCCTGAGCGAACTGGAAGCGTTCACCTATTCGGCCGCCCACGACCTGCGCTCGCCCATCCGCGCGATCGCCGGCTTGAGCACGGTGATGATCGAAGACTTCGCACCGGCGCTGGGGGAGCCCGGTGTCAAGCTCCTCAAAACCATGGGCTCATCGGCGCTGCGCATGGGCGACCTGATTGACGCCCTGCTGGAAATGTCGCGCCTGTCGCGCACCGCCATGAGCCTCAGCGAGGTCAACATCAGCCAGATCGCCAGTGAACTGGGTGAGTTGCTGATGGCGTCCGAGCCCGGGCGCCGGGCCATGATCACCGTGGCACCCGACCTGACGGCATTGGCCGACCCGACGCTGGTGCGTTGCGTGCTCGACAACCTGATGCGCAACGCCTGGAAGTTCAGCGCCAAGAAGGACACCACCGTGATCGAAGTGGGCGGTCTGGCGCAAGAGGGGGCCCCGGTTTTCTTCGTGCGCGACGAAGGCTGCGGCTTCGACATGAAGTTCGCCGAACGCCTGTTTGCGCCCTTCAACCGGCTGCACAACCAGAACGAATTCAGCGGCTCGGGCATTGGGCTCAGCACCGTCAAGCGCGTTGTTTCGCGCCACGGCGGCCGCGTGTGGACACAGGCCAGCCCGGGCGAAGGCGCGACCTTTTTCTTCACGCTGCAGGGGTGAGGGTTTTCGGTTCTGCCTTGCTACTGCTTTGGGCCCTGAGGCGCCGGTGGGTAACCCTTCCCAAACCAGTTATTGGCACAGCTTGCTCGGCCATCCCATAGATGGGCAAAGGACGGTTTTGCCCACGAACTACGTCTGTTCTCAAGCTATATTTGCGTCACGGCAGGCGTGCCGGGGTTAAAGGAACTTTGTACCTGGATTTCGGGCAGTGAATCACCTTGAGTCTCAGGCTACAGGCCATCTCCAAAAGGACCTCGTGACCAAAATATCCCTCACCACCCAGCTTATCCCGCAGGTTCTGCGGGATACATTCCGCTAGCCGGCATGAATCTCGTTCCGCTGCACGAACGCTTTGTCGCTGCGCTTCATGACCACCTTCCCGAGTGGAAATTCATCGCGGGCAAGCGTCACTTCCGCAGGAACCTTCTCGGCAAGAACTTCCTTGTACACGTCAGCTTCATCAATCACGACCGTGACTTCGATGCGACGCTCGATGTCTCCGTCGAGTTCCTTGCCGGCAGGCAGCGCTTGTGCATTGTTGGAGCGAGCCTCGGAAACATCGAGGCCTCAGGCCAAGTTCGCTACTCCATTGCCTCGGAGCAATCCGCTGTGTCCGCCGCCCACCAAGCAGCGGCTCACCTAAAGCGCGTTGGTTTCCCATTCCTGGAGCGGTACGCTAGTGCCAACACTACGCTGGCCGTGCTCAAAGCTGGCGGTCATGAGGCACAACTCATAAGTCCGCTGCTGCAGTTGCACGCGCAGCAAATCGAAGCGCTGGAGAGCGTCGCCAATGCCGGCTAACCTTTCGCTGCACCCGACGCGGTTCGTTCGGCTTCGCCAGCCTATGCGCGGGTGAGTTCAAACGTTAGCCAGCACCCATGCCCAGGCCACTACTGACTGTCGTCGTCCGTCTCCTCCCGCCGAGCAGTGGTGGCCGAGTCGCGGCTCCTTTCGCGGATGGCCGCTATCGTCCGCACCTCCGCGTTGGTGCAGATGGGGAGCGCCTTGGTGTCGTGTTCGTCGGCGGTGGTGAACTAGCGCTTGGCTCGGAGTGTGAAGTTAACGTCGAGCTCGTTTACGAGAAAATGGATTACACAGCTTTACGCCCAGGGGTGGCGTTCAGTGTTCTCGAAGGAGCCAGAGTCGTCGGTTTTGGCGTAGTTCAAGGCTAGCCTATGTCGCGCCGCCGTGAGGGCTAACCCGAACGTTTAGCGTCCGCTTCGGAAGTACCCCACCGGCAGCTTCTGGCCGAACTCGGTCCTTGGCATTCAAGATTCGCCATCCGTCTCCACATGCGCCGGCCGCACGATGGTCACGGGAACGGCGCAGTGTTGCACCAGATGCTGCGCCACCGAACCCAGGCCGCGTTCAACTTCGCCTTCATCGGTGCCACTGCCGTGGGCGCTCATGATCACGGCGTCGCATCCGTGGCTCTCCACCAGTTCCAGCAGCGTGTGCGCGGGGTCTCCGCTGACCACGGCTTCCTCCACCAGCTGGTTGGCCGAGGTCAACAAGGACACGGCGGGGCGGACCAGGTCGTGGCCGGCGGCGTCTCTCACTTCGTGCAACACGTCGGGGTCGTGCGCCACCACCAGTTCGTAGAGGTTGGGCGCCTCCTGCACGTTGGCCACCACAAAGCGGGCCTTCAGGCCCGAGCTGACCAGGCGCATGGCGTGGTAGGCCGCGTGCATGGACTGGGCGGAGCCGTCCACGGGGATGAGGATCTTGATCATGTGGAATCCTTTCGGAATCAAACAGGCCGTTCGTTGAGCAGGCACCAGTAGAGCTCGATGTGCTCGGCCACTTCAATGAATTTGTTGAAGCTGACCGGCTTCTCGATGTAGGAGTTCACGCCCAGGTCGTAGGCGGTCTTGAGGTCGGAGTTCTCGCGCGACGAGGTGAGCACCACCACCGGAATGCGGCGGAACACCGGGTGCTCCTTGAGCTTTTGCAGCACCTCCAGGCCATTGACCTTGGGCAGGTTGATGTCGAGCAGGATCACCGCGGGCGTCGGTTCGCCGGCCTCCCAGCGGGGGAAAAATGCCAGCGCCTCTTCGCCATCGCGCGCGATCTGGATGGTGTTGGAAAACTTCTTTTTGTTGAAGGCGCGCAGGGTGAGGTCCAGGTCCATCGGGTTGTCTTCAACCAGCAGGATGGGGGGCAGGGTTTTGGGTGTGTTCATGCGGGAAACTCCAGATAGAAGGTGGCCCCTTGGTCAGGCTGGCTCTCGGCCCACACGCGGCCGCCCATGCGTTGCACGGCCTTGGCCACCAGCGCCAGGCCCAGGCCGGTGCCCTGGTAGTCCTCGGCGCGCTGCAGGCGCTGAAAGATGCCGAAGATGCGGTCGTGGTATCGCATGTCAAAACCCACCCCGTTGTCGCGCACCCACAGTATGCGGCGCGTGCCTTCGGTGCGGGCGCCAATTTCCACCTCGGGCTGATCGCGGGTGCGGCTGAACTTGATGGCGTTGCCCACCAGGTTGCGCAGCACCACGGCCATGCCTTCGCGGTCGAGTTGCAAGACCATGGGTTCGAGCTGCAGGCTCAGGCGCACATGGGTGCTTTCGATGTCGGCGCTGTGGCCTTCGATCACCTGGGCCACCAGCGCGGGAATGTCAACCCGCTGATGCTCCATGGTGCGCCGCTCCATGCGCGAGTAGTCGAGCAGACCGGAGATCAACTCCCCCATCTGCGACACACCGCGCCGGATGCGCGTCAGAAACTGGCGCCCCTCTTCGTTGAGCTGGCTGCTGTGTTCCTCTTCAAGCAGTTGGCTGTAGCCGTCAATGCCGCGCAGCGGCGCCTTGAGGTCGTGCGACACGGTGTACGAGAAGGCTTCGAGCTCTTCGTTGAGGCCGCGCAGCTGGGCGGTGCGCTCGGCCACGCGCTGCTCCAGCGCGGCGTTGGTCTGCTCCAGCGTGGTCTGCGCTTGCTTGAGCTGGGTGATGTCGAGCAGGGTGCCGCTGTAGCTGTAGAAGCCGGGCGTGGCCATGGGCTGGCTTTGCACGCTGCCGCGAAACCATCGCTGCGGGCCCAGGTCGGGGTGGCGGCGGAACTCCGCTGTGGTGATGGTGGCGTCGCTCGGAATGGCGCGCATGAACCGGTCCACGCGGTCCCGGTCATCGGGGTGGATGTAGGCGAGGTAAGCGGCCAGGTCGGGCGGCGGGCCCAGCGCTTCGTCGCGCCCTGTGTTGCGGTACATCTGGCGCGACCACCAGATGTTGTGCGACTGGGTGTCGTAGACCCAGCTGCCCAGCCCGGCCATGGACTCGGCGAGTTCCAGCAGGTCTTTTTGCCGGCCGATGGCGGCTTCGGCTTGCAGCTGACCGGTGATGTCCTTGATGGTGGCAAACAGGTGCTTGAGCGAGCCGTCGGGGTTGCGCACGGCGCGCACGTCGATCTCGGTGTGCACGAAGCTGCCGTCCTTGCGCACGAAGCGCTTGCGCATCATGTAGTTGTCGGTGCGGTTGGCCAGCATGCGGTCGCGCAGCATGAGGTTCTCGTCCAGGTCGGGCTGGGGCGTCATCTCGGCCCAGGTCATGCGCAGCAATTCTTCGCGCGAGTAGCCCAGGATCGTGCAGAGCTGGCTGTTGACCTGCAGCCAGCGCGTGGAGCCGGGCTGTGAGATGGCCATGCCGATGAAAGGCAGCTCGTAGAAGAGACGCAAGAACTCGGCCTGTTCCTGCTGGGCGAGTTGTGCTTCTTTCTGCGCGGTGATGTCGAGCAACACGCCGCTGATGCTAGTGAGTTCACCCGCTTCGTTGCGGCTGAGTGTGGTGCGGTCGTCCACCCAGACCCAGTGCCCGTCGGCGCAACGCAGCCGGTATTCCTGGCGGTGCTCGTCGGGTCCGTTCTTGAAGTAGCGGCTGGCTTCGGCCGTGACGCGTTCGATTTCCTCGGGGTGGATGAGATCGGCGTAGCGCAAGGCGCCGTGCAGCAGCTCGGCGGGCTGGTAGCCCCACTGCTCCACCGACTGGCTCACATAGCTCATGGGCCAGCCAGGTTCGTTGAGCCACTCCACCACCACCACCGGTGAGCGGTCGACCAGATCCACCAGGTGCCGCAGCTGCGTTTGCCCGGCCTGCAGCCGCTCGGCCATGCGGTCGGCCTCGCCACCGACCATGGCGAGTTCGTCTCTGCCCAACAAGCCCACTCGGGCCTGCAGTTCGCCGTTGCCCATGCGCTGCAGGGTGGCAGCGAGGTGGCGCGCCCGTCGAAACCACACCCAATGCATCACAAGCGCCAACATCGCGGCCACGACCAGCAACATGAGGCCTTCGCGAACGGCGACTTGTCGCAGGTCGGCCAGACGCACCGCCAACGGCAGGTCGAGGTCGACCACGGTGACCAGGCGCCGGCCGGTGATGATGGGTGCAACACCCACCAACTGCTGCGTGGCCGGCACGTGCAGGACAAGGATGCCCACATTCGACACATCGCTGAACACCACTTGGTTGACTTCGGCGAGGTCGGCGCGCTGGCGCAGCACTTCGCCGAAGACCAGGCCGATGTCCGAGCGCACCAGCGAGGCTTCCACCAGACCGTCACGCTCCAGCAGGTAGATGTGGCGCATGCCGCTGTACAGGCCCAGGCCGCCCACCAGCCGGCGCACCAGGGTCGGGTTGTCCATGGCAGACGACGAATCGAGGCGGCTCTGCTCCACACTCATTCGCTCGCGCAAGCGGCGGGTTTCCTGTTCGATCACCTGCGTGCCCATCTCATGCAACTGCGCCAGGTAGCTCACGGTGGAGGCGGTGAGTGCGAACACCACCAGCAGGAGCGGCGCCAGCCAGCGCCCCGGCAGGGACATGCGGGCCAACAGTGGCTTCATGGCGCTCTGCCCGTCGACTTCAGTCGCTGCATGGGTGCGCCGTCGATCAGTTCTTGCCAGCGCGGCGTGACGTTGAGCAGCCCGATCGACTGCAGCGCGTCGGCGACGACAGAGGCCTTCTCCACCAACGGCGGCGGGTCGCCCAACAGCTCCCGCGCAGACGCTTCGCGGGATTGAAACGCGAGCCCCCCCAGCACCGCCTGGTAAGCGGCTGGCGTGAGGTCGGTGCCCCGGGCGAGCGACTCTGCCGCGCCGGGCAGGTCGCTCTTGAACAAGTCCAGACCGGCGTACCAGCCTTGCAGCAAGGCATCCACCGCTTCGGGACGTTGCTCCAGCACATCGGCCCGCACCACCAGCACATCAAGCACCTCGCCGGGCAACTGGCGGCTGTCGAAGATCCGGCGAAATCCTGCGGCCTCGATGGCGCCGGCCAGGGGCTCGTAAGTCACGGCCGCCGCCGCCTGGCCCGACTGCAGCGCCTCCAGGTGCCGGGCCACTTCGATGTTCGTCACCTTCACGTCGGCACGGGTCATGCCCGCCTGGGTCAACATGCGTTGCAGCAGCAAGGCGCCCACGGCCGAATCTTCCACCGCAATGAACTCGTCCTTGAGTTGCGCGGGCGAGGTGATGCGCGGCGCTGCCAGCACCGCGTCACCGCCGGTGGACTCGTCCAGCACCGCCACGATGCGCACGGCCACACCGCTTTCGACCAGCCGCAGGGTTTCGTCCAGTGTGAGCGTGGCGGCGTCGAGCAGGCCGTTGCGCAGGTGGCGCAGCGTCTCAGACGCCGAGGCCAGCTCGACCACCCGCACTTGGCGCGCATCGGTCAGTCCACGGTCGCGCGCCAGCACCAGCGGGTCGTAGCCGACCCAGGGGTTCATGCCCACGGTCAGGGGCGGCGCGGGCGCCTCGCCGCAGGCCGCCACGGCCAGCAGCGCCACGGCCATGACGGCACGCCACCCACGGCCCCACCACCCGCCTTGCAGATCGGCTCTCCCCACCTCACCCGCCCGTGACGGGCTTGCGCCATGTTTCATATGCACGTGTTGTCGGACCGCCAGGAAGCACAGGAAAAGCACAAGGACAATCGCAACATTCTGTTGCAGATACCGTGCCCAGTGTAGGGGCCGGTGGTCGCGTTCGCGTCAGGCGAGCACAACACGGGGGCATTCGGCGCGCAAAAAGTCCCCGGGCACGCGTTGCGCACGGCCCACTGAACCTTTGTCCCCGAATATGAACTCACCCCGCATGATTGAAATCTCCAACCTGTCCATGCACTACCAGCTGGGCGCCGCGCGCATCGACGTGCTGCGCTCGGTGAACCTGTCGGTGCCCGCCGGCCAGCGGGTGGCCATCACCGGCCCCTCGGGCTCGGGCAAAACCTCGTTGCTGCTGCTGCTCTCGGGCCTGGAACGCCCGGCCAGCGGGCGCATCGCCATCGACGGCACCGAGCTCGGCGGCATGGACGCCGACGCCCTGGCCGACCTGCGGCGCGACCGCATCGGCATCGTGTTCCAGTCGTTCCACCTGCTGCCCAGTCTGAGCGCGCTGGACAACGTGGCCCTGCCGCTGCAAATGGCCAACCGGCCCGACGCCCACGAACGCGCAGCCGCCTTGCTCCAGCGCGTGGGCCTGGGCGCGCGCCAGGGCCACTACCCGAGCCAGCTCTCGGGCGGTGAGCAGCAGCGCGTGGCGATTGCGCGCGCGCTGGTGCACCGCCCGCGCCTGCTGCTGGCAGACGAGCCCACAGGCAACCTGGACGACCACACGGGTGAGGCCATCCGCGAACTGCTGTTCGAACTCAACACCGAGGCGGGCACCACGCTGGTGCTGGTCACGCACGACCCCGACTTCGCCGCGCGCTGCGACCGCGTGCTGCGCCTGCACGACGGTCACTTGAACGAAGTCAAAACAAACGTGCGAGCCCCCGATGCGGTTCCTGTTTAGCCTGGCGTGGCGCGACCTGCGCGCCAGCGGCCGCCACCTGTGGATCTTCTGCGCCTGCCTGGTGCTGGGTGTGGCCCTGGTCACCGCCGGCGGCGGCTTGTACCGCCAGGTGGCGGGCGCCCTGGTGAACGATGCGCGCCTGCTCTTCGGCGGTGACGTGGAGGTGGAGCAGACCGCGCCGCTCTCGCCGGATGTGCTGGCGTGGATGAACGAACGCGGTGATGTCTCGCGCCTGGTGGAACTGCGCACCATGCTGCGCACGCCCGATGGCCGCGCACAGCTGATTGAGCTGCAAAGCGCCGATGCCCGCTACCCGCTGTACGGCACGGTGGAGCTGGCCCCGGCAGGCGACCTGACCGCTGCGCTGACCGAGCGCAACGGCACCTGGGGCGCCGCGATGGATGCCACCCTCGCCCAGCGCCTGGACCTGAAACCCGGCGACACGGTGGAGGTGGGCAACCTGAGTCTGCAGGTGCGCGCGCTCGTGGTGCGCCAGCCCGACCGCAGCCTGCGCGCCGACTGGGGCGGCGCCCCGGTGCTGGTGGCCGACGGCGCGCTGGCCGCCACCGGCCTGGTGCAGCCGCTCAGCCGCGTGGAGTACCACTACCGCGTGCGCACGCCGCAGCCCGCCGCCGTTTGGCGCGACGCCTTCATCGCGGCCTACCCCGACCTGCAGGCCGAGGTGCGCACGTTCGAGGAGCGCAGCGACCGCATGGCCGAGGTGCTGGGCCAGATCGGCTCGGGGCTGCTGCTCATCGGCTTCTCGGCGCTGTTCATTGGCGGGCTCGGTGTGTTCAACAGCGTGCAGGCCTACCTGCAGGGCAAGCTCGGCACGCTGGCCACGCTGCGCGCCGTGGGCTTGCGCGACGGCCGGCTGGCCGCACTGGTGCTGTTGCAGATCCTGATGCTGGCACTGCTCTCCAGCCTGGGCGGTGTGCTCATCGGCAACGCGCTGGCCCTGGGCGGCACGCTGGCCGCTGCGCAGCAACTGCCGCTGGCGCCGCTGGTCGCCGGTCTGTGGCTGCCATCGCTGGTGGGCCTGGGCTTTGGCGTGTTGACCGCGCTCACGTTTGCGCTGCCCGCGCTGGGTCGGGCCTTGTCGGTATCGCCGGCGGCGCTGTTTCGCGGCATCGACGGCAACACCCTCAAGACGCCCCGGCGCGTGTGTTGGCTCACCGGCGGCGTGGCCGCCGTGGTGGGCGCCCTGGTGGTGGCCAGCGTGCCCGACGCGCGCTTTGGTCTCGCCTTTGTGCTGGCCACGGTGCTGCTGCTGGTGCTGCTCGAAGGCGTGACGCGCGTGCTGCGCGGCCTGGCGCGGCGCCGGCTCAACCGGCCCGGTGCGCAGCTCCCGTTTGAGCTGCGCCTGGCCATGGCCGGCCTGCAGCGCAGCGACTCGCCCCTGCGCGCCGCCCTGCTCTCGCTGGGCGCGGCGCTCACGCTGCTGGTGGCCTGCACGCTGGTGGTCACGGCGCTCTTGCGCACGGTGAACGAAACCGTGCCTGCCAACGCGCCGGCCATGGTGTTTTACGACGTGCAGACCGAGCAGATCCCCCTGCTGCAAGACACGCTCAAAGCACAGCCGGACCTGCGTGACGTGACCACGGCACCGCTGGTGCTGGGCCGCCTGATCGGGGTGAACGGCGAGGTGCTGCGCGACAGCGACGACAGCGCGCGGGTGCGCGAAGCGCGTGATGAACAGAAGTTCAGCAGCCGCGCCGGCAACATCGACGACGTGGTGATCCGTGACGGCGCCTGGTGGCCCGCCAACCACACCGGCTCGCCGCTGGTGGCCATGGAGGACCGCGAGGCCGACCAGTTGGGCCTGAAGGTGGGCGACCAACTTACCTTCGAGATCCTGGGCGCACCGGTGCAGGCCGAACTGGCCGCCATCTACAGCCAGCAGCGGCTGCAGGCGCGCCTGTGGCTGGAGGGCATCTTCAGCGACGGCGTGCTCGACCCCTACATCACCCGCCACGTCGGTGCCGCATGGCTGCCCGCCGACCAGGCCCTGGCCGCGCAAGACCAGCTGGCCGCCGCCGCGCCCAACATCGCCACCGTGCGCACCGAGTCGCTGTTGCGCGAGACACGCGCGCTCATGGCCCGCGCCAGCACAGGTCTGGCGGTGATCGCCGGGGTGTGCCTGGCCGCCAGCCTGCTGGTGCTCGCCAGCGTGGTGGCCAGCAGCCGCGCGCGCCAGGTGTTCGAGGCCACGGTCATGCACGCCGTGGGCGCACGCCACTCAAGCCTGCGGCGCGTGCTGTATTGGGAGTACCTGCTGCTCGCCCTGGTGACCGCCGGTTTTGCCATGCTCGCCGGCAGCGGCCTGGCCACGGGTTTGCTGCGCTGGCGGCTCGACCTGGACCCCATGGGCCTCTACTGGACCGGTGCGCTCACCGCCATGGGCGTGAGCGCCGTGAGCCTGGGGCTGGGTGCGCGGTATTTGCTGGCGCAGATGCGGTTGAACCCGGCCATGCTGCTGCGCAGCGGCACCTGATCAGGCCGCGACAGCGGGCTCCATGAAGGTGGCACCCAGGTGGCCCACCTTCACCACAATCAGCGCGCCCTCGGGTCCGGTGAACGGCGTGTGCTGGCTCCAGCGCGGGTTGCGCAGCCAGCTGTGGCGCGGGTAGCTGCCGTGCTCGTCGCGGAACACGCCGTCCAGCACAAAGATCTCTTCGCCACCAGGGTGGCGGTGCGGGTTGAACTGGGTGTTCGGCGCCCAGCGCACCAGCGCCGTGCTCACGCCGTCGTGCTCGTGCAGCGGCATCACCGTGAGACCCGGCACCAGACCCTGCCGCCAGGGCTCGGCAAGTGTGTTGATGCGAACCGGCGTGAGATCGTCGGCAGCGAACTGCCACAGCTTCACCAGCAGCACACAACCCGACTGTGAGAACGGCGCGTGGCGCGAGCCTGGCGGGTTGCGCAGGTAGGTGCCGGCCGGGTGGTCACCGGTTTCGTCGGAGAACACGCCTTCGAGCACCAGGATCTCTTCGCCCCCGCCGTGGGTGTGGGCATCAAAGCGCGACCCCGGCGCGTAGCGCACCACGCTGGTGGCGCGCGCGACCTCGCCGCCCACGCGGTCCAGCAGGCGGCGTTCGACCCCGGGCAAGGGCGAAGGCTGCCAGACAGCCGTCTCGGCAAGGCTGAAAACACGCAAGTCGAAATCGTCGTTCAAGTTCATGGCGGTGCACCGGTGGGGGGCCAAATTGCAGCACATCGCCCGCGGTCGTGCTGGCGTGGGCCCATCGGATTCGGGCCGGTGTTCGCTGTCGAACGGACAGGCGCGTCAACAACACCCACACTGGTGGACTTGAAATCTCCGTACCCAGGCTCCACCCCTCCCCCGCATGCCGCTGGCACGAAGGGTGCGACACTCAAACCATGAACCGCCCCCCGATCTCCCCCGCTCCGCCTTCCACCACGGCGCCCACCACCGGCAACGGCGAGGGCGACCAGATGGCGCCGATCACCGCACCGGTCGACCCGCTGTTTCTGGCGGCGCCACGCGTGTCCACCTTCCACGGCACGCAGGCGCTCACCAACGCCAGCGGTTTCTTTTTCGAGCGAGACGACCGCCTGTTTCTGGTGACCAGCCGGCACGTGGTCATCGACGAAGCCACCCAGCATTTCCCCGACCGGCTGGAGATCGAGCTGCACCTGGACGGCACCAACCTCACGCGCTCCACCGGTTTTTCCATGCTGCTCTACAACGAGGGTGAAGCGGTGTGGCGCCAGGGCGAAGACAGTGGTGGCGACATCGACGTGGCGGTGATCGAACTCGACCGCGCCGCCCTGCCCGACGAGTCGGTGATCCGCGCCTTCAGCCCGGCCCACCTGCCCACCCGCTTTGACGAAGTGCACCCCGGCGAATCGCTGCTGGTGATCGGTTTCCCGCTGGGTTTTCACGACGCATTGCACCACCTGCCGGTGCTGCGCCACGCGGTGATTGCCTCGCCCTACGGCATCCGCTTTCAGGGCAATGGCTACTTTCTGACCGACGCCCGCACCCACCGCGGCACCAGCGGCGCGGCCGTGGTGATGCGAGACACCTCGCCCGAAGCACAAAACGCGGCCTTGCCCTGGAAGCTGCTGGGCGTGCACTCGGCCCGCATGGACATGGGCGACCGCGACCTGGTGCTGGACGAGTCGCTGGGCCTGAACTGCGCCTGGTACGCGGACATCCTGCTCACGCTCACCGAGCCGCGGGACAACCCTTCGGCGAATTGACAGGCCCTGGCCGTGCGCGGGCGCTGCCCGCCCGACAATCGAACCATGACCCTGCCCATCCGCCCCGCCGTCCTCAGCAGCCCCGACTACCCCTTCAACCCGGTCGACGCCCCCGTCAAGCTCGACCAGAACGAATCGTTTGCCGACTTTCCCGACGCGCTGAAGGCCATGGCGCTGGAGCGCCTGCGCCACCTGCCGTGGCATCGCTACACCGACCTGAACGCCGAGGCGCTGAGCGAGGCCATCGCCGCGCACGACCGCTGGACCGCCGAGGGCACGGTGGTGACCACCGGCAGCAATGTGCTGATCAGCCTGCTGATCCAGCTGTGTGCGCTGGGTGGACGGGTGGTCACGGTGACGCCCAACTTTGCGTTGTATGCGCTGGATGCGAAGCTGCTCGGCGCCTCGCTGACCGAAGTGCCGCTGCGCAGCGACGCTTCGCTGGACATCGACGCGGTGTTGGCCGCGCTCGGTCCTGCCAGCGGCGACGGTCCGCACGGCGTCATCTACGTTCCACGACCGCACGCCCCCACCGGCTCGCTCTGCGCGCTGGACGAGCTGGTGCGCCTTGCGCAGGCGTGCCCGGGCTGGCTGCTGGTGATTGACGAGGCCTACCACCACTTTGCTGCCGACGATGCGCGCGAACTGGCGCGGCGGCACGACCACGTGGTGTTGCTGCGCACCTTCTCCAAGGCCTGGGGGCTGGCGGGGTTGCGGCTGGGCTATGCCCTGGCGTCCGAGGCCGTGGCGCGGCAACTGCGCAAGCTGGTGCCGCCGTTTGGTGTGTCGCTGATGCAGACGGTGTGCGCGCAGGTGGCGCTGGAGCATCCCGGCTATGTGCAGCAACGGGTGGCCGTCACCCTGCGGGAGCGCGAGCGCATGGCCCAGGCGCTGGCGGCCCACCCCAGCTGGCGTGTGCTGCCGTCACAAGCCAATTTCTTGCTGATCAGAACGCCGGACGCCGCGGCGGCCCACGCCGCCCTGCTCGCGCAAGGCGTGCTGGTGCGCCGGCAGGACAGCTTGCACGGGCTGCAAGGCTGCATTCGGGTGACGGTGGGCACGGCCGACGAAAACAGCGCCTTTTTGCGCGCTGCCGGCTTGCTGGCGTAGCCACGGGAACGCCACCGGGCAGCACCCCTCCAATCCCCCATGCTCAGACCATTTTTTTACCGCCGCGGCGTGAACGCTGCGCTGCGCGAGCTGGGCCTGCAGCCGGGCGACTTGAATCCGGCGTTGCGCCAGGAAGCCGTGGAGCTGGGATTGCGCGAGCAGCTCTCGCCCAAGGAGGCCGCGCTGGAGGTGTTGGCGGTGGTCTATCCCGGCCTGAACCTGGTGGAGCGGCTCACCACGCTGGCGGTGATCCGCCAGTGGCGGCGCAAGAACAGCGTGCGCGAGACCCTCTATCAGCGGGCGCTGGCGGGCGGCCTGCCCGAACTCAAGTCGTCGGCCCTGCCCGACAAATGAGCGCTGGCGCCCCGGCGCCGCTCAGGGCGCGGCGGCGTCCGGGCCGAGGCGGGCCAGCAGGTTGTCGCTGGCATGAAGGGTGTGCTGCAGTGCCAGCGCCCGGGCCTGCGCCACATCGCCCGCGGCGATGGCGTCGGCAATCGCCTGGTGCTCGTCCCAGATCGGGCGGCGCATGCCGTGCAGCTGGATCACGCCCCCCATCACGCGGCGCAGGTGCACCCAGTGCATGCGCGAGCTGTCTTCCATCAGCGGGTTGCCACTGGCCTGGTACACCGCGCGGTGGAAAGCCATGTCGGCGTCGATCATGGCGCGCACATCGTCGCCCTGGCTGATCTCCCGCCCCTTGCGGATGAGTTCGGGGTCGATGCGGGCCCGGTGCCCGGCCGCAAGACCCGCGGCCAGTTCGTCCAGCACCCCGCGGATCTGGTAGACGTGGCCGATGGTTTGCGGGTCCAGCGGCGCAATGAGCACGCCGCGCCCGGGTGCGTCCTGCACCAGACCGTCGATCTTGAGCTGGCGCAGGGCCTGGATCACCGGCGAGCGCGACACATCGAGCTGCTCGGCCAGCTCTTCCTGCGTGACGCGGGTGCCCGGGGCCAGTGATCCGTCGCTGATGGCGTCCAGCAGAACTTTGTAGACCTCGTCCACGTAGGTGGTGCGGGTGGGGAGTTTGGCCGTGAACGACATGAGCACCTTCTGGTTTTTGGATACAGAGTACAGCGAGACGCCCTAGGGTAAACCAAGGGCAGGGCCCGGGTTCAGGGTCTTTCGGGTTGACAGATCCACCGATCCCACCTATCTTTGAACTCTGTATTCAGAGTTCAGAACTCAAATTATCCCCCACCACCCGACGGAGACACCGCATGACCCAGCCCATGGACAAACACGACAGCCAACGCTCGACCGGCACCGCCGCACCGGTGGAGAAGAAGCTGATTCCCTACGGCGGGTACCACACCAACAAGATCCCGGGCCACGATCCCGAACTCACCGAGGTGGGTCCGGGCACGCCCACGGGTGAGTACATGCGCAGCTTCTGGCAGCCGGTCTGCATGTCCATGGAACTCACCGACACGCCGCACTTCCTGAAGATCCTGGGCGAGGAGCTGGTGGCCTTTCGCGACAAGAGCGGCCGCGTCGGCCTGCTGCACGCGCACTGCGTGCACCGGGGCGCGTCGCTCGAATACGGCTCCATCCAGGAGCGCGGGATCATGTGCTGCTACCACGGCATGGTGTTCGACATCGACGGCACCTGCCTGAAAGTGCCGTTCCCCAAAGGCGAAGAGGCCGACGCCGAGCGCTACGCCTGCTCGATCCGCCAGGGCGCCTACAAGGCCTTCGAGCGCAACGGCCTGGTGTTTGCCTACATGGGCCCGCCCGA
Source organism: Hydrogenophaga sp. (assembly GCA_021154985.1). Classification (GTDB taxonomy): domain Bacteria; phylum Pseudomonadota; class Gammaproteobacteria; order Burkholderiales; family Burkholderiaceae_C; genus Hydrogenophaga. Next base: position 33,609 of record JAJNQE010000156.1, read on the forward strand.
AAAAGAGCCACCGTTTCCCGAGTGGGAAGGCAACTTCACCGTGCTGCCGGGCGACGAACTCGTGCCCTACAGCAACTTCCAGCACTGCAACTGGCTGCAGGTGCAGGACAACGCGGCCGACAACTTCCACACCGCCACGCTGCATTCGGCCAAGAACGTGGTGAACGGGCAGTTCCAGGGCACCACGTTTGACGAGGTGGGCGCGCCGTCGATGGAAGTGGCGCCCGACATGCAGTTCGTACCGGTGCAGGGTGGCCGATCGCTGGCCTGCGCGGGCGCGCGCCGCGTGAGCGACGACCGCCTCTTCATCCGCGTGCAGCATCAGGTGCTGCCCAACCTGAGCCTGCACGCCTACACCTCGGAAGACGGCTCGAAACAGAAACACTTCAGCCGCTTCCACATCGTGCGCTGGACGGTGCCGGTGGACGACACCAACAGCAAGATGATCGGCTGGCGCGTGATGGGCCCGGGCATCGACACGCGCGGCGTGGGGGTGAAGGAACTGGTCGGCTACGAGTCAATCGACTTCCTCGAAGGCCAGGTCGCCCTGCGCCGCCCCGAGCGCTTTGGCGGGCTCACCATCAACGACCGCCCCGAGATCCCGAGCGACCACCGCGCCCGCGCCAACTACAAGCAGGCGCAGTACGCGCCGGGCGACTACGAGGCCATCATCAGCCAGCGGCCGATCGCGGTGCACGCACTGGAGAACCCGACCAAGCTCGACGCCGGCGTCTACATGTTCCGCAAGCTGCTGCGCGATGCGGTGCGCGGCACCAACAAGGCCGCCAGCGCCGAAGGCTTTGCCGAGTGGCTGCGCAACGCCGCCGGCGCCCCGCGCAGCTTCTGCTCGGGCAACGTGCTGGAAATCCCGGTGGGTGCCAAGGTGGAAGACGAGATCGTGCGCCGCCGCCACGTGACCAAGGCGGTGGTCACCATGCTGGCCGAGAGCGAGCACCTCCAGGGTGCCGAGCGCGAGCAGTTCGTGAAAACGAAGATGCTGGCCCTCGAAGCCGAGATGAAAGCCAGCGCCTCGGCGGCCTGACCGATGACCGACATCGATACCCCGCTGGAGCTGCAAGTTCGCCAGATCCGGATGGAAGCCATCGGCATCCATTCGTTTGAGCTCTGCGCGCCCGACCACGAGCGCCTGCCGTCCTTCACCGCCGGGGCACACATCGACCTGCACCTGCCCGGTGGTCTGGTGCGCCAGTACTCGCTGTGCAACGACCCGGCGGAGACGCACCGCTACGTGCTCGGTGTGCTGAAAGACGCCAACGGGCGTGGCGGCTCGCTGCGCGTGCACGAAGCGCTGAAGGTGGGCGACATGGTGCGCGTGAGCCGGCCGCGCAACCAGTTCGAGCTGCAACCGGGCCAGCGCTCGGCCCTGCTGATCGCGGGCGGCATCGGCATCACGCCGCTGAAGTCCATGGCACACAGCCTGCTGCAGGCGGGCACGCCGTTCGAACTGCACTGCTGCGCGCGCTCCAGCGAAGTGGCCGCCTTCACCGAAGAGCTGGTCGACTTCAACCGCCGGGCACCGGGCTCGGTGCGCTGGCACTTCGACAACGGCGTGGTGGGCGCGGGGCTGGACCTGGCGGCGCTGCTGGCCGTGCAGCCCGAGGGCACGCACCTGTATTTCTGCGGCCCACCCGGCTTCATGAAGGCCTGCGAGCAGGCGGCAGCGCACTGGCAGCCCGGCACCGTGCACTCGGAACACTTCCAGGCTCCCGCCCGCACCGAGCCGCTGGCCCCCACCACTGGCGCCACCGTGCGGCTGTCGCAAACGGGGCGTGAACTGGTCTTGCCCGAGGGCGGCAACCTGCTGGACCTGCTCATCGGCAACGGTGTGCATGTGCCCACTTCGTGCATGAGCGGCCTGTGCGGCACCTGCAAGACGGGCTACGCCGACGGCGAGGTGGAGCACAACGACTTCATCCTCGGTGACGACGAGAAAGGCCACTGCCTCACACCTTGCGTGTCGCGCGTCACCAGCCGCAGCATCACGCTGCACCTCTGAGCGGGCGGCACACCATGGGCATTTACGCGGCCTACGACAAGCGGCCCTCCGTCAACAACACCTGCTATGTGGCGGAGGCGGCGGCGGTGATCGGCGATGTGCGCCTGAGCGCAGGCTGCGGCGTGTGGCCCCACGCGGTGCTGCACGCCGATTCACAACCCATCGCAGTGGGTGAAGACACCAGCGTCGGCGAGGGCGTGGTGATCCACAACGAGAGCGACACGCCGGTGCGCATCGGTCGCGGCGTGCTCATCGACAGCGGCGCCGTGCTGCAGGGCTGCGTGATCGGCGACGGCAGCCGGATCGGCGTGCGCGCGGTGGTCTTTGGTGGCGCGGTCATCGGGCGCCGCTGCATCGTGGCCGACGGCACGCTGGTGCCCCAGGGCGCCACCTTCCCCGACGGTACCCTGATCGCCGGCCTGCCTGCCCAGGCCGTGCGCGCACTCACCACCGACGAAATGGCAGGCCTGGCCCAACACGCCGCCAGCCAACGCGACGAGGCGGGCGTGTTGCGGCGCCAGCTCACCGGCTCGATGATCCAGCAGGCGTTTCAGCAGCTCGGCTGAAGCCGCCCGGGGCTTCGCGCGGCTGGAACTTCACCGCTGCGGCGAAGTCAGTCCAGCGCCATCCCGCACACGTTCCCGTCCGCATCCTCGCGGACCCCAGGAGCTCCCATGTCTGTTCAACGACTGCACTGTCTGCCAGCGCTGCTGCTGGCTTGCGCCACGCTCACCGCACACGCCCAGCCCACCCTCGCCAACGCCGTGTCGTCGGCTCCCGCAGCCGACGCTGCGCTGCAAGGCCCCGCCCTGCTCGATGCCTTGCGCGGCGGCGGCTACGTGGTGTATTTCCGGCACACCGCCACCGACTTCTCGCGCGGCGATTCGGCCATGACCTCCTACACCGATTGCGACAACCAGCGCCTGCTCTCGGAACAAGGACGGCGCGACGCCACCGCCATCGGACAACGCATCCGCGCGCTGCAATTGCCGGTGGGCGAGGCCCTGGCCAGCCCCTACTGCCGCACAATGGACCACGCGCGCCTGATGCTGACCACGGTGACGCCGCGCAATGAAATCCGCGAGGCGCAAGGCAACGGGTACGCCGGCCTCAAGCAGTTGCTCGCCACGCCCGTGCCGGCCGGCACCAACCGCTGGATCGTGGGTCACGGCACGCCGTTTCGAGCGGTGGCCGGTCCACCGCACCTGTCTGAAGGCGAGGCCGCCGTGATCCGCCCCGGCAGCACGGGCTGGACGGTGGTGGCCCGCATCAGCGTGGCCGACTGGGCGGGCCTGGGGTTGTGAAGCGTGCGGCGCCGGGTGACTCTGTTCAGTTCGCCAGGCCGCTGCCGGGAAAGTCGTGGCTGTCGTCCAGCACCTTGGCCGCCATGCGGGGCAGCATGCGGCCAATGAAGACCTCACCCAACCACCGGCGCAGCTGCGGCACCGAGGCGCCCGGCTCGATCTCGAAGCTCAGGCTGCTGAAGCTGCCGATGCCGTCGTCCACCAGCAAGCCGGCAGGCACCGTGGGTGCCGGGCCGGCGTCGTCCAGCGGCTGGGTGGCTTCGTGCTTCCAGGCGCTCAGAAAACGGTCGAAATAACCCACCGTGCCCTGGCGCCAGACCTGGGCCACATACACGTTCCAGCCGCCCTGCTGCTCGACCACGAAGCCCCAGGCGAACTCAAACACCTGCTCCGGCGGCTGCGCGAACACGCCGATCTCGATCACCTCTTCGCGCGCGGCGTATTCGGCAAACAAGGGCCCGGGACCACTGGCCTGGCCCTGCACAAAACGGGCAATTTCCTGAGGATCGGCCACGAACAGGGCCTGCGGGGAGGCGCCGGACTTGCGCGCCCGTTTGAGCAGCCGCTCGGTGGCGTCCACCGTTTTCTGGGCGTTGATGCAACGATCGCGAAATGTGCGGCGCCCTTCTTCGGTGGAAATCAGGGCCACGGTTTCATCGAACGCGGCGTCGTCCTGCAGGTGGCCCGACTCACGCATGTGCAGCACGATGTCGAGCATGGAGTTGCGGGTGATGTGCTCGATCATGTAGGCCATCTCGCCGCCCTCGTAATCGGTCATCGATGACTTGATCCACGCCATCAACTCCAGGCCCGAGAGGCCTTGCGGCGCACGCGGCATGTCGTTGAACAAAGCCCGCAGCACCCGCACGGTGTCCAGATCACTCGCCATAAACCTCTCCAGGCTGACATACGCAGATGGGCAGGCGAGCCGAAGTGGCCCCCAATACCCGGTACAGTGGCAAGCATAGTTCCGAACCAGCGTCCGACGCAGCCTGGATGCGTCGAGCCTGGGACTGACCGGCGCTGGTTCGTGACGGTTTTGGCACGCCCGGCCCACCCACCGCCACCCCGGCCACGCAGGCCGCCCACCCCATTCAGGAGACCTCCATGAAATTCAGAGCCCTTCTCGCCACCCTCGCCCTGGCACTCGCCGCCAGCGCAGCGTCCGCCCAGGACACCGTGGTCTACCACTTTGACAACACGGTGGCCCAGGGCCTCAAGGGTTTGCGCAATGTGCGCAACCACCTCGACACCGATCCCACCGCCAAGATCACCATCGTCACCCACGCCGATGGTGTGGACATGCTGATGGAAGGTGCCAAGGCAGAAAACGGCACCGAGTTTGCACCGCTGGTGTCGGCCCTCAAGAGCCGGGGCGTGGCGTTCGAGATCTGCGAAATCACACTGAAGAACCGCAACCTGAAAAAAGAGCAGTTCATCCAGGAGGCCGACTTCACGCCGTCGGGTGTGCTGCGGCTGGCCAAACTGCAAAAACAGGGCTTTGCCTACATCAAGCCCTGAGCGTCAGCGCGCGGCCGTTCGCCCTTTCACCCGGATCGACTCCACCGCGCCTGCGTAACGGCCCAGGCCCTGCAGCAGCACCTCGGCCGCCTCCGGGCCGATCTCGGCGAGCAGCTCCCGCTCGGCCTTTTTCACCGCCTTGCCAAAGGCCGCCAGCCATTCGCGGCCGGCATCGGTGAACCGCACCGTGCGGGCGCGCTTGTCGCTCGCGTCCACCTCACGCACCACCAGCCCCAGAGCCTCGCACTGGTCGATCAGCTCGGTCATGGCGGCGTTGGTCATGTGCGCGCGCCGCGCCAGCTCGGTGATGCGGGTGCCCTCCAGGTCCAGATGGCGGGTGAGGTTCACGTGGGGCAGCCGCGTGTCGGCGTGGCCGGCACTGGCCATGAGTTCGAGCACGCGGGCTTCAAAACGCGTCACCGCGTTGCCCAGAATCCGGCCCGCGTTGCCCAGCCGCCAGGCGTCTCGGGTGGGGCGGGGAGTTGGCGAAAGGGTTGTCATGCGTAGAATGCAATTTGCTTAGGTAACCTAACCAGATGGACCGCAACATGCCAGCCAGCAACCCACCGCCAGAAAGCCTTCTTGATCAGCAAGCTGCACAGGGCGGCGCGTTGAATGTGGATGTGCTGATCGCCGGCGCGGGGCCTTGCGGCCTGATGCTGGCCAACGAACTCGGTCTGCGCAATGTAGCCTGCCTGGTGGTGGACCCGAAGCCGGGCACCGCCTTCAACCCGCAGGCCAACGCCACGCAGGCGCGCACCATGGAGCACTTCCGGCGCATCGGCATCTCGCAGGCCGTGCGTGCACTCGGCCTGCCTCCCGACCACCCGACCGACATCGCCTACTTCACCCGCTTCGCCACGCACGAGCTGGCCCGCCTGCGCCTGCCCACTGCGGCACAGGCCACGCAGAACATCAAGCACCTGGCGGGCTCGTGGAGCGCGGCAGAGCTGCCGCACCGGGTGTCGCAGAAGTATGTGGAGGCGGTCTTGCGCGAACACGCCGAGGCGCGCACTGGACGCCGCATCGAATTCGGTTGGCAACTGCAGACGTTTGAAGAGCACGCCCAGGGCGTGAGGGCGCAGGTGGCACCCGTCAATTCACAGGTATCAGGCGTCACCGTCAACGCCCGCTACCTGGTGGGGGCAGACGGCGCGCGCAGCGCCGTGCGCAACGCGCTGGGCATCGGCCTGGGTGGCGCCACCGGCCTGCAGCGCCAGTTCATGGGCGGCAAGATGTTCGCCATCTACCTGCGGGCACCCTCGTTCTACCAGCGCTTCCCGCACGACCTTGCGTGGATGTACGTGTCGGTCAACCCCGAGCGGCGGGTGTTCATGGCCTCGGTGGACGGACGGGGCGAGTTTGCGTTCCACGCGGCGGTGCACCCGCACGAAACGCCCGAGACCTGGACCCACGACGACGCGCGCCGCATCGTGGCCGAAGCCAGCGGCATGAGCGATCTCGACATGGAGATCCTCTCCACCGGCATCTGGATCGCCGGGCACTCGCTGGTGGCCGAGCGCTACCAGCAAGGGCGCGTGTTCATCGCCGGCGACGCGGCCCACCTGTTCACGCCCACCGGCGGCCTGGGCTACAACACCGCCGTGGGCGACGCGGTGAATCTGGGCTGGAAGCTGGCGGCGGTGGTCAAGGGGCAGGCGCACCCTGCGCTGCTGGACAGCTATGAGCGGGAGCGCCGCCCGATCGGCCTGCGCAACACCGCCTACGCGCGCGAGTTCGCCGACTCGGTGGGTCTGTTTGAAGCCACACCAGCGCTGGAAGCCGAGGGCCTCGCGGGCGAGCAGCAGCGCGCGCTGGCCGGCACTGCGCTGAACGCCCACGTGCGCCGCGAATTCAACATTCCCGGCGTCACCTTTGGTGAGCGTTACGACGCTTCTCCGCTGGTGTTCAGCGATCCGGCCGAAGTACCGCCCGACCAGGCCAACGAGTACATCCCCACCACCACACCCGGCGGGCGCTTGCCGCACCGCTGGCTGGATGGCGAACGCTCGCTCTACGACCTGCTGGGATTCGAGTGGACCGTGCTGGCCCCCGAGCATCTGCAAGGAGAGGCACAGGTGCTGGCCGACGCGGGCGCGTCGGCCGGGCTCGACGTGAAAGTGCTGGTGCTCAAGGCCGACCAGGTGGACGGCCTGCTGGCCAACGGCATGCTGCTGGTGCGGCCAGATCAGGTGGTGGCGTGGCGCGGCAACACCGCACCGGAACCCGGCGTGCTCCGTTGATTAACTAAAATTGTGGATAATTTTCCCAAATAATGTATGCTGTTGGAGTGCACTGGAAACCCGACCCCCTGCTCTATCCACCCTACCTGCGGGCACGGATCAGGCGTCGCCGTGGCGTTGGGTGTGGCCCCCACTATGTCCCGTGGCTGAAGGTCCGCGACGTGCCGTCGCGTGGCACGTCATTGGTGAGCCGCGGGGTGTCCAGCGGCAGATCGCACCATCTGCTGTCTGAACTGGAGGCCATCTATTTCTATCTTCTGGAAAGACGCGCTGGCATTGCCGAGATCCGCGAGCAGTGGCCCATCTTGGACATGGATCGAACGTTGGAGTTGTGCGCAAGGTTCGGCGTACGCCCGCGCATGCGAAACGGCTGTCCCGAACCGTTCACTATCGACTTTCTGGTCACCGAGCGGGTCGACGGCCGACTGACGTACCGGGCAGCCAGCGTCAAGTCGCCGGACGATGCGCGGGATCCTGAAACACGGCTGCGACTGGCCGTCGAACACGCCTGGTGCCAGGACCGAGGCATCCCCTGGACTCTCGTGGACACCCAGCGATTCGACAAAACCATGCTGGAGACCCTGCGCTTCATACGCGGCTGGTTCCGTCACAAGTACGCTCCCGATGCCGCGTTAGAGGAACGCTTCGTGGCGCAGTTCGCTGCCCACCATGCACCCAACCGGTTGCTGAGCGAAGTGCTGGCACGCGTGTCGCGGTCGCTACGGCAGCCAGTCGCCACGACGGAGGATGTTTTCCGCTACTGCGCGTGGTCAGGCCAGATTCAGCCTTCGCTCGCACGCCCCCTTTCAATGGACGCGCCCGTCGTCATGACGTCGGACCTCGCACATGCCTGACTTCCAGGTGCTTCCGCACAGCCCAGCCCTCACTGCCGGGCTGGTTCTTCGTGTCGGGTCAGCGCCTCATCGCTACTTGCGACTCACGCATGTCTTCCGGACCTGCGCGTACGGCATGTGGGTTGGCGACCCCGAGGCGGCTCGATACGCGCGCCGGCCCCACGCGATACCGCTGCGGGATCTGAAGGCGCTCGCTGCATCTCCGTCAGCGGCCTGGGGGCGTCTCGTGTTGCCACCAGCCTTGTCAACCGAGCCGGAGAAAGATTCCGACAAGGCCGCCTTGCTCGATAGTGCCTGGGGTCTGGTGCAGGCGCTGGTCCAAGCATTTCAGAGTGAGTCCAATCTGTCCCGCCAGTCCTTTTCCGCGCTAGTCCGTCAGCGCGCTGAGGAGACGGAGTCGAGTCCGTCCACGGTGCTGCGAACCTTGCTGAGGTACTACTACTTCGGCGGTACGCGCCTGGCGCTGCTCCCTCTGCCTCCGGGCGTCAAGCCCGGCCAGGTAGCTTACGCGGACGACACCGAGACTGGACGTCCCCCGCCGCGGCGACGTGGACGCCAGAGTTCCTTGGCTCGTGAACTGGGTCGCAACGAGTTCATCGTTCGTTCCGAAGACATCCAGGACATGGTTGACTGCTTCAAGCGGCTGCTGGCCAAAGGTCCTACGTTCAAGACCATTGCACACGAAGACTACCTGGCCAAAGAATTCCGCGCGCGGCACAGGGCGCTCTATGACAAATACGTCGCCCGTGAGATTCCTGAGCCAGTCACGGCCCGACAATTCCGCAACTACCTTGATGAGCACCTGAGGGTCACCGAGGAGCTGGCCAGGAATGTGCGTACGCATACGCGCAATCCGGGCTTCACGGGCAACGTGCGTGCCGCAGGTCCTGGGGAGATCTACGAGATCGACGCCACCGGCGGACGACTGCATCTGGTGTCCAGCGACGACCCGCCGGTGCTGCTTGGCAAGCCCACAATCTATCTGCTGATTGACCGCTGGAGCCGATTCGTCGTCTCGGCCTACATCTCGCTGCGACCAGCCTCTTATGAGGAAGTGCGCCACGCGCTACTCGTTGCCTTCACTTCGCGGGAAGCCCGATTCAACCGGCTGGGCATCAACGTCACTGACGAGCGCTGGCCCGTGGGGCGGATGCCCGCCGTGATCTGCCCCGACCGCGGCTCCGACTTCATGAGCGAATCGATGGAACAGAGCGTCGTCAACGACCTGCGCATCGATCTGACCCCATTGCCGCCGCTTTGCCCTGATGGCAAGGCCATCGTGGAGCGCTTGATCCGCGAAATCAAGCGCCGCATGGCCGCATCCGGCATCGAAGGTGTTTTTGCTGACCGTCCGATGGACCCCAGGACCAAACGGGCGACACGCAAGGCCGCTGCCGCCGCAGTGCGGACCCTCTCGGAGGCCTACCGGCTATTGGTCGATATCGTCGTCGACCACAACAACCGCCCACACAGCACGTTGCGCCGCCGCCGGGTCCTGACCCAAGCCGGTGTGCAGCCCACGCCGCGGGAGGCCTACCTTTGGGGCCTGCGCCACATCACAGGCCTGCGTTCGGCGCCGCTCAGCGAGAACGACTACCATCGCCTGCTGCTGAGCACCGACAAGGCCAGCATCGCCAACGGTGTGCTCAGCTACAAGAGCCGCCCTTACCTGCCCGACAACGAACCTGCCGCCGGGCTAGCGCGCCACTCGACGCGTCGTCCCAGACGCGTGGATGTGCGACTGGACAAGACCTTGCCGACGCAAATCTTTGTCCCGAATGTGCATGGGAACTGGGCGCGGTTTCAGATGTCGGGCGGGGTGGCCAACGAGATCGCCGGAGTCTCGCTGGACGAGGAGGAGGCAATGGCGGATCACACGGCGCTGCTGTGGGCACGTGCCGACCATCAGGGACGTGTCGCGCGCGTCGCCGCGAAGACCGCCAAGCATACGTCCCCGGGCAAGACGGCAGCCGAAGGGGCTGTGTCGAACTTGGGCAAGGCAGTTAAAGGCAAACCTGCCGCCGCCCAACTTCCTCGCGCCGAATTGATTGCGGCCCGAAACAAGGAGACGGCCCGCATGAAGGCTGCTCTCCATGGCAAGTCCTCCAACGCATCTACTGATGCCGACCCGCCGCAAGCGTCGACACCCGACTGGATGCGCGTGGAAGAGGAAGAGCGCCAGCGCAATCTGGCCTTGATACGCAAGCACAGGAGCCGACGTTGAGTCACGAAACCAGCGATAGCCTCGTCCAAACTGCAGCCTATGTGGACACCGGCGTCCGCAGGTTTTCGGGGAATCCGTTCATCGAGGCATTACCCCCCATCGAGCAGACCAAGCTCGAGTTCTTGACCCTGCTCTCACACTATCCAATCCGCCCCAGCGCCACGACGCGCAAGGCCGGCGAGGTCGTGCGGATCATGGAGTTGTCAGCGGTGAACGACTTGGTGTTCCCGTTCCCCGAGTACCAGAAGGCGGGCCTCGCGCTGGCGACCATGATGCGCGACACCTATGTGGCGCGCAATCCGCTGTCCGTGATCGACCGGCAGCGGCGTCACGCGCTTGCCACTGGTGGTAGCGACGGCTTTCCGTTCCCGGCCAATTGGAAGTCCTCCGCCAAGGGCCACTTCATGATGGCGGTGAGTGGCATGGGCAAGACCACGTTCGCGCTGGCCTATCTCCTGAGATACCCCCAGGTGATCGTGCACAGCGCGTACCAGGGCACCGAGCTCCGATGCCATCAGGTTGTCTACGTGGTGCTGCGGGTGCCTCATGACGCCACTTTGAAGAGCCTGTGCATCCAGTTCTTCGACGAGATTGACCGGTTGCTAGGCACCAACTATGCGCGCCAGGCCAATGCCATCCGCAACGTGGCGCCGATGGTGGAATTGATGAACCGGGTGGCGACGGCCGTCTCGTTGGGCTTCATGGTGGTCGACGAAGTCCAGAACCTGCGCAGCGCCCGTGGAGGGAATGCCGAGTTCGTCCTGAATCTCTTCAGCGAGATCATTGAGCGGCTGGGTATCAGCCTGCTAGCCTTGGCCACGCCGGCCGTGCAATCGGTGATCGAAGGGAGTGTGCGCAATGCCCGCAAGCTCGCCTCCTATGGCGAGACCGTGCTCCGGCCCATGGCAAGGTCCGACCCGCAATGGGAAGACTTCTGCGAAACCTATTGGGACTACTCCTATGTCAAGAAGAAGACCTCGCTGACGAAGGCGACCCTGGACGCCTGGCACCAGGCGTCCGCCGGCAACACCGCCTTTGCCGCGTTGGCCTTCGTGCTTTCGCAGCGCAACGAAATCGGAGGACGCGAGGTCATCGATGCTGCAGCATTCGAGCGCACCGCAGCGACCGACATGGCCTTCCTGCAACCCGCCATTGCCGCCTTGCGCAGCAACGATCCCCGCAAGCTACGCACCTTCGATGACCTGATTTTCAGCCCACGATATCGGGCGCTTCGGCGGTTGCTCGGTGCCAAGGACGAGCAGCCGGTAAACGGGAAGGGCGAGGGGGCCGGCGAAGAGTTCGACGACGTTTCGTCCACGCCGCGCCCGGAGTCCGGCCCGGCCAAGCGTGCGCGCCGGGGTGCCGCCCTCAACGCAGGCCCGGTCGACCTGCCCGAGGAAGACCCGCTGGCCTTCTGAGCACTCCAACACTCGCGTCCGGCCTTGCACCCCATTACCCGAGCTTCGGGGTCCGTCGCCGGCATCGCGTATGTGCCCACGTTACTACCGGACGAGCTACTGTATTCGTGGCTGGCCCGGGTCGCTGCGCTCAATGCCATGGGCGCGCCGCGTGATGTCCTACAGCGATTCTTCGGCTGCTGCACGCTAGTGCCGAGCGTAGACCTGCCGACGCAGTTGCTTGCGCTGGCCCATCGACTCGGCAGCTGGCTTCCGTTCGCGACCCTCGACGAACTGCTGGATCGAGGAACGCTGCTGCCCTACCACCGGCCCTTCCTCACGGCAGCGAGTCACTCCCGTGTACGCCAAATCCTGCTGCACGGCGATGGGAAGGGACTCAAGACGCTGATGGGCAGGGTTGCCAACCGCTTTGGCGCCCATCCTGCGTTGCGCAGCTGTCCTGACTGCATGGTCGACAGTTGGAGTTGCTATGGCAGCCTTTACTGGATGCGCCGACACCAACTGCCCGGTGTTAACCTCTGCACCATCCACGGCATCCCGCTCCATGGCATGCAGTTGCAGGCCCGTACGCACCGTCAGCGGCTGCTTTCGCCCATGGCTACGCCAGGGGCGCAGAGCGCCATCCAGGCCGACGCGCGGCAATTGCGGTTCGCCCTGCTGTCGCAGGACCTCCTTGAGATCGCCCTGCCCGTGATCGCTCCGTTGCAGCGGGCGGCGACGTACCGGGAGGCCGCGCTGGCGCTGGGATACGGCACCCGACGCGGCCGCGTGGAATTCCCGGCACTTGTCGATGCGCTTCGCCGGCGCTACGACGACTTTGAGGGCTTCGACCATCAGGCGCGGCTACTTGCCACCGCTGCGCATCCGCTGGGCTGGCTTAGGCCCCTGTTCGACAGGCCTGAGCGATCGCTGCACCCAATCTGTCATCTGTTGCTGATCGACTTCCTGTTCGGCTCCGTGGCGGCGTTCAAGGTGGCTTGTGCCGAGTACGACCTGGCACTTCCCGCTCGGCCGCTCGACGACCCGTCCTTTGCACTGGCCGCCATTGACCCGGTCGTCGTCGGCGCGGTCAAGGTTCATGCTTCGTCCTCTACGCTAGCGATCACCCTCGAGGACGCGCTGCGCGATCCATCGCTATCCTGCCGCCAAGCGGCCGCGAGGGTGGGCAAGAGCGTGACGACCGTGGTGGCCTTGCGCCGAGCACGGGCCATTCCTATCCAGGAACGCCGCAAGTCGCTGCATCCTACCGTGATCGACCAGGTCCTGAAGGCCTTGGGCTCGCTGTGTTCGCTGCCGGCCGTTGCCAAACGGACGGGCGTCTCGCTGAGTTCGGTGTACCGGATCCTCGCTCAGTACCCGACGACGCCACGGCCTCGCCGAGACGAGGACGGTATCGCGCAGGGGCCACTGCGGCGGGCAAGCTGGGTGACTGCGCTGCAGGCCTGCCGGATGGAAGGGATGGGTGGAGTGGCTGCGGCCCGTGCGCGAGCCGGCGCCGACTATGCCTGGCTCTACCGGCATGACCGCGCCTGGCTCGTCTCAACGAACAACGCGGAGCCTTCTTTCAAACGCCGCAATGGCGGGTCAGGCCGGGTGGACTGGGTCAGGCGCGACACCGAGCTCTGTCAGTTGCTGCAACAGCAACTCAGCCAGTTACGAGACGAGGCGCCACCGCAGCGCTTGACGAAGACCCGGCTGCTGCGTTCTCTCGGCGAGACGATGGTTAGGCGCAACCTGGGCCAACTTCCCCAGCTTGTCGTCTTGCTGGACAAGGAGGTGGAGTCGGAGCAGGCCTTTGGCATGCGCCGTGTCGACTACGCTGTTGCCCTGCTGGTCAGCGAAGGTGCTCAGCTACGTCTGTGGCGCGTCCAGCGTCTGGCGGGTCTGCGCCGATGGTCGCCCTCGCTCACCACCTATGCGAATCAACTGGTTGAACCGCTCCATGCTCAGAATTCCCTACGTCCCCACGGCCTACCCTGACGAAATGCTGGCGTCCCTCCTGACGCGGCTCCAGCTGTATAACGGCGCCGGCCTGTGGCGCAGTCTCCTGGAAGAGACCGGTTACGGGCGGCGTACGCTCTCGCCGTTCTTCAGCACTCCCATGCAGGATGCCAAGCTGGAGAGATTGCTGGCTGCGTTGGGCTACACCTATCCGCGGATGCTTCGCGAACTGACCGTTTTGCCATTCTGGCTGTCTTTTAACCAAGCCACCAAAACCCGGTCGCAGGTTAGATTCGACGCTGCGAGTGGCCGAATCTCTAGACTAACGACGTTGGGCCACTCCCAGTTCCTGCCGGGCGCTCAGTACTGTCCAGCCTGCCTGTGGGACGATATCAAGGCCTTCGGTGAGCCATATGTGCACCGCAACCACCAGTTACCTGTGGCACGTGTCTGCACCCGGCACGGGGTGACCCTACGGTTCACCTGCCCGGTATGCGAGATCGTGGTCATGCCCTTTACCCGAGCGCTGTTGCGCCCCCCGGCGCTTCGATGCCAGTGCGGCCAGGACCTTTCGAGCATCACCGCATCACCGCCCGCGCATCAGCAAGCCCTGCTGCGACTGAGCCAGTTTGCGGCGGACGCTCTTACCTGCACCGACGCACCGTGGACGCTGGAGCAGATCCTTGCGGTTCTGCGCGAGCGCTCGGGAATGATGCGAAAGAGCTTCAAGCGCAGCGCCATGCAACTGATGCAAGACGCCTATGGCCCGCCGGACAAAGGCCGCTCCAAGGCCAGCGCCGTTCTGAGCTGGGAAGACGCAGGGGCCTCCCTGCGATTGAAGACCGGTGGCGGCGTGACAGCGCTGCGCGCACCGGAATTCTGCGCGCTGCTGGCTGCAGCTGGGCTGAGCTTCGACGAGTTCAGACAGGCGGTTAGCCAAGTCGATGTGGCCGATGTGCCGGTCAAACCCATGCGACGGCGCCCCTTCACGATCGAGCAAGCACGCCAGGAATTCGAGCGGTTCGAATCCGAATCGCCAGGGAAGGCCGCTAGGCAGCTGCTGAACAGTTCACCGAAGCTCTTTTGGCTGCTGCGCTTGCGCGACAGCGCCTTCGTGCGAGCGCACGGCTACCCCTTGCACAAGCCCATCCCGACTGTCGAGGCCGATCGCGAAAAGCTTGAGAAGCTACTGGGACAGAGCGATCACATACCGAAAAATGTCTCGGCGGCGATTCGCGCATCGATCCGCGATCGGTCTTGGCTGCGAGCAAGCATCCAGGCGCAGCGCGTCGCGCCCGCCTCCCCGCAAAAGCCGGCGCAGCGCGTTCAACAGGACAGGGCCGTGGCCCTGTCTCGGGCCTTGTTCTCGGTGCTGCGAACGCAGGCACGGCCGGCGCGTGTGCATGCGGGTCTTTTGGCGAAGTTCGTCCAGATCTCCATGAATCAGGCCTTGCACACGATCGCCCACACGCCAGCGCTTCAGGCCTTGGTAGACGCCGTCAACGCGGACAAGGATCGCCGCCTGGCGTTCTGGGCCGCACGCAGTTTCATTGAGGAAGGCCGCTACCCGAGTGCCTTGGAAGTCTTGGTGCGCGCCGGCCTGCCACCGAGGCGGGTCAATCGTCAGGTGTGCATCGAAGCCATCGCATGCTTCACCGCCAGCCACAAAAACCAGTGATACAAACGTTTTGCTCTGCGATCGGCGCTATCCGTCAGCGCGACTCGGCACGTATGGACATCTGCTCGCGCAGTGCCCAGCGTCTTATGCCACTCAAAGTTGCCACGTCTATCACTCCTGAAATCTCCTGCTGCCAAAAGCAGCAGGATAGGGTTCTTACGTGGGTCAGCTTTAAATGGAAATTGCTGCTCTAAGTGGGTCAGTTTTCAAGGGCAGTCGAACAACTTCGCGATAGGCTTGAGGGGTTGTCTGGTAGACAGGCTCGCGTAACTTGAGACGCGGTACTTACGGCTGACCACAGTCGTAGCCGCCGAAGATGACAGCCGCCTTGATCCCGCTGCAAGCAAGGATCAACAACAGGCCTGCCATGAATCGATGCTTCATGAAATGTCTCCTTCATTGGATATTGGTGCAAGGATAGCTTGCTCTCGCAGGCTATGGATGCCTTATCGCCTGCGGCCAGCCATTCAACCAATGGCACGTAAAACATTGGACTAGCTGTCAATTTTGGGATGACTGGATCGGAGTTCTGCGACAAATGCCTGCATTGGGGGTCGGCAGCTCCAGTTCAACTCGAGTTCAACAACTCATTCGGGAACTGGCTGCTGCCACACGTCTTCGAGTACCCAGTCTTTATGGCATTGCAGTCCTGCGAAGCACTGGCCGTCGAATGTCAGGTGGTGATCGCCTCCGACTTCAGGGAAATCGCGCTCGAATGACTCAGTCCAGTCTGAAGCTGTCGAAACGGCCTGTGCAGGCCGTCAGAATCCTAGACACCTTTGGCTTCAAGATTTGATCAGTTGGCTGTTTCCATCCTCGATACGAAACACTTGACGCAGGTACGCAAGAAACGTCTCGTCGTCGCAAATGGTTTTGCCCGGCGAGTCGGAGAGCTTGGCGACGGGTTGGCCATTGCAGCTCACCAGCTTCATGACAATGTTCAGCGGGGTCAAACCCACATCGTTGGTGAGATTCGTGCCGATGCCGAACCCGGTCTGGATGCGGTCGGCGAAACGTTCGTACAGACCCAGTGCAGCCTGCAGGTCCAGGCCGTCGGAGAACACCAGCCGCTTGCTGTGCGCATTGACCTTCAGGCGGGCGTAGTGCGCCAGTGCCTTCTCGCCCCACATGACGGGATCACCCGAGTCGTGGCGCAGCCCGTCGAAGAGCTTGGCGAAGTAGAGGTCGAAGTCGGCAAGGAACGCGTCCATGCCCACCACATCGGTCAAGGCCACGCCCAGGTCCCCGCGGTACTCCTGCACCCAGTTCTCCAGGGCCGCCTTCTGAAAGCCCTTGAGTTGTACGCCCGTTGCCTGGAAGGTCTGGAGGTATTCGTGCGCCATGGTGCCGATGGGCACCAGGCCGTATTTCTTTGCCAAGTGGACGTTGGACGTGCCCTTGAAGAACTCGGGCACCTCACGCGCCAGGGTCGCCACCACCTCCTCCTGCCACGCGGCCGAGAAGCGCCGGCGCACACCGAAGTCGAAGAACTCGAACGGGTGCTCGCGTTGAAGTTCCCGCGCGCCGATCCGCAGCAGCGTGATCTTGCCCTGCAGACGCCGACGACCTTCTTCGAGCGCTTCCGGCGTGGCCAGGCGCCGAAAGTGGATTTCGTTGACGATGGCGAGCACGAAGATCTCGAACAGCATCACATGGATCTGGGGACCCTTGGCCACGATGCTCAGCCCATCACCGTTGGCCGACACCGAGATGTAGCGCTGCTGTAGGCGAAAGATCCGCAGGAAATCGATGAAGTCGGATTTCATGTACCGCAGGCCACCCAGGTACTGCAGCTCTTCCTCGGTGAAGCGCAGCGTGCACAGGTGCTCGATCTGTCGTTCCACCTCGCCCCGGATCTCGCTGAGCGGGTAAGCGGCCTCGTTGCGGCACACAAAGCGGTACTCGGCCTGGTTGGCCGGCATCGAGTGCAGCATGGGCTGCAGCATGGTGAACTTGTAAAGGTCGGTCCCCAGCAGTGAAGTCACGACCGGAACATAGTCCGCTATCGCTTCCTGCGCTGGTGTGTGGTGCGTGTTCAATGGGTCTCCCAGTTGTGTCCGTTTGTCATGACAAGGATTGTGCGAACTCGTCCACGGTCGTCACACCGGTGCCGGCCGCGCGAGCGCGTTCGAACAACGCATCGGCGAGCTTCTCGAAGCCCGGCACCGGACTCATGCAGTCCCGCAGCAGCACCACTCTCGGCATAAGAGCGGGTGCACCGGCCAGGAAGCGCATGAATTGGTCATAACTGGCCGCCACACAGTGGCTTGATGCCTGACCCGCGATGGCGATGAGATCGGCACCGCCGGCAAGCGAGGTGGCCAGCGCCGTGTTGAACTGGGTGCCCGGGACCGACGGCACGGGAGCATCGGCTTCGAACACCCCGAAGTGCTCGGTCAACGGGTACTCGCCCTTGAGCACCTTGGCCACGGCGCGCTGGTGGGTCATTTCCCAGGCCGCGAGGCTGCGGGCCACATCGCTATGGATGTTGTGACCCCAGGTCCCCGTGACGCAGTGCACCGGCCACACCACCATCCCTTCCTTGCCAGCAGCCGCCAGTTGTTCGAGCATGCCGACGACCTGGGCGGTCAAGCCAGTATCCCTGGGGCGGAAGGCACCGGCGATCACATCCGCTGCTGTGATGAAGGTGAAGGGCGCAACCGACTGCCCGTCCCGGCCCAGCCAGAACGTGGTGCGTTCGACCGCAACGCTCGCATGCGAATCCAGCGTGACCGTGACGTCGCTGATGTGGCCCTGGTTCTCCTCGATGAAGCTGGCCAGGCGCTTGAGGTCGTGGTTGGCACCGGCGACCGGCAGCGCCGCGCCGCCGATGTCGCAGAAATCGTTTTGGGGATCAATGATCAGCAGCTTGGTGCGCATGTCAGTCCTTGGTGGATTGCACTTCGACAGAGCGGAACGTCCGCGGAAACACCGCCGCTCGCTCACGGTCCAGGATGCGGTAGCCCATGGCAGCGCGACCGGCATCACCGGCGATGGGCCCCGCCTCGGTCAGGAACTGCGCGTCCAGCATGCGCTTGCGAAACGCGCTCTTGTCCATGGGCCGGCCCAGCACGGTCTCGTAGGTGCGTTGCAGCTGCGGCAGCGTGAAAGGCTCTGGCAACAGAAAGGCCGGAAGCGACGTGTACTCCACCTTGCCACGCAGACGCTCCACAGCCGCCGCCAGGATCTCTGCGTGGTCGAAGGCCAGGCGCTTACGCAAGGCCATGGCGACCTCGATCCATGCGGATCCAGGTGGCGCAGTCTCCGCCGTTTTTTCACCCACCTCGGGCGGTGGAACCAGGGCGAAGTAGACGTGGGTGGCACACCACCCCCGCGGATCCCGTGTAGCGCTGCCCCAGCTGCCCAGTTGCTCCAGGTAGGGGGTCTGAAGCCCGGTCTTCTCCCGCAGCTTGCGCAGCGCGCAGTGGTGCAGGCTCGCGTCGACTTCCACGTTGATGAATCCGCCCGGCAGAGCCCAGCGCCCTGGGTGGGGATCCAACGCCACATCCGGACGGCGCACGAGCAGCACCTTCAACTGGTCGTCGAGCACCGTGAAGATCACCACGTCGACCGTGACCAGCGGGCGTTCGAAGGCGGATACCGGTGGGCGTCTTGCGGGTTTTTTGGCGGCCATGCTTGACATCTCCTGTTCGGGTTGTACTATACAACTTATTAAAGGTTGTACTGTGCAACTTAACAAGGAGCTCCAAATGCTTGGCATCCAGTTCATCAAATCGCAGCCCACCACCCACCTCATGCAGTTCCGCGGCGGCAAGCTTGTGCGCCAGGGGGCGGGCTTGTCTTTCTTCTACTACGCACCCACCACCTCGCTGGTCGCGGTGCCGATCGCCAGCCGCGACGCCGGCTTCATGCTGGACCTGGTCACCAGCGATTTCCAGGGTGTGACGGTTCAGGGCGAAGTCACTTACCGGGTGGGCGACCCCGGCCGCATCTACAAGATGATGGATTTCTCACTGGAGCCCGATGGCGTCACCTACGCCTCGGACGACCCTGAGCGCCTGCAGGACCGGGTCGTGATGCAGGTGCGCGCCATCGTGCAGCAGGTGATCCAGGCGCTGCCGCTTCGCAATGCACTCAAGGCCACGGCCGAGGTCGCGCGTGCCGCACAGGAACAGTTGGGCAACCAGCCCGAGGTGAAGGCGCTGGGCCTGGAGATCCTGGGGGTGGCGGTGGTGGCCATCAAACCCACACCCGACATCGCGCGGGCCTTGGAGGCCGAGGCCCGAGAGGCCAACCTGAAAGCAGCCGATGACGCGATCTCCCAGCGCCGCATGGCCGGGGTGCAGAACGAGCGGGCCATCCGGCAGAACGAACTGGACACGGAGATCGCAGTGGAGGTGAAGAAGCGCGAGATCCAGGAAACCCAGATGGAGGCCAAGGCCGCGGCCATGCGGCGCCAGAACGAATTGCGGGCGGAGCAGATGAGCGCCGACATCGTGCTGGAGAACCAGCGCAAGGAATTCGTCACCAGCGAGTCCGAGAACACGCGCCAGGAGGCGGAGGCGCAGGCGCACAAGGTGCGCGCGGTGATGGACGCCCTGGAGAAAGCCGATCCCCGGGTGGTGCAGGCCCTGGCGGCCGTGGGCATGCAGCCCGGCCAGCTGATCGCCCAGGCCTTTGGCGGCATCGCCGAGCGGGCCGAGCGCATCGGGCAGCTGAACATGTCGCCCGAGTTGCTCAATTCGCTGCTGGGCGCCGGTGCGGGCGCAGGAGCCGGGACTGGGTCGGTGGCGGCACGGAGGACGGTGTGAGCACGGGCGCTGCACAAGGTGATCGGCGGGTCGTGCTGGTGACCCGGCGCACCCGGCTGGACAACCTGATCGCCCGCTACAACACACTCGGACAGGCGAAGTTCTATGTCGAGCACCTGGGGGCGGATTTCTCGGACTACCTGACCGAGAGCGAGGCGTACGCGGCCAGCCTGCGAGTCACCGTTCAGGCCCTGCAAACCTGGGGCCGCTACCAGATCGTGGACCGCTCCCTGCTGGCCAACTTCGTGTTTGCGGCCTCGGACATCGTGGTGGCGCTGGGGCAGGATGGCCTGGTGGCCAACACCATGAAGTACCTTGAGGGGCAACCGCTGGTGGGCCTCAACCCGGAGCCGTCGCGCTGGGACGGTGTGTTGCTGCCGTTCCAGCCCGCTGACCTAGGCGCGATCTTGCCGGGCGTTGCAGCAGACCAGCGAGACACCCGCCCGGTGACCATGGCCGAGGCGCGCCTGAGCGACGGGCAGGTGCTGCGCGCCGTGAACGATCTCTTCATCGGACCCCGCAGCCACACCTCGGCGCTCTACGACCTGTCGCATCGATCGACAACCGAATTCCAGTCGTCCTCGGGCTTGATCGTCTCGACCGGCCTGGGCTCCACGGCCTGGCTCAAAAGCATCGTGACGGGTTCGATGGCGATTGCGCGCAGCTTGGGCATGCCATCGTCGGAGGACGCCTACCAGCCCATGCCCTGGGAAGAGCGGGCGCTGGTGTTTGCCGTTCGGGAGCCGTTTCCGACACGGACCTCACAGGCCACGCTGGTTTACGGGCGGGTGCTGCCCAGCGAGCCGCTCAAGGTGCGATCGCGCATGCCGGACAACGGCATCATCTTCTCGGACGGCATGGAGACGGACTACTTGCAGTTCACGGCGGGGATGGAGGCCACGATTGCGCCGTCGGCGACGACTGGCAGGCTGGTGATCTGAAATCGTTCCCGGTGAAGACAATGCAATCGTTGCAGTTCTTGGATCTGGAAGTCAGCTCAAGACTGAGGCTGTGTGAAAACGCTTGAATTGGCCGATGTGATCACTTAAGGTTCGACAACGCGACTTTAGGTGGGCGATATGAAGCGATTCATCGAGGGCGAGGAGCGCAGTCAAGTCACGCTGCTGCCGGAGTGCTTGGA
>JAJNQE010000169.1 GCA_021154985.1 Hydrogenophaga sp.
GCGCGCGCGCACCGAGTCGCGGCTGGGCTTTCGGGTCGGGGGCAAGCTGGTGCAGCGTCCGGCCCAGGTGGGCCAACGTGTCGCTGCCGGCGCCTTGTTGGCTCAGCTGGACGCGCAAGACCTCGCGCTCTCCAGCCAGGCCGCCCAGGCTCAGGTGAGTGCGGCACAAACCCAGCGCGACCTGGCAGCGGCCGATCTCAAGCGTTACCAGGACCTGCTGGCCCAGGGCTTCGTGAGCGGCGCCGAGATCGAGCGCCGGCAAGCCACGCTGCAGTCGGCGGAGGCCACGCTGCGCCAGGCGCGTGCGCAGGGTGCGGTGCAGGGCAACCAGGCGGGTTATGCGCGCTTGCTGGCCGACGGTGCCGGGGTGGTGTTGGCGGTCGATGCCGAAGTGGGGCAGGTGGTGGCCGCCGGCACGCCGGTGGTGCGGCTGGCACTGGATGGCCCACGCGACGTGGTGTTTGCGGTGCCCGAAGACCGCCTGGCCACGCTGCAAACCGGCCGGGCCGCGCAGGTGCGCTTGTGGTCGGGTTCTTCAGCGGGCGCGGCGGCGCCGCTGGCTGCGGTGGTGCGCGAGGTCGCGGCCAGTGCCGATCCGGTCACGCGCACTTACCAGGTGAAGCTGTCCTTGACGGAGGGTGCAAGCGCGCCGCTGGGGGCCACGGCCTATGTGACGCTGGCGCAGCCGACCGGGGCGCCCACGGCGGCCATCAAGCTGCCCACCTCGGCGCTGATGCGCTCCGAAGCCGGTGACCGCAGCGGCAGCGCGGTCTGGGTGTTTGACGCGGCCAGCAGCACGGTGCAGCCGCGCCCGGTGGTGGTGGCCGGTGCCGATGGCAACGAGATGGTGATCGCTTCGGGCCTGAAGCCGGGCGACGAAGTGGTGGCTGCGGGCGTGCACGTGTTGTCGCCGGGGCAGAAGGTAACGCGCTTTGTTGGCGCAGCCACGAAGTGAGGTCGGCATGAGTTCGTCCGACTACTCTTCCGCCGACCAGGCTGCGACCTGGGTTTCGCGCTTCAACCTCTCGCAATGGGCGCTGGACCACCAGGCCTTCACCCGCTATTTGATGATCGTTCTGATGCTGCTGGGCGTGGCGGCGTACTTTCAGCTCGGGCAGGACGAAGACCCGCCCTTCACCTTTCGCGCCATGGTGGTGCGGGCCTACTGGCCCGGCGCCACCGCCGAACAGGTGGCCCAGCAGGTGGCCGACCGCATCGAGAAAACGCTGCAGGAAGTGCCCTACGCCGACAAGATCCGCAGCTATTCCAAGCCCGGTGAAACGCTGGTGATCTTTCAGCTGAAGGATTCATCGCCACCCGGGGAGGTGCCGCAGATCTGGTACACGGCGCGCAAGAAGATCGGCGACATGCAGGCCACGCTGCCCCAGGGGGTGGTGGGGCCGTTCTTCAACGACGAGTTCGGCGATGTGTTCGGCGTGATCTACGCGCTGCAGGGCGATGGCTTCAGCTACGCCGACAAGAAGCTGGTGGCCGACGACGTGCGCCAGCAGCTGCTGCGCGTGCGCGACGTGAGCAAGGTGGAGCTCTTCGGTGTGCAGGACGAAAAACTGTTCATCGAAATTTCGCAGAAACGCCTGGCGGTGCTCGGGCTGAACCTGCAGCAGGTGTTTGACGCGCTGGGCCAGCAAAACGCGGTGGCGTCGGCGGGCGCGGTGCAGTCGCCGCAAGACGTGGTGCAGGTGCGCGTGGGCGGTGCCTTCAATTCGGTGGAGCAACTCAGCGCCATGCCGATCCGCGCGGCCAACGGCACGCAGATCCGCCTGGGCGACATCGCCGACATCCGGCTGGGCTATGTGGACCCGCCGCAGGTGCTGGTGCGCCACAACGGCAAGGACAGCATCGGCCTGGGCATTTCCATGGCCAAGGGCGGCGACATCATTGCGCTGGGCAAGGCGCTCAAGACCACGGTGGCGCGCATTGAATCGACGCTGCCCGCCGGCATGGTGCTGGCGCAGGTGCAGGACCAGCCCAGCGCCGTGACCCGCAGCGTGAACGAGTTCGTCACGGTGCTGATTGAAGCGGTGGTGATCGTGCTGGCGGTGAGCTTTCTGGCGCTGGGCCTGCACAAGCGCGCGGGCAGCAAAGGCCTGCGCGGCTACACGCTTGACGTGCGCCCGGGCCTGGTGGTGCTGATCACGATTCCGCTGGTGCTGGCCATGACCTTCCTGGCCATGAACTACTGGGGCATCGGCCTGCACAAGATTTCGCTCGGCTCGCTCATCATTGCGCTGGGCCTGCTGGTGGACGACGCGATCATTGCGGTGGAGATGATGGTGCGCAAGCTCGAAGAGGGCTACAGCATGGTGCGCGCGGCCACTTTCACCTGGGAGGCCACGGCCATGCCCATGCTCACCGGCACGCTGATCACCGCAGCCGGTTTCCTGCCCATTGGCCTGGCCAATTCCACCACCGGCGAATACACGTTCGCGATCTTCGCGGTGACGGTGATTGCATTGCTGCTGTCGTGGATCGTGGCGGTGTTTTTTGTGCCCTACCTGGGCGTGCGCCTGCTCAAGGTGAAGCCGCATGTGGGCGAGGTGCACGAGGTGTTTGACGGCCCGTTCTACGTGCGTTTCCGGGCCGTGGTGGACTGGTGTGTGCAGCACCGCTGGATCACCATCGGCGCCACCGTGCTCACCTTTGCCTTGGGCATTGTGGGCATGGGGCAGGTGCAACAGCAGTTTTTCCCGGATTCGAGCCGGCCCGAGATCCTGGTGGACATCTGGCTGCCCGAGGGCAGCAGCATCAAGGCCATGGACGAGGTGACGAAGCGGCTGGAATCGCGCATGACGGCCGAAGAGGGCGTGACCAGCGTGAGCACCTGGATCGGCTCGGGCGTGCCGCGGTTCTATTTGCCGCTGGACCAGATCTTCCCGCAGACCAACGTGTCGCAGCTGATCGTGTTGCCCAAGGACCTGAAGACGCGTGAGCGCTTGCGCAAGGCATTGCCGGCCTTGCTGGCGACCGAGTTTCCCGAGGTGCGTGGCCGCGTGAAGCTGCTGCCCAACGGACCACCGGTGCCGTATCCGGTGCAGTTCCGTGTGGTCGGCACCGATCCGACGCAACTGCGCACGCTGGCCGACGAGGTGAAGGTGGCCATGCGCGAGAACGCCAACATGCGTGGCGTGAACGACAACTGGAACGAGTCGGTCAAGCGCCTGCGTCTGGAAGTGGATCAGGCCAAGGCGCGAGCGCTTGGGGTGTCCAGCCAGTCGATTGCCCAAGCCGCGCGCACCCTGCTCAGCGGAAGCACCGTGGGCCAGTACCGCGACGGCGACAAGCTGATCGACATCGTGCTGCGCCAGCCGCTGGATGAGCGCAGCGCCATCTCCGACCTGGCCAACGCCAACCTGCCCACCAGCAGCGGACAAAGCATTCCGCTGCTGCAGATCGCCAAGCCGGTGTTTGAGTGGGAGGCCGGCGTGATGTGGCGCGAGAACCGCGACTACGCGATCACGGTGCAGGGCGATGTGGTCGAAGGCCTGCAGGGTGCCACCGTCACGACCGAGCTGCAGCCGGTGCTCAAGAAGATCAGCGATGGCTGGGCCGCACAAGGGCTCTCTGGCTACCGCATCGAGGTGGCCGGTGCGGTGGAAGAAAGCAGCAAGGGCTCGGCGTCGATCGCGGTGGGCATTCCGCTCATGCTGTTCATCGTCTTCACGCTGCTCATGTTGCAACTGCAGAGTTTCAGCCGCTCCATGCTGGTGTTCCTCACCGGGCCGCTGGGGTTGGCGGGTGTGGCGGGCGCTCTCCTGTTGCTGAACCGGCCGTTCGGTTTTGTGGCCTTGCTGGGCGTGATCGCGCTCATGGGCATGATCCAGCGCAACTCGGTGATCCTGATCGACCAGATCGAGCAGGACCGTGCGCGCGGGGTGCCGGCCTGGGACGCGGTGGTGGAGTCGGCGGTGCGCCGCATGCGGCCCATCGTGTTGACGGCGGCTGCAGCGGTGCTGGCGATGATCCCGCTTTCGCGCAGCGTGTTCTGGGGGCCGATGGCGGTGGCGATCATGGGCGGGCTGGTTGTGGCCACGGTGCTGACCCTCCTGGCGCTGCCCGCGATGTACGCGGCGTGGTTCCGGGTGAAGCGGGAGCCGGCCGCCCACTGACCGATGCGCTGCCGCACGGCCGTGTCCGGGCAACAATAGGCCCATGCGCCTACGACACATCGAAGTTTTCAACGCTGTCATGCAGACCGGCAGCGTGAGCGCCGCCGCCCGCATGATCAACGTGACGCAGCCGGCGGTGAGCCGCACCTTGCAGCATGCCGAGCTGCAGCTGGGTTTTCAGCTTTTCCAGCGCGTGGGCGGAAGGCTCAAGCCCACGGTGGAGGCACAGACCCTGTATCCGCACATTGAGCGCCTGTTTGCCCAGCTCGACGAGGTGCAGCGCCTCTCGGCCAGCCTCAAGGCCGGGCGCGGCAAGGGAGAGCTCCGTGTGCTGACCGTGCTGGCGCTCGGCTACGAGGTGTTTCCCCGGGCCATGCGTCTGTTTCGAGAGAAGCACCCGTCGGTCTTGGTTCACCACGAGGCACTTCATTCACCGCAGATTGTCTCGTCGCTGGTGCTGCAGGAGGCGGATGTGGGCTATGTGTTCAGCGCGGTCACGCATCCTGCCCTGGCGCAGGAGCGGCTGGCCGAGCGGCGGGTGGAATGCATCGTGCCCAAGGGCCTGCTGAGCGCGAAACAGATCAAGGCCGGCACGATCACCCTGGCCCAGCTGGCCAAACTGCCGGTGATCGCGCTCGATGGTCAGGACCCGCTGGGTTTGATGCTGGCCCACTCGGTGCGGGAGGCGGGCGCGGGCCTCAACGAAGTCATGACGGTGCAGACCTACCACGTGGCCCTGGCGCTGGCGCACCACGGGGTGGGCGTGGCCCTGGTGGAAGGGTGCACCGCCGCATCGGCCGACTTGCAGCGGGTGGACGTGTTGACGCTGGAGCCGCCCATCAGCACCTCGGTGCACGTTTTGCGGCCCACGGCTCGGCCCAATTCGCTGATCACCCGCGCCTTCACGCGCTGCATGCAGCAAGCCCTGCAGCAGCTGGCCTGAACGACGCCGCCACCTCGCGCGCCACCCGCTCGGCACTGCCGAAGGCCAGCGTGAATCCCAGTGCGCCATGTCCCGTGTTGAAGAACAGGTTGGCGGGCGAACCTCGAACGCGGCCCAGCACCGGCAGACCGGTGGGCGTGGCGGGCCGCAGGCCGGCCCAGGGGTTCACTTCGGCGTGCTCGGGCAGGTGCGGAAAGACTTCACGCACGCTGGCCTTGAGAGAAGCAATGCGCCCGGGATCGATGCTCAGGTCGTGGCCCACCAGCTCGGCCATGCCGGCCACGCGCAGGCGCTCGCCGATGCGGGCGAACACCACTTTGCGAGAGATGTCGGTCACGTTGACGCTGGGCGCTGTGGTACCGGCCGGCACGGTGATGCTGTAGCCCTTGAGCGGGTACACGGGTACGTCGAGGCCCAGCGGACGGGCGAGCTGCGGAGAGGCAGAGCCCAGGGCCACCACAAAGGCATCGGCCTCGATGGGGCCACCGGACGTTTGGGCCGAGACAATGCGCCCGTTGTTCTGCACCAGCCGCGTGACCGGCGTGTTGAACATGAAGCGCACACCCCGTGCCTGGAGCAGCTGTTGGAGCGCCAGGCACACCTTCAGGCAGTCCGCCGCGCACTCGCCGGGCGTGTGAATGGCGCCCGCAAAACGCTGCGCGTAGCCTGCCAGGGCGGGCTCGATGGCCACGGCTTCTGCCGGTGAGAGGGCGTGCTGCACGCTGCCCAATGACCGCTGCAGCGCCATCTGGCGGCGAGCAGCGGCGAAGCCCGCTTCGTCGGGATACAGCACCAGCTTGCCGGTGGTTGAAAAGTCGCAGTCGATGCCTTCCTGCACAACGAGTCGGTCGAAGGCGGCGCGGCTTTCGGCCGCCAGTTCGAGCAGCGAGGCGGTGGTGTTTCTCGACACGCTCGCGCGGCAGGCGGCCAGGAAACGCAGCCCCCATGCCCATTGCTGCGGGTCCATCTGCGGTTTGAACTTGAGTGGGGAGTTGCTGGACAGCAGCAGCTTGGGCAGTTGTGCCCAGATGCCGGGGTCGGCCAGCGGCTGCACGTAGGCGTAGCTCAGTTGAGCGCCGTTGGCTGCGCTGGCGCCGGAGCCGGCCTGTGCACTGTCGACCGCGGTCACGGCATGACCGTCGCGATGCAGTTGCCAAGCCGTGGCCAGGCCCGCGATGCCTGCGCCAAGAACGCAGACATTCAAGGGAGTTGGGGAGCGGTGTTGCATGGGGCAACTGTAGGCAAGCGGCGTGTTTCTGAAAAATGCCGACAGCGAAACGGCCCATGCCGCAAAGTCATGGACCGGCACCATAAAGGCATTTTTCGAACCGGGCGACGCTGCCTAAACTGACCGTCCTGCCACATCCATCCCGTTTGCTCCATGTCCGTCGCCAGCCTGTCCGGTACCCGTGTCTTTCATCGTCAGCTCAGCCACTCGCTGCCCACCGCGGTGGGTGGTCATGGGATCTCGCTCACCGACGCGGCCGGTCGGAACTACCTCGACGCGTCGGGTGGCGCGGCCGTCTCCTGTCTGGGCCACGGGCACCCGGATGTGATCGCGGCCATGCATGCGCAGATCGACAAGCTGGCGTATGCGCACACCAGCTTCTTCACCACCGAGGCGGCCGAAGAGCTGGCCGATGTCTTGATCGAGACGGCGCCTCCCGGCATGAGCCACGTGTATTTCGTGAGCGGTGGCTCCGAGGCTGTGGAAGCGGCCTTGAAGATGGCCCGCCAGTACTTTGTCGAGATCGGCCAGCCGCAGCGCAGGCACTTCATTGCCCGTCATCAGAGCTACCACGGCAACACCTTGGGAGCGCTGGCCGTGGGCGGCAACGCCTGGCGGCGCGAGCAGTTCAAACCGCTGTTGATGGATGTGACGCACGTGGCGCCGTGCTACGAGTACCGGCATCGGCGGGACGATGAAACCGCCGAGCAGTACGGTCAACGCCTGGTGGCCGAGCTGTCCGAGGCCATCGACCGCCTGGGTGGCGAAAACGTGATGGCCTTCGTGGCCGAAACCGTGGGGGGCGCCACCGCTGGCGTGCTCACGCCGGTGCCTGGGTACTTCAAGGCGGTGCGCGAACTGTGCGACCGCCACGGGATCCTGCTGATCCTGGACGAGGTGATGTGCGGCATGGGCCGCACCGGCACACTGCACGCTTGTGAGCAGGAGGGTGTGGTGCCCGACCTGCTGACCATTGCCAAAGGCTTGGGCGGTGGATACCAGCCCATCGGCGCGGTGTTGGCGCAGGGCAGGGTGGTGGACGCCTTTCGTCAGGGCAGTGGCCTGTTTCAACACGGCCATACCTACCTGGGCCATGCCATCGCCTGTGCAGCGGCGCTGGCGGTGCAGCGCGTGATCCAGCGCGACGGCTTGCTGGCGCAGGTGCGCGAGCGCGGCCAGCACTTGCAGGCGTTGCTGCATCAGGCCTTTGACCAGCACCCCCATGTGGGCGAGATCCGAGGGCGGGGCTTGTTCTGGGGCGTTGAGCTGGTGGCCGATCGCGCCAGCAAGGCGTGGTTCGATCCGGCGCGCAAGTTGCACGCGCGCATCAAACGCGAAGCCATGGCCGGTGGGCTGATGGTCTATCCCATGGGCGGCACGGTGGATGGCCGTTGCGGCGACCACGTGCTGCTCGCGCCGCCGTTCATTGCGACCGAAGCCGAGCTCGCCCGCATCGTGGACTTGCTGGCCGCGGCCATCGACCGAGCCACAGCCAACTGATCACTGAATAAGAGAAACTACTTGAGCATTAGTCTTTAGTAATACTTGGGCAAACCCGATGAGCGCTCGCCTTCAAGGCGGATAGCATCGCCGGCTTACCCGCGTACCACGGACCGGCATTTTTCCGGGCCTTTTCACCCCTCCAGGAGTCAGCATGAAAACATTTCTGAAATCTTCCGCCTCTCGCCTTTCTCTCGTGGCAGCCGCCCTGGTGCTGTCGGCACCGATCTCGTCGGTGCAGGCGCAGCAAAAGTTCATGACCATTGGTACCGGCGGTGTGACGGGTGTGTATTACGTGGCGGGTGGCGCGATCTGCCGCCTGATCAACAAGGACCGCGCCAAGCACGGCTACCGCTGCACGGTGGAGTCCACCGGCGGCTCGGTCGCCAACATCAACACCATCAATGGCGGTGACCTCGACTTCGGCGTGGCCCAGTCGGACGCCCAGTTCAATGCGGTCAAGGGCGTGAAGGCCTTTGACGGCAAGGCTGTGCCCGACCTGCGCGCCGTGTTCTCGCTGCACCCCGAGCCGCTGACGCTGGTGGCCCGCAAGGAAGCCAACATCAAGAGCCTGACCGACCTCAAAGGCAAGCGCGTCGCCATCGGCAACCCCGGCTCCGGCACGCGTTCGTCGGTGGACGAACTCCTTGCAGCCTCCAGCCTGAAGGGCAGCGATTTTGCGGCTGTGTCGGAGCTCAAGCCCGACGAACACGGCGCTGCCTTGTGCGACAACAAGATCGACGCCTTCTTCTACGTGGTGGGCCACCCCAGCGCGAACATCCAGGACCCCATGACCACCTGCGGCGCGCAACTGGTCAGCATCACCGGCGCACCGATCGACAAGCTGGTGGCCGCCAATTCGTTCTACTCGGACGCCAAGATTCCCGCCAAGACCTACCCGTCGCAAGCCGATGTGCTGTCCACCTACGGCGTGCTCGCCACGGTGGTGACTTCCTCCAAGAAGTCCGACGACGAGGTGTATTTGTTCGTCAAGGCGGTGTTCGACAACTTTGACGAATTCAAGAAATTGCACCCAGCGTTCGCCGCGCTGACGCCCGAGAAGATGGTTCAGGCCGGCCTGTCGGCGCCGCTGCACACCGGTGCCGCCAAGTACTACAAGGAAAAGGGCTGGATCAAGTAATCCCCCGATCCGGTCTTGCCCATCGCCCCATGTTGGATGTTCTGACATGGGGCGATTTCGATTCGAGATGAGCCAAACCTTGCACATCAAGCCAACCCAAGGAACAGTCCCGTGAGCGCAAAAGAAAACGTCGCCGAGATCGATGTCAACAAGCTGGTGGAGGAGAACGACACGGGCGGACGCAAGCCGGGCCCTGCCGTTGCCAGGTTGCTCATGGGCGTGGCGCTGGTGTGGTCGCTGTTTCAGCTCTGGATCGCCTCGCCATTGCCGTACCTGGTGTCGAACCTGATGCCTGTGCTCAACGACACGCAGACGCGCGCCATCCACCTGGCGTTTGCCGTGTTCCTGGCGTTCATGGCTTACCCCGCCAGCAAACGTTCGCCACGCGACCGGGTGCCCGTGCTGGACTGGGTATTCGCCATCGCAGGTGCTTACGCCGCCGCGTACATCTTTGTCTTCTACCGCGAACTGGCCACCCGCCCGGGCATGCCGCTGCCGGTGGATGTGTGGACCGCCGTGGTCGGGGTGGTGCTGCTGCTCGAAGCCACTCGCCGGGTGCTCGGCTTGCCCATGGTGATCGTGGCGATCGTGTTCCTGGGCTACACCTTCGCGGGTCCCTACATGCCGGATCTAATTGCGCACAAGGGGGCCTCGCTGGACCGCGCGATGACGCACCAGTGGCTCACGACCGAAGGTGTCTACGGTGTGGCGCTCGGCGTGTCCAGTGGCTTCATCTTCCTGTTCGTGCTGTTCGGCTCCTTGCTCGACAAGGCCGGCGCCGGCAACTATTTCATCAAGTCTGCGTTCGCACTGCTGGGGCACATGCGTGGTGGTCCGGCCAAAGCCGCGGTGGTGTCGTCAGCCGCCACCGGCATCATTTCCGGCTCCTCCATCGCCAACGTGGTGACCACCGGCACCTTCACCATCCCGCTCATGAAGCGGGTGGGCTACCGGGGCGACCAGGCCGGTGCTGTGGAGGTGTCGAGCTCGGTGAACGGGCAGATCATGCCGCCGGTGATGGGCGCGGCCGCCTTCCTCATGGTCGAGTACGTGGGCATCCCCTACGTCGAGGTGATGAAGCACGCCTTCTTGCCGGCCATCATTTCCTACATTGCGCTGTTCTACATCGTTCACCTGGAGGCCCTGAAGGCCAATATGGAGGGCCTGCCGCGCCGTGGCAACAGCACGGCCTCGCAGCGACTGGTGTCGTTCCTCATGACGGTCACTGGCTTCATCGTGTTGGCGGGTATCACCTATTACGTGATCGGCTTCTTCAAGTCGGCGCTGGGTGAAGCGGCGGTGCCCGCCATCGGGGCGATGCTGCTGTCGGTTTATGTAGGCCTGCTGTGGTTCGGCTCGCGCCAGCCGGTACTGGAACTGGACGACCCCAATGCGCCTGTGTTTGAGTTGCCCGAAACCGGGCCCACTGTGAAGTCAGGCCTGCACTATTTGCTGGCTGTGGTGGTGCTGGTGTGGTGCCTGATGATCGAACGCCTTTCGCCAGCGCTATCGGCCTTTTGGGCCACCATGTTCATGGTGTTCGTGATGCTCACGCAGAAACCGATCATGGGTTTCTTTCGGGGCGATCACCGCTTTCTGGCGCAGGCCCGCGAAGGCTGGGTGGACCTGATCGACGGCCTGGTGACCGGCGCGCGCAACATGATCGGCATTGGCGTGGCCACCGCAGCGGCCGGCATCATCGTGGGCACGGTGTCGCTCACGGGTGTGGGGTTGGTCATGACGGAGCTGGTCGAGCTGCTCTCGGGTGGCAACCTCATGCTCATGCTGGTGCTCGTGGCCGTGATCAGCCTGATCCTGGGCATGGGCCTGCCGACCACGGCCAACTACATCGTGGTGTCCACCCTGATGGCGCCAGTGATCGTTGAGCTGGGTGCCCAGAACGGCCTGATCGTCCCGTTGATCGCGGTGCACCTGTTCGTCTTTTATTTCGGTCTCATGGCCGATGTCACACCCCCTGTGGGGCTGGCGTCGTTCGCTGCAGCGGCCATTGCCAAACACGACCCCATCCAGACCGGCATCACGGCTTTCTACTACTCGATGCGCACGGCCATCCTGCCGTTTCTGTTCATCTTCAATACGCAGCTGTTGTTGATCGGCTTGGATGGCTGGCCGCATCTGATTCTGACGGTGGGCATAGCGATCACGGCCATGCTCGTGTTTGCAGCTGCCACACAAGGCTTCTTCATCGTCAAGAGCCGGTGGTACGAATCGGTGGCCTTGCTGCTGGTGTGCTTCACACTGTTCCGCCCCGGCTTCTGGATGGACATGATCTATCCGCCGTTTGACGAGGTGAAGGGCGCGGCGATGACGCAGGTCATCGCGGAAGCCCCGGCCAACACCGGCAAGCGGGTCTGGATCGAGGGCATGAACATGAACGGCGACGACGTGCGCAAGGGCGTGCTCATTCCGCTGGGTGAGCCGGGCGACGCCACCAAACGTTTGTCCGGTGCCGGTCTCACTGTCATGAACGATGGCGACAGTCTCTCGGTCATGGGCGTGAAGTTCGGCAGCGTGGCCGAGAAGCTGGGCATTGAGCAGGGCTTCCGAATCACCTCCCTGGAGGTGCCCTCCAACCGGCCGGCCAAGGAATGGTTCTTCATTCCAGCTCTTTTGTTGCTCGCGGTGGTGGTGGTGGCGCAGCGCGCCCGCCGCCCGCGCTGACATGGGATCCCGCTTTCCAACCCAGGGAACGGTCGCGCCCCGGATTGCCCTGATCCATGCGCTGGCGCACTCGGTGGCGCCCATCAACGAAGAACTGGCGCGCCGTTGGCCTGAAGCGGTGCGCATGAACCTGTTGGACGACAGCCTGTCCGCCGATCTGGCCCGCAGCGGCGCCGGACTGGACGATGCGATGCATCGGCGCTTCGAAGCGCTGTCGGCGTATGCCGAGGGTACAGGTGCGCAGGCCATCCTGTTCACCTGCTCGGCCTTCGGGTCCTGCATCGAAGCCGCAGCGGCACGGCGGCCCCACATGCCGGTGCTCAAGCCCAACGAAGCCATGGTGGCCGATGCCGTGGCACACGGAGGGCGTGTCGGCCTGATCGCGTCGTTCGGCCCCACACTGGTGTCGATGCCGCCGGAGTTCCCCGCAGGCACCGAACTGGTGACGCAACTGGCCGATGGTGCGCTCGACGCGCTCAACCGCGGGGATGCCGCTGAACACGACGCGCTGGTCGTCGAAGCCGCGCGCAGGCTCGCCGACCAGGGCTGCGACGTGATTGCCCTGGCGCAGTTCAGCATGGCCCGTGCACAAATGGCGGTGCACCGCGCCGTGGACCTGCCGGTGCTCACCACACCCGGCAGCGCAGTGCGCATGCTGCGCCAACGGCTCGGCGCCTGAGCGGGCGGGTCGTCACCTGGGCAGCGGCTACAATCAAAGGTTGCCGTGAAGAGGACAAGGCGGGGCGCAGCACACCATCTGTGGCCAGCCGGAAACCCACAAAAGGCGCGCGGGTGGCGAAATTGGTAGACGCACCAGGTTTAGGTCCTGACGCCAGCAATGGTGTGGGGGTTCGAGTCCCCCCCCGCGCACCACCACAGACACATGCATTCCCCGGTTCGGCCAGGCAGGCTGGCTGAGCCGCAATTTTTGGGCACCACCCTTTTGGAGAGAACCATGACCGTGACCGTTGAAACCCTGGAAAAGCTCGAGCGCAAGATCACGCTGTCGCTGCCGGCCAATGTGATCCAGAACGAGGTGGCCAACCGCCTCAAGCGCCTGGCGCGCGATGTGAAGATGGACGGTTTCCGTCCCGGCAAGGTGCCCATGAACGTGGTTGCCCAGCGCTACGGCTACTCGGTTCACTACGAAGTGATGAACGACAAGGTCGGCGAAGCCTTCGCCACCGCCGCCAACGAAGCCCAGCTGCGTGTGGCCGGCCAACCCAAGATCACCGAAAAAGAAGGCGCACCCGAAGGCGAACTGACCTTCGACGCCGTGTTCGAGGTCTACCCCGAAGTCAAGATCGGTGACCTGGCCACCGCCTCGGTGGAGAAGGTGTCGGCCGATGTTGATGCTGCCGCCATCGACCGCACGCTGGACATCCTGCGCAAGCAGCGCCGCACGTTTGCGCAACGCGCGCAAGACCAGGCCGCGCAAGACGGCGACCGCGCCACCATCGACTTCGCCGGCAAGATCGACGGCGAGCCGTTCGAAGGCGGCAAGGCCGAAGCCTTCCAGTTCATCGTCGGCGACGGCCAGATGCTCAAGGAATTCGAAGACGCGGTTCGCGGCATGAAGCAGGGCGAGAGCAAGACCTTCCCGCTGGCCTTCCCCGAGGACTACCACGGCAAGGACGTGGCCGGCAAAACCGCCGACTTCCTGGTCACCGTCAACAAGCTTGAAGCCGCTCACCTGCCCGAAGTGGACGAAGCGTTGGCCAAGTCGCTCGGCATCGCCGACGGTACCGTTGACGGCCTGCGCGCCGACATCAAGAAAAACCTGGAGCGTGAAGTCAAGTTCCGCCTGCAGGCCCGCAACAAGCAGTCCGTGATGGACGCGCTGGTGGCTGTGTCCGAACTGGATCTGCCGAAGTCGGTGGTGCAGTCCGAACTCGACCGCCTCGTGGAAGGCGCCCGCGCCGATCTCAAGCAGCGTGGTGTGAAAGACGCCGAGAAGGCGCCGATTCCCGAAGAGCTGTTCCGCCCGCAAGCCGAACGCCGCGTGCGCCTGGGTCTGGTGGTGGCCGAGCTGGTGCGTTCGAACGAACTGCACGCCAAGCCCGAGCAGATCAAGGCCCACATCGAAGAGCTGGCTGCCTCCTACGAGAAGCCGGCCGATGTGGTGCGCTGGTACCAGGGCGACAACCGCCGCATGGCCGAAGTGGAAGCCATCGTGATCGAAAACAACGTGACCGAGTTCGTGCTGTCCAAAGCCCAGATCACCGAGAAGGCGGTCAGCTTCGACGAGCTGATGGCGCAAAACTGATCAGCCCGCGAGGCAGAAGCGCAAAGGGCGGAGCGATCCGCCCTTTTTTTCGCCGGTTTGAACCCCACGTGGTGCCACCGGCTCGGTGGCGGGGGCTCAATGGCCATCGCCCTTGTGTGAATACGGCCACAGTGGGTTGGTTACAGTAGTGAGACAGCGATGCATCAACACATGGAGAAACGCATGAGCGCAATGGACATTCAAGGCCTGGGCATGGTGCCCATGGTGATCGAAACCTCGGGTCGCGGCGAGCGCGCCTACGACATCTACTCGCGCCTGCTCAAGGAGCGCGTGATCTTTCTGGTGGGCGAGGTCAACGACCACTCGGCCAACCTGGTGGTGGCGCAGTTGTTGTTCCTGGAGAGCGAAAACCCCGACAAGGACATTTCGTTCTACATCAACTCGCCCGGTGGTTCGGTGAGCGCCGGCATGGCGATTTACGACACCATGAACTTCATCAAGCCCGATGTGTCCACCCTGTGCTGCGGTTTTGCGGCCAGCATGGGCGCTTTCTTGCTGGCGGCCGGCACCAAGGGCAAGCGCTTCTCGCTGCCCAACTCCAAGATCATGATCCACCAGCCCTCGGGCGGCAGTCGTGGCCAGGCCACCGAGATCGAGATCCAGGCCCGCGAGATCCTGAAGACCCGCGAGCAACTCAACAAGATCCTGGCCGAGCGCACCGGCCAGCCGCTGGACCGCATTGCACGCGACACCGAGCGCGACTACTACATGTCCGCTGCCGAGTCGGCCGAATACGGCCTGATCGACAAAGTCATCGAAAAGCGCCCGAGTGCCACCTGAGGCCTACCGGGCGTCGAAAAGCGGGAGACAGTGCCCATAAAGGTGCTTTTCCCGGGTTTGGCGCCCGAAAGGCTTGATCTATCATTGTTCTACCGATTCATCTGACGCCCCTCTATGGCCGACAAAAAAGCGACCTCCAGCGAAAAAGCGCTCTACTGCTCCTTCTGCGGTAAGAGCCAGCACGAGGTCAAAAAGCTCATCGCCGGCCCCTCGGTGTTCATTTGCGACGAGTGCATCGACCTGTGCAACGACATCATCCGCGACGAGTTGCCGGGCCTCGAATCGGTCAAGGCGTCGGGCGATGACGTGCCCACACCTTCCGATCTCAAGTCCAACCTCGACAACTACGTGATCGGCCAGCAGGGCGCCAAGCGTGCCCTGGCCGTGGCGGTCTACAACCACTACAAGCGCCTGCGCCACAAGCAGACCGCCCGCAAGGACGATGTGGAGCTGGCCAAGAGCAACATTTTGCTGATCGGCCCCACGGGTTCGGGCAAGACGCTGCTGGCCCAGACCATGGCACGCATGCTCAACGTGCCGTTCGTCATGGCCGATGCCACCACACTGACCGAAGCCGGTTATGTGGGCGAAGACGTGGAAAACATCGTGGCCAAGCTGCTGCAAAGCTGCAACTACGACGTCGAGCGCGCTCAGCAGGGGATCGTCTACATCGACGAAATCGACAAGATCACCCGCAAGTCCGACAACCCGTCCATCACCCGCGACGTGTCGGGCGAGGGCGTGCAGCAGGCCTTGCTCAAGCTCATCGAGGGCACCATGGCCTCGGTGCCGCCCCAAGGTGGTCGCAAACACCCCAATCAGGACTTCCTGCAGGTCGATACGACCAACATCCTGTTCATTTGCGGTGGTGCGTTTGCCGGGCTGGAAAAGATCATCGAGAACCGCACCGAGGCCTCGGGCATCGGTTTTGGGGCTTTGGTCAAGAGCAAGCAGCAGCGCAGCCTGACCGAAGCGTTCAAGGAAATCGAGCCGGAAGACCTCATCAAGTTCGGCCTCATCCCCGAGCTCGTGGGCCGGGTGCCGGTGATCGCTGCGTTGTCCGAACTCAGCGAAGATGCCTTGGTGGAAATCCTCACCGAACCCAAGAACGCGGTGGTGAAACAGTTCTCCCGCCTTCTCGCCATGGAAGGCGCTGAGTTGGAAGTGCGGCCCGCCGCGCTCAAGGCGATTGCGCGCAAGGCATTGGCTCGCAAGACCGGCGCCCGTGGATTGCGTTCGATCCTGGAGAACGCATTGATCGACACCATGTTCGACCTGCCGAGCATGAACAACGTTGAGAAAGTGGTGGTGGACGAGTCCACCATCGACGAGAACAAGCCGCCTCTGCTGGTGTACCGCGAGGCGGCCAAGCAGGCCTGAACAGGCCTGTGACGACGGGCGCTGCACGCAGCGCTCCAGCGATGCGTCCGGTTGATATCGCCCGCACCAACCCCAGTTACCCGTTTTAGTCGAGGTTGAAATGTCCGGACAAACCCCTCTCCCCAGCTCCCCGGTGGAACTCCCGCTGCTGCCCTTGCGCGACGTGGTGGTGTTCCCGCACATGGTGATCCCGCTGTTCGTTGGCCGTCCCAAGAGCATCAAGGCACTGGAGTCCGCGATGGAGTCCGAGCGCCGCATCATGCTGGTGGCGCAAAAGGCCGCCGCCAAGGACGAACCGTCGACCGAAGACATGTTCGAGATGGGCTGCGTCGCCACCATCTTGCAGATGCTCAAACTGCCTGACGGCACCGTGAAGGTGCTGGTGGAAGGTGTGCAGCGTGCCAAAGTGCTGGCCATTCACGACGGCGAGAGCCACTTCGTCGCCAGCGTGAGCCCGGTCGATCCGGCCGTCGAGCGCGCGGATACCCAATCCAACGAGCTCGAAGCGCTGCGTCGCGCGGTGATGCAGCAGTTTGACCAGTACGTCAAACTCAACAAGAAGATCCCTTCCGAGATCCTGACCTCGATCTCCAGCATCGACGACCCGGGTCGACTGGCCGACACCATCGCCGCGCACCTGCCGCTCAAGCTCGAGTCCAAACAGGTCGTGCTCGACCTCGATCCGATCAACAAGCGGCTCGAGAACTTGTTCGAGCAACTCGAGCGCGAGGTCGACATCCTCAACGTCGACAAAAAGATTCGTGGCCGCGTGAAGCGCCAGATGGAGAAGAACCAGCGCGACTTCTACTTGAACGAGCAGGTCAAGGCCATCCAGAAAGAACTGGGTGAGGGCGAAGAGGGCGCGGACATCGAAGAGATCGAGAAAAAGATCAAGGCCGCCAAGATGCCCGCCGAAGCGCGCAAGAAGGCCGATGCCGAGTTCAAGAAGCTCAAGCTGATGTCGCCCATGTCGGCCGAGGCCACCGTGGTGCGCAACTACATCGACGCGCTGGTGGCCCTGCCGTGGAGCAAGAAGACCAAGATCAAGCACGACCTGGCGCATGCCGAGGTGGTGCTCAACGAAGATCACTACGGACTGGACAAGGTCAAGGACCGCATTCTTGAGTACCTCGCGGTTCAGCAGCGTGTGGACAAGGTCAAGGCTCCCATCCTGTGCCTGGTGGGCCCACCTGGTGTGGGCAAGACCTCGCTCGGGCAATCGGTGGCCAAAGCCACCGGCCGCAAGTACGTGCGCATGGCCCTGGGAGGCATGCGTGACGAGGCGGAGATTCGCGGGCACCGCCGCACCTACATCGGCGCCATGCCCGGCAAGGTGCTGCAGAGCCTGACCAAGGTGGGCACGCGCAACCCGCTGTTCCTGCTTGACGAAATCGACAAGCTGGGAACTGATTTCCGTGGCGATCCTTCAAGCGCATTGCTCGAAGTCCTCGACCCGGAACAGAACCACACCTTCGGTGACCACTACGTTGAGGTCGACTTCGATTTGTCCGACGTGATGTTCGTCGCGACCTCGAACTCGATGAACATCCCGCCGGCCTTGCTGGATCGCATGGAAGTGATCCGCCTCTCGGGCTACACCGAAGAGGAAAAGACCAACATCGCCATGCGCTACCTGCTGCCCAAGCAGCTCAAGAACAACGGCCTGAAAGAGGGCGAGTTGGAGGTGAAGGAAGAGGCGGTGCGCGATGTTGTGCGGTACTACACCCGTGAAGCCGGTGTGCGTTCGCTCGAGCGCGAGCTCTCCAAGATCTGCCGCAAGGTGGTGAAAGGCTTGCTGCTCAAGAAGTACACCCCTACGGTGGTGGTGGATGCGGAAAACCTCAACGACTTCCTGGGTGTGCGCAAGTACAGCTATGGTCGCGCCGAAGCCCAGAACCAGGTGGGCCAGGTGGTGGGTCTGGCGTGGACGGAGGTGGGAGGCGACTTGCTCACCATCGAAGTCGCGATCATGCCGGGCAAGGGCGTGATCACCCGCACCGGTTCGCTGGGCGATGTGATGAAGGAATCGGTGGAAGCCGCACGCACCGTTGTGCGCAGCCGTGCGCGCATGCTGGGCATCAAGGACGAGCAGTTCGACAAACGCGACATCCACATCCATGTGCCTGATGGCGCCACACCCAAAGACGGCCCGAGTGCGGGTGCGGCCATGACCACGGCCCTGGTGTCGTCCCTGACGGGTATCCCGGTGCGGGCCGATGTGGCCATGACAGGCGAAATCACCCTGCGTGGCGAAGTCACCGCCATTGGTGGTTTGAAAGAGAAGCTGTTGGCTGCGCTGCGTGGCGGTATCAAGACGGTGATCATCCCGGAAGAGAACGTCAAGGACCTCGCCGACATCCCCGACAACGTGAAGCAGGGGCTTGAGATCGTGCCGGTGAAATGGATCGACAAGGTGCTCGCGATTGCACTCGAACGCCAGCCCGTTCCCTTGACCGACGAAGAGGTGGCGGCACAGGTGGCCGCAGCTTCCACGCGCGCATCCACGCCCGGTCAGGACGCGGTGAAACACTGATCAAAAAATTTGAGGGGGCTTGAAAGAGGCCTGTTTTTTAGGTTAGAATTTCAGCTTCCGGCAGACAAGCGGAACAGCACTGAAAAGTGTTGAAAAATGCGGGAATAGCTCAGTTGGTAGAGCGCAACCTTGCCAAGGTTGAGGTCGCGAGTTCGAGTCTCGTTTCCCGCTCCAGATTCAAAAAGGGAAGCTCTGCTTCCCTTTTTTGTAGCCTTCTCAGATCGGTGCTCTTTGCCCCGATCCTGATGGCGCGATAGCAAAGCGGTTATGCCCCGGATTGCAAATCCGGTTAGTCCGGTTCGACTCCGGATCGCGCCTCCAGATCGTTCGCAGCCCCGTCAACCCATGTGTTGCCGGGGTTGTTTCATTTGAGCCGACCGATTCCTGCCTCAGGCCGCTGGGCGGGGTGTCGTCACCTGCGACAATCCACGCTCGGCCTCGATGGTGAAATTGGTAGACACAGCGGACTTAAAATCCGCCGCCATCCCGAAAGGGAGCGTACCGGTTCGACCCCGGTTCGAGGCACCAGGCTAGGTTTTTTCCGGTTTCGCCGGTACAGTGAGTTTTCATGACCCGATACAACGCGCCCTTCGAGATTCACGTGCACGGCGATGTGCCATTGCGCGAAGACGTGGTCTTTGCCCAGATCCAGGATGCGCTCAAGCCGCTGTGGGTCTACGCTGGCGCCAAGTCGCTGGCCGCTGCGGCCGAGAGCAGCTACGAGGACGAGCCCGGTATTCGTTTTGATGCCGAAACGCATGTGTTGCAGATTTGCTGGACCGTGCCGGGCGACGAAGATTTTCGCCAGGTGATCGAAGAGGCCTGCATGGGCCTCAACGACATCGCGTCCACCGGTGCGCCGCTGGAGGTGTCGTTTTACGACGCCGAGTTCGACGAGGAAGACGAGTCTGCCGAGGGGGAGGCGCGCGACGATTTCCTGATGTGTTTTGTGGGGCCCACGCCTGCAGCCATCATGCAGGTGCAACGCGATCTGCTGGTTCAGGATGTGCTGCACATCATGGAGCGTCACTTTGATGCGTCCGAACTGGGTGATGTGGTGGGCTCGATCGACAAGCTCTTCACCCAGCGCTTCGACGCGCTGGTGAACTCGATGCAGCTGGGCAAGCCACCGCGCGGTTACGGCGGCCAATCTGGCCACGGTGGTCCGCGCAAGCCGCGTCATCTGCATTGATTCGAGCCGGGGTTCTCCCGGCTTTTTCATGAGCAGGCACTAGACTGCGCTCCAAGGCGGGATTCCGAATCCGCCGCCCGGAGCGCCCATGTCTTTCTTTTCCACCGATGCCCTGAACCCCGGCGTGCGCAAGCGCGAGGTGTTCGGCTGGGCGATGTTCGACTTTGCCAACTCGGGCTACACCACGGTGGTGTTGACCGCGGTGTTCGCGGCCTATTTTGTGGGCGCTGTTGCCGACGGCGCAGACTGGGCTGCGTTTGCCTGGACGGCAGCGCTGAGCGTGTCGCACCTGATCGTGATGCTCACCATCCCGGCCATGGGTGCCTGGGCCGATCAGCACGGCGCGAAAAAGCGGCTGTTGATGTTGACCACGGCGGGCTGTGTGCTGGCCACGGCGGCGCTGGCCTGGGTGAGCCCGGGCGCCGTGGTGCTGGGCATGGTGCTCATCGTGGTGTCCAACGTGTTTTTTGCCTGGGGCGAGTCGCTGGTGGCGGCCTTCCTGCCCGAGCTGGCCAAGCCCGAGGCCATGGGCCGTGTGAGCGGCTGGGGATGGAGTCTTGGGTACTGCGGAGGCATGCTGGCATTGGGGCTGAGCCTGGCCTACGTGCTGTGGGCGCAGGCGCAAGGCCAGAAGGCGGCCCAGTTCGTGCCGGTGACCATGTTGATCACGGCGGGGGTGTTTGCGCTGGCGTCGATGTTCACGCTGGTTTTGCTTCGCGAGCGTGCGCAACCCCGCAAAGGCGTGTCGGGTTCGGCGTGGAGCCAGTCGTTCAAACAACTCCGCAGCACGTTCCAGCAGGCGCGGCGCTACCAGGACTTCATGTGGTTGCTGGCCTGCGCCACGGCCTACCAGGGCGGGGTGGCGGTGGCAATCACGCTGGCGGCGATCTACGCCGAGCAGGTGATCGGCTTTGCGCAGCAGGAAACCATGGTGCTGATCTTCGTGCTCAACATCGCCGCCATGGTGGGTGCTTTTGCGTTCGGCTACTGGCAGGACCGCCTGGGGCACAAGCTGGCGCTGGGCATCACCTTGGTGGGTTGGGTGGCCACGTGCGTCATTGCGGCGATCACCACCACCAAGGGGGGCTTCTGGTATGCGGCCGCCATCGCGGGGGTGTGCATGGGGTCCAGTCAGTCGTCGGGCCGGGCGATGGCCGGCATGCTGGCGCCGCCGACGCAGCTGGCCGAGTTCTTCGGACTGTGGACCTTTGCCACCCGCGTGGCCAGCATCATCGGGCCGCTGAGCTACGGCGCCATCACCTGGATGACCGGCGGCAATCAGCGTCTGGCGATTGCCTCCACAGCGGTGCTGTTCGTGATCGGGCTGGTGCTGTTGATACCGGTCAACATGCAGCGGGGCAGAGCGGCCGCGCTGCAATCGGCGAGCGATTCACACCGTTAGTTTGCCCGCCTGGGTCTGCAGACCAAGCCACCGTTTGGCGGCGCTTGCCAGCGCTGAGGGCTCGCCGGTTGAAAACAACTGGGGTGGCGTTGCCAGGGCATCGGGTTTTGTGGCCATGTTCAACACGTCGCGCGTGCGGCGCGCGACCGCGGCACCGGTGTCCACCAGTGCCACGTCGGACCCGAGCAGTCGCGCCAGAACGTTTGCGGCAAAGGGGTAGTGCGTGCAGCCCAGCACCACGGTGTCCATGTCGCCGGGGGCTTGTTCGCGCAACGCGGTGACGTAGCGCTCACACAGGGCCTGCTGAGTCTGCTGGTCGTCGCGCTCAATGGCGTCAGCCAGTCCGTCGCAAGGCTGGCAGATGAAATGCACCGGGCTCACTGCGGAGTTTTCCAGCTGCGTGCGCAGGCGCGCAAAACGCTCGCTGTTGAGTGTGCCGCGTGTGGCGAGCACGCCGATGTGGCGCGTCCGGCTCGACGCTGCGGCGGGTTTGAGCGCAGGCTCCACGCCGACGATGGGCAGGTCGGGGTGGGTGGCGCGCAGGCTGTCGATGGCCATCGCCGTGGCGGTGTTGCAGGCCACCACCAAGGCGTCAATGTGGTGGGTGTGGCGCAGCCAGGCGGTGATGCGCTCTGACCGGTCGCTGATCTCGGCCACCGTGCGCTCCCCGTATGGCGCATGCGCGCTGTCGGCGACATACACAAAACGCACCCCGGGCAACTCGGCCAGCAGGGCCCGCAGCACGCTCAGGCCGCCGACCCCGCTGTCGAACACACCGACGGTTTTCAAGCAGCAGCGACGCTGATGCCCTTGAATTCGCCGGTGGCAATGCGCTTCTGCCACTCGGCCGGGCCGGTGATGTGGGCGCTGGTACCGCCCGAATCCACGGCCACCGTCACCGGCATGTCGACGACGTCGAACTCGTAGATGGCTTCCATGCCCAGGTCTTCAAAGCCGACCACCTTGGCGTGTTTGATGGCCTTGGACACGAGGTAGGCGGCGCCGCCCACGGCCATGAGGTAGGCGCTCTTGTGCTGTTTGATGGACTCGATGGCCACAGGCCCGCGCTCGGCCTTGCCGATCATGGCGATCAGGCCGGTCTGCTCCAGCATCATGTCGGTGAAACCATCCATGCGGGTGGCGGTGGTGGGGCCGGCCGGGCCCACGGCCTCGTCGCGCACCGGATCGACCGGGCCCACGTAGTAGATGACGCGGTTGGTGAAATCGACCGGCAACGGCTCGCCCTTCGCGAGCATGGTCTGGATGCGTTTGTGCGCGGCGTCGCGGCCGGTGAGCATCTTGCCGTTGAGCAGCAGGGTCTGGCCGGGCTTCCAGCTGGCCACTTCGGCTTTGGTGAGCTTGTTCAGGTCCACGCGCTGGCTCTTTTGTGTGTCGGGCACCCAGTTCACGTTGGGCCAGAGGTCCAGGCTGGGCGCCTCCAGGTAGACCGGGCCGCTGCCGTCGAGCACAAAGTGCGCGTGGCGCGTGGCGGCGCAGTTGGGGATCATGGCCACCGGCTTGCTGGCGGCGTGCGTGGGGTACATCTTGATCTTGATGTCGAGCACGGTGGTGAGACCGCCCAGGCCTTGCGCGCCGATGCCCAGCGCATTGACCTTGTCAAACAGCTCCAGGCGCAACTCTTCCACCTGCGTGAGTTTGTCGCCCTTGGACGCCTTGCCCTGCAGCTCGTATATGTCGATGTCGTCCATCAGACTCTCTTTGGCCATGAGCACAGCCTTCTCGGCGGTGCCGCCGATGCCGATGCCCAGCATGCCCGGCGGGCACCAGCCGGCGCCCATGGTGGGCACGGTTTTCATGACCCAGTCAACCACCGAGTCGCCGGGGTTGAGCATGATCATCTTGCTTTTGTTTTCGCTGCCGCCGCCCTTGGCGGCCACGGTCACTTCCACCGTGTCGCCGGGCACGAGCTCGGTGAAGATCACGGCGGGCGTGTTGTCCTTGGTGTTCTTGCGCGCGAACTGCGGGTCGGCCACGACCGAGGCGCGCAATTGGTTGTCGGGGTGGTTGTAGCCCTGGCGCACACCTTCGTTGATGGCGTCTTCCAGGCTGCCGGTGAAGCCGTCGAGCTTCACGTTCATGCCGACCTTCAGAAACACGTTGACGATACCGGTGTCCTGGCAGATCGGGCGGTGGCCGATGGCGCTCATCTTGCTGTTGGTCAGGATCTGCGCGATCGCGTCCTTGGCGGCGGCGCTCTGCTCGCGCTCATACGCGCGGGCGAGGTGGGCGATGTAGTCGGCCGGGTGGTAGTAGCTGATGTACTGCAGGGCGGCGGCGACGGATTCGATCAGGTCGTTCTGGCGGATGCTCGTGGTCATGGCGGTGGGGGTGTTGGTGTCGAAGGTCTGTTGCCCGAGGGCCGAGCAGACGCAGGGCAGGCAGTCTGCTAGTGTGGGCCAGCCGGTATTTTGACAGGTCGTCCCAACGCCGGCTGACACAGGAGAGCGCCATGAAGACCCGGATTGAACGCGACACCCTGGGCGAGGTCGCCGTGCCCGCCGAACGCCTGTGGGGCGCACAGACCCAGCGCTCGCTGCAGAACTTCGACATCTCGGGCGAGCG
This sequence comes from Hydrogenophaga sp., assembly GCA_021154985.1. GTDB lineage: Bacteria > Pseudomonadota > Gammaproteobacteria > Burkholderiales > Burkholderiaceae_C > Hydrogenophaga. Next base: position 23,779 of record JAJNQE010000169.1, read on the forward strand.
CATGCCGGGCGAACTGGTTCGCGCCCTGGCGCAGGTCAAGCGCGCTTCTGCCGTGGTCAACCACGCGGTGGGACTGCAAGACGCTGCGAAGACCGGCGCCATCGTGGCCGCAGCCGACGAGGTGATTGCCGGGCGGCATGTGGCCGAGTTCCCGCTGGTGGTGTGGCAGACCGGATCGGGCACGCAGACCAACATGAACGTGAACGAGGTGCTGGCCAACCGCGCCAGCGAACTGCTGGGCGGTGAGCGGGGAGAAGGGCGGCTGGTCCACCCCAACGACGACGTGAACCGCAGCCAGTCGAGCAACGACGTGTTTCCCACCGCCATGCACGTGGCGGCGGTGGACGCGATCACGCAGCGCCTGCTGCCAGCCATCGCTTTGCTGCGCGACACGCTGGCGCAGAAGGCGCACGAGTTCGACGGCATCGTGAAGATCGGCCGAACGCACCTGCAGGACGCCACGCCGCTCACGCTGGGGCAGGAGTTCTCGGGCTATGCAGCGCAGCTGGAGCAGGGCGAGCGCCATGTGCGCGCCGCACTGCCGCACCTGTGCGAACTCGCGCTGGGCGGCACGGCCGTGGGCACCGGGCTGAACGCGCCCCCAGGTTACGCGGTGGCCGTGGCGGCGGAGTTGGCGCGGCTGACCGGCTTGCCGCTGGTGAGCGCGGCCAACAAGTTCGAGAACATGGCCAACGTCGACGCCCTGGTGCACGCCCACGGAGCCCTCAAGACGCTGGCTGCGAGCATGAACAAGATCGCCAACGATGTGCGCTGGCTGGCCAGTGGGCCGCGCAGCGGCATTGGCGAGCTGAGCCTCCCGGAAAACGAGCCGGGCTCATCGATCATGCCGGGCAAGGTCAATCCCACGCAGAGCGAAGCGGTCACCATGCTCTGCGCGCAGGTGATGGGCAACGACGTGGCCATCAACATCGGCGGCGCCTCGGGCAACTTTGAACTCAATGTGTTCCGGCCCATGGTGGCGCACAACTTTCTGCAGAGCGTGCGCCTGCTGGCCGACGGCATGCGGAGCTTCAACGACCACTGTGCGATTGGGATCGAGCCCAACCGCGAGCGCATTCAGGAGTTGGTGGACCGGTCGCTGATGCTGGTGACCGCGCTCAATCCGCACATTGGCTACGACAAGGCGGCGCAGATCGCGAAGAAAGCCCATCACGACGGCACCAGCCTGCGCGAGGCGGCGCTCGCGTCGGGCCATGTGACGGGTGAGCAGTTCGACCAGTGGGTGCGTCCCGACCAGATGGTGGGGCGCTGAGGCTTCAGTGCGGGCGGCCCGGTGGGGGCTGCATCAGCTTGTCGGTCATGGCGATGGCCATGGCGCTGAGCAGGAACACCACGTGGATGATGGTTTGCCACATCAGCACCTGCTCGGTGTAGTTGGCCGCGTTGATGAAGGTCTTGAGCAGGTGGATGGAGCTGATGCCGATGATGGCCGTGGCCAGTTTCACCTTGAGCACCGAGGCGTTCACATGGCTCAGCCACTCGGGCTGGTCGGGGTGGTTCTCCAGGTGCATGCGGCTCACAAAGGTTTCGTAGCCACCGACGATCACCATGATCAGCAGGTTGGAGATCATGACCACGTCGATCAGCGCCAGCACCACCAGCATGATCACCGTCTCGTTGAGCCCGGTCAGCTGCACGTCGCTTTTGTAGCCGATGCTGCTGACCAGTTTGTCGAGCGCGCCCTGGCTGCCGAAGGCCGCTTCGACCAGATGCACCAGCTCCACCCAGAAGTGGAAGACGTAGATACATTGCGCCGCGATCAAGCCGATGTAGAGCGGCAGCTGCAGCCAGCGGCTGGCAAAAATCAGGTTGGGCAAGGCGCGGATGGCGGCAGGATTTTTCGCTGGGTCTTTCATGGGGGAGGGCGATGCGCCGGATGCCCGGGACGGGCGGCCACAAAGCCCGCGTATTGTAGGGTGGCCGGGCCGTTGCACCCGGGTTTGTACCGATGTCCTGCCGCGGTGCGAGGCTGTCCCAATGGAAGGGCGCACGCCATGTAAGTGGCTCGTAAGAGCCTGTGCCCACAGTCATTGGTTGACCCGAATCCACAACTCCTGAGGAGACTGCCCATGTCCGCACCGTCGTCGTCCATCGAATCCACCCTGGTCGAGAACCGCGTTTTTGAGCCCAGCCCAGCCGCCGTCAAAGCCGCCCGGGTGTCGGGCATGGCGGCCTACCAGGCGCTGTGTGAAGAGGCCGACAAGGACTTCGAAGGCTTCTGGGCCCGCCTGGCGCGCGAGACGCTGACCTGGAACAAACCCTTCACCAAAACGCTGGATTCGTCGAACGCGCCCTTCTACAAGTGGTTCGACGACGGTGAGCTCAACGCGTCTTACAACTGCCTGGACCGCCACATGGGCACGCCGGTGGAGAACAAGACCGCCATCATTTTCGAGGCCGACGGCGGCGAGGTGACCAAGGTTACCTACAAGGAACTGCTGGCCAAGGTTTCGCGCTTTGCGAATGCGCTCAAGGCGCGCGGCGTGAAGAAAGGCGACCGAGTCGTCATCTACATGCCCATGACGGTCGAGGGCGTCGTGGCCATGCAGGCCTGCGCGCGTATCGGTGCCACGCACAGCGTGGTGTTCGGTGGCTTCTCGGCCAAGGCCCTGCAGGAGCGCATCCAGGACGCGGGTGCTGTGGCCGTGATCACCGCCAACTACCAACTCCGCGGCGGCAAGGAGCTGCCGCTCAAGGCCATCGTGGACGACGGCATCGCCATGGGCGG
>JAJNQE010000173.1 GCA_021154985.1 Hydrogenophaga sp.
TCGCGCGCCTTGCCGCTCTTGTCCTGGTGGATCGCCACCAGGTGGGGCACGCCGCCGCCCTGGGTGTAGGTGTTGCGCACGGTGTGGCCGGGGGCCTTGGGCGCAACCATCCACACGTCCAGATCGGCACGCGGCACGACCTGGTTGTAGTGCACGTTGAAACCGTGGGCGAAGGCCAGCGATGCGCCCTGCTTGATGTGGGGAGCCACGTTCTGGTGGTAGACCTCGGCAATCTGCTCGTCGGGCAGCAGGATCATGACCACGTCGGCCGCCTTGACGGCATCGTTGACTTCCATCACGGTCAGGCCGGCCTTGCCGACCTTGTCCCACGAGGCGCCGCCCTTGCGCAGGCCGACCACGACCTTGACGCCGCTGTCGTTGAGGTTCTGTGCGTGTGCATGGCCCTGGCTTCCGTAGCCGATGATGGCCACGGTCTTGCCCTTGATCAGGGACAGGTCACAGTCTTTGTCGTAGAAAACTTTCATGGGTTGCTCCGGTTGAAATGTGTTGTTCGGGGAAATGAAAACTGGGGGATTGTCTTACACGCGCAGGATGCGCTCGCCGCGTCCGATGCCGCTGGCACCGGTGCGCACCGTCTCGAGGATGGCGGAGCGGTCGATGGCTTCCAAAAACGCATCGTTCTTGGATTGGTCGCCCGTGAGCTCGATGGTGTAGCTCTTCTCGGTCACATCGATGATGCGACCGCGAAAGATGTCGGCCATGCGCTTCATTTCCTCGCGCTCCTTGCCCACCGCACGCACCTTCACCATCATGAGCTCACGCTCGGTGTAGGCACCTTCGGTGAGATCCACCACCTTGACGACTTCGATCAGGCGGTTGAGGTGTTTGGTGATCTGCTCGATGACGTCGTCCGACCCGGTGGTCTGGATCGTCATGCGGGACAGGCTGGGGTCTTCGGTCGGAGCCACCGTGAGCGACTCGATGTTGTACCCACGGGCAGAGAACAGGCCAACCACGCGGGACAAGGCCCCGGGTTCGTTTTCCAGCAAGACAGCAATGATGTGTTTCATGTTCGATTCCTCTTTTTGCGACGGCAACGACCCCGAAAAAGTGGTCGCAGAAACTGCCGTTTTTCGCCGCCCTCCCCCGCGCACGGTAATGCGCAGGCTTGGCGGGCAATAGATTCGTCTGAGGGGATGAAGCGGCAGGCAACCGCCGCTTCGCGGAGGGTCAGAGGTCTTCGGAACCCAGCAGCATCTCGGTGATGCCCTTGCCGGCCTTGACCATGGGGAAGACGTTCTCGGTCGGGTCGGTGCGGAAGTCCATGAACACGGTGCGGTCCTTGAGCTTTCGCGCCTCGCGCAGCGCCGGCTCCACGTCTTGCGGCCGCTCGATCAGCATGCCGACGTGGCCATAGGCCTCGGCCAGCTTGACGAAGTTGGGCAGCGCGTCCATGTAGCTGTGGCTGTAACGGCCTTCGTAATCAATCTCCTGCCATTGCCGCACCATGCCGAGGTAGCGGTTGTTCAGCGCCATGATCTTGATCGGCGTGTTGTACTGCAGGCAAGTGGAGAGCTCCTGAATGCACATCTGCACCGAGCCTTCGCCCGTGATGCAGAACACCTCGCTCTCGGTTTTGGCCAGCTTGATGCCCATGGCGTAGGGAATGCCCACGCCCATGGTGCCCAGGCCACCGGAGTTGATCCAGCGGCGTGGCTCGTCAAACCGGTAGTACTGGGCGGCCCACATCTGGTGCTGACCCACATCGGACGTGACGTAAGCGTCGGCGTCCTTGGTCATGTTCCACAGCGTTTCCACCACGTACTGCGGCTTGATCACATCGGTGTTGCCGCGGTCGTACTTCAGGCAGTCTTTCGAGCGCCAGGTCTCGATGGTGTCCCACCAGGCAGACAGCGCCTTGCCATCGGGCTTGGTGGCGCTTTCGCGCACCATGTTGATGAGCTCGGTGAGCACGTCCTTGACATCGCCCACGATCGGCACGTCGACCTTGACGCGTTTGGAAATGCTCGACGGGTCGATGTCGATGTGGATGATCTTGCGTTCGTTCTGCGCGAAGTGCTTGGGGTTGCCGATCACGCGATCGTCAAAACGCGCACCCACGGCCAGCAACACGTCGCAGTTCTGCATGGCGTTGTTGGCCTCGATCGTGCCGTGCATGCCCAGCATGCCGAGGAACTTGCGGTCCGAAGCCGGGTAGGCGCCCAAGCCCATCAAGGTGTTGGTGACCGGATAGCCCAGCATGTTCACCAGCGTGCGCAGTTCTTCGGTGGCGTTGCTCAGGAGCACGCCGCCGCCGGTGTAGATGTACGGCCGCTTGGCGGTCAGCAGCAGTTGCAGCGCCTTGCGGATCTGTCCACCATGGCCCTTGCGCACCGGGTTGTACGAGCGCATTTCCACCGACTCGGGGTAGCCGCTGTAAGGCACCTTGTTGAAAGACACGTCTTTCGGAATGTCCACCACCACAGGGCCGGGGCGGCCGCTGCGCGCGATGTGGAAGGCCTTCTTCATCACCATGGCCATGTCGCGCGCATCCTTCACCAGGAAGTTGTGCTTGACGATGGGGCGCGTGATGCCGACGGTGTCGCACTCCTGGAACGCATCCAGGCCGATGGCGGCCGTGGGCACCTGACCGGTGATGATCACCATGGGAATGCTGTCCATGTAGGCGGTGGCGATGCCGGTGATGGCATTGGTCACACCCGGGCCCGAGGTGACGAGCGCCACACCCACCTCACCGGTGGCGCGCGCATAGCCGTCGGCCGCGTGCACGGCCGCCTGCTCGTGGCGCACCAGCACGTGCTGGATGGTGTCCTGCTTGTAGAACGCGTCGTAGATGTGCAGCACAGCACCGCCTGGGTAGCCCCAGATGTACTTGACCTCTTCGGCCTGGAGGGCCTTGATGAGGATTTCTGCGCCGCGGAGTTCTTGGGTGGCTGCGCCGGTGGCGGCAGCGGCCGAGGCAAGTTCGGCCTTGTTGATTTCCATGATGAACCTTTCGAGAATTTCTCTGACGAAAGACCTTGGGTGCCTCTTGACCAACCCTTGTGGGGCGGTGTCGAGACTTGAGACCAGTGGCCATGAGCGGGCACATACCCCGCCGGACCCTGATCCGTTTGCCGTGTTTTGAAGTGCAGCGCGCATTATCGCACTGCAACACCCGCCGGTGGCCGCAGCCCGAACCGAACGCCCCGAAAAAGTGCAAACCATGGCCGCAATGAGACAATCCAAGGCTGCGCCCCACGGGCCGAACACCTTCCTTCCTGCATGGCCGCCACCCTTTCCGACCCATCCCGTTCCCCCGACGTCGCATCCAGACCCGACCTGATGGCGCCATCGCTGCGCCGTCGCATGGCATGCTGGCTTTACGAAGGCACCCTGATGTTCGGCGTGGTTTTCCTTGTCGGCGTGCTGTTCACCACCAGCTACGTGCTGTCCTCGTTCACCCAATCGGGCAACGCGCTGGACAACCGCTACCTGCAGCAAGCCCTGGTGTTCGTAGCCTTCGGCATTTACTTCGGCTGGTTCTGGGCCAAAGGCCAGACGCTGGCCATGAAGACCTGGCACATCCGCGTGGTCGACCGGCACGGCAAGGCTTTGACCCAAGGCCGTGCGCTGTGGCGCTACGTGCTGTCGTGGCTGTGGCTGCTGCCGCCACTGGCGGTGGCGGGGCTCATGCAGCTGTCGGGGCAACAACTGTCCGTGCTGCTGGTGGGGTGGGTCATCGTCTGGGCGCTGCTGTCGCGCTTTCATGCCCAGCGCCAGTTTTTGCACGACGCGCTGGCCGGCACACGGCTGGTCCATTTCAAGCCGGTGGAGGACACCAGCAAACCGCGGCGTTGGTGGAGCTGACAACATGCGCGCCGAACAGGACCGCGAACCGGTGAACGCGCAGAAGCTGCGCAGCGGTGTGTCCCGCATGTGGCACGCCTTCGGCTACTCGATGGCTGGCCTGCGTTCGGGCTGGGGTGAGACAGCGTTCCGCCAGGAAGCGATCGCTGCACTGGCCATGATTCCGCTGGCCTTCTGGGTCGGCCATACCTGGGTGGAAACCGCCCTGCTCGCTGGCTCGGTGGTGCTGGTGATGGTGGTCGAACTGCTCAACACCGGCATCGAGACCGCCATCGACCGCATTGGCCCGGAATGGCACGACCTCTCCAAACGCGCCAAGGACATGGGCAGCGCCGCCGTGCTGCTCAGCCTGCTGCTGTGCGTGGGCGTCTGGATCGCAGCCGCCTGGGCCCGCTGGGGCTGATCACTCTGGATTTGTCATGACCACTCCCGCCTTCTCACTGTGTGTGTACTGCGGCTCCCGACCCGGGGCCACATCCGCCTTCTCGGACACGGCGCGCACCGTTGGCCGATGGATTGGCGAACACGGCGGTCAGCTGGTGTACGGCGGTGGCCGCAACGGCCTCATGGGCATCGTGGCCGACGCCACCATGGCCGCAGGCGGTCAGGTGGTGGGCATCATCCCCAAGGCGCTGGTGGAGCGGGAGTGGGCGCACCACGGCTGTACCGAACTGCACGTGGTGGACAACATGCACGAGCGCAAACGGATGATGGCAGACAAGGCCGACGCCTTTCTGGCCATGCCCGGTGGCATCGGCACGTTTGAAGAGTTCTTTGAAGTCTGGGCCTGGCGCCAGCTGGGTTACCACGACAAACCGGTGGGTCTGCTCAATGTGGCGGGCTACTACGACGGCCTGATGACCTTCATGCGCACGGGGGTGGAGCAGCAGTTCATGAGCGGCGCGCAGATGGATCTGATCCAGGTGCACACCGAGGCTTCAAAGCTGTTACCCGAGCTGGTGCAGGCAGCGGGGCTGTCGCCCGCCGCCCGCCTGGACGCGATCTAAGTCGAGCGCTCAGACCGCCGTTTCGTCTTCTTCGCCGGTTCGGATGCGCACCACGCGCTCGACCGAGGTCACGAAGATCTTGCCGTCACCGATCTTGCCGGTGCGGGCCGCGCGGATGATGGCGTCCACGCAGCGCTCCACGTCCACCGTCTTCACCACCACCTCGACCTTGACCTTGGGCAAAAAGTCCACCACGTACTCGGCGCCGCGGTAGAGCTCGGTGTGACCCTTCTGGCGACCAAAGCCCTTGACCTCGGTGACGGTCAGGCCGGTCACGCCTTGCTCTGCGAGTGCCTCACGGACCTCTTCCAGTTTGAAAGGTTTGATGACGGCGGTGATCTGCTTCATGCGGTGTCTCCAGAGCGTGGCTTGTGGGGGAAATTTCTCGAATCATTATGCCCAAGGGACTTCGTGCCGTTCGTACACTGCTCAGTCAAACCACACACCCGCACATGAATTCATCCGCCTTGCCCCGCCACGTTCCCATCGTCGTTGCCTACCGGGGTGGCCACCCCGAAAACATCCACCACGGCTCGCTGGCAGTTGTGAACGCACAGGGCCAGCTGCTGGCGAGCGTGGGCGATGTGGATGCGCCACTGTTCACGCGCTCATCGCTCAAACCTTTCCAGGCCATGCCGCTGATCGCACAAGCGGCCGAACGCTACGACCTGAGCGATGCCGATGTGGCGCTGCTGTGCGCCAGCCACAGCGGCGAGCCCATGCACGTGGAGCGCGCGGCGGCGCTGCTGGCGAAGATCGGCGCAGGGGAATCCAGCCTGGCTTGCGGCAGCCACGTGCCTTTTTTCTTCAGCACCAACGGCGTCACACCAGAGCCTGGTGCGCGCTTCAACCGCTTGCACCACAACTGTTCCGGCAAACACACCGGCATGTTGCTGCTGGCCCATGCGCTGGGCGCGCCGGCAACGGGATACCTCGACACCGGCCACGCCGTGCAGCGTGAGATCGTTCAAAGCGTGAGTCACTTCTCGGGCGTGCCGGTGGAAGAGCTGGTGCGCGGCACCGACGGCTGCAGCGCACCGAACTACGCCCTGCCGCTGCGCTCGCTGGCCCATGCCTTCGCCCGTTTGACGCTGGCCGCGCCCGATCCGGTTTATGGGGTTGCGCCGCTGCGCATTGCGCGCGCCATGAGCCAATACCCCGAACTCGTCAGCGGCCAGGGCCGCAACGATCTGGCGTTGATGCGCGCCGGGCGCGGCGACTGGGTGAGCAAGGTGGGGGCCGACGGTGTGCAGGCGCTGGCCAGCTTCAGCCGTGGCATCGGCATCGCCGCCAAGTGCAGCGACGGCCAGCTGGCTCCGCTGATGGTGGCGGTGGTCTCGGCCCTGGAGCAACTGGGCTGGCTCGATGACGACGGCCGCGCAGCGCTCGCCAGCCTTATCCCTCCCCCTTTGAAGAACGCCGCCGGCATCGAGGTGGGCGAGATGCGTGCCGTGCTGAACCTCAATGCAATGCTGGCCTGAGCAGGCCAGTCAAGCCCTGTATTTGCTGGTGATGGGATAGCGCCAGTCCTTGCCGAAGCTGCGGTGGGTCACACGAATGCCCACCGGTGCCTGGCGGCGCTTGTACTCGTTGATGCGGATCAGGCGCACCACCTTGTCCACATCGGCGCGCTCGAACCCGGCGGCCACGATGCTGTCGGGACTCTGGTCGTTCTCCATGTAGCGCTCGATGATGGCGTCGAGCACCGGGTACTCGGGCAGGCTGTCCTGGTCTTTCTGGTCGGGGCGCAGCTCGGCGCTGGGCGGGCGCACGATGATGCGCTCCGGGATCGGGTTGGCGCCAGTGCCGTACGGGTCGTGCGCATTGCGCCAGCGGGCCAGCTTGAACACCATGGTCTTGGCCACGTCCTTGATCACCGCGAAGCCGCCCGCCATGTCGCCATAGAGCGTGCAGTAGCCGGTGGCCATTTCGCTCTTGTTGCCGGTGGTGAGCACGATGCTGCCGAACTTGTTGGACAGGGCCATGAGCAGCGTGCCGCGAATGCGCGCCTGCAGGTTCTCTTCGGTGGTGTCTTCGGGCAGCCCTGCAAATTCGCTGGCCAGGCTGGCCTTGAAAGCCTCGAACTGCGGCGCGATGCCGATCTCGTCGTAGCGCACGCCCATGCGCGCGGCCATGTCGCGCGCGTCGATCCACGAAATGTCGGCCGTGTAGGGCGAGGGCATCATCACCGTGCGCACGCGGTCCTTGCCGAGCGCATCGACGGCGATCGCCAGCACCAGCGCCGAGTCGATGCCACCCGAGAGGCCGAGGATGGCGCCCGGAAAACCGTTCTTGCCCAGGTAGTCGCGCACGCCCAGCACCAGCGCGTGCCACAGGTCGGCCTCGGGGCTGTGGGCGCGGTCGGTGTCGGCGGTGATCTGCCAGCCCGAGCCCTGCCGTGCGAAGGCCACGTCGAACAGCGTTTCCTCGAAACTCACCGCGCGGCCCGCCAGACCGCCGTCGGCTGCCAGCACGAAGCTGCGGCCTTCGAACACGATCTCGTCCTGCCCACCCACCAGGTGCGCGTACACCAGCGGCAGGCCGGTGGCCTGGCAGCGCACGCGCATGGCGGCTTCGCGGTCGCCGCCCTTGCCGGCGTGAAACGGCGAAGCGTTGATGACAGCCAGCACCTCGGCACCGGCCGCTTTCGCACCGGCCGCGGGTGCATCGAACCAGGCGTCTTCGCAGATGAGCAGGCCCACACGCACGCGTTGGCCATGGCTGTCGGCCACATCGAACACGCAGGTGCCATCGCCGGGCACGAAGTAGCGGCGCTCGTCGAACACCTGGTAGTTGGGCAGCTCGCGCTTGGCGTAGGTGTGAGTCACGGCGCCGGCGTGCAGCACGCTGGCGGCGTTGTGCAGGTGGGCCACCGACACGCTGCGTTCGCGCCGCTCCCCGCCGGTTGCGGCAGGCCGCGCCGGGTGTCCCACCACGATGTGCAGGCCTTTGAGGTGAGCCGTGCCGGCGGCCACGGTTTTGAGGGCATCATCGCAGGCGTCGATGAATGCGGGCCGCAAGTACAGGTCTTCGGCGGCGTAGCCGCACAAGGCCAGCTCGGGCGTCAACAACAGATTGACGCCACGTGCATGGGCAGCTTCAGCGGCATCGATCATCTTCCGGGCGTTGCCCGCCATGTCGCCCACCACAAAGTTGAGCTGGGCCACGCAAATGGAAAGAGTCATGGGGTCTGAAAACGTTGCGAAATGGGCCTTGGGCTCGCTGTGTGCTGGAGCTGCAGGTGGGTGAAATCGATTATGTCACCCGGGTCTTTTCGTCTCCCTCCCAGATCGAAGCGTCCGAGTGGAATGCCCTGTTGGCGCTCGAAGCCGACCCGAGCCCGTTCATGCGCCACGAGTACCTGGCCGCCATGCACGAGAGCGGCAGCGCGAAGCCGCGCGCGGGCTGGCAATGCCAGTTTGTGACGCTGTGGCACGGCGACGTGCTGCACGCAGCCTGTCCGATGTACCTCAAGAACAATTCGTACGGCGAGTACGTCTTCGACTGGGCCTGGGCCAACGCGTATGCGCAGCACGGACTGGACTACTACCCCAAGGCGCTGGTAGCCGTGCCGTTCACGCCGGTGCCCGGTGCCCGGCTGCTCGCGCGCGATGCGGCGGCTCGAACCGCGTTGGTGAGCGCATTGATCGAGCAAGTGCGCAAGGAAGACCTGTCGTCGGTCCACCTGCTGTTTGCGCAACCACAAGACGTGAAGGCGTGTGAGTCCGCCGGTTTGATGTTGCGCCACACCGTGCAATTCCACTGGGCGAACGAGGCCTTCACCAGCTTCGACCATTTCCTGGCCAGCCTGCAGCAAGACAAGCGCAAAAAAATCCGGCAGGAGCGGCGCAAGGTGGCAGACGCCGGCGTCAACTTGCGCTGGTCGCGGGGCGCAGACATCACCGAAGCGGACTGGGATTTCTTCTACCGGTGCTACGAGCGCACCTACCTCGAACACGGCAACGCGCCCTACCTCAACCGCGACTTCTTCCGCCGCATGGCGCAGACCATGCCGCAGCACTGGCTGCTGTTTGTGGCCGAGCGGGATGGTCAGCCCATGGCCTGCAGCCTGATCGGCATCGACGACGCGACCCGCGTGGCCTACGGGCGCTACTGGGGTGCGCTGGAGCGTGTGGACTGCCTGCACTTCGAGGCCTGCTACTACGCGCCGCTGGCCTGGTGCATCGAACACGGCTTCCAGCGTTTCGAAGGTGGCGCGCAGGGCGAACACAAGATGGCGCGCGCCCTGCTCCCGGTCATGACCACCAGCGCCCACTGGCTCGCCCACCCGTCGTTCGCCGATGCGGTCCAGCGCTTCCTGGAGCGCGAGAGCCAGGGCATCGACCAGTACATGGACCACCTCGCCCAGCGCAATCCGCTTCGCTAAACTCGGTCGCCATGGACGAGACCGACGCCTACTTCACCCACACCATCGTGGGTGCACCTTTCTCGGTGCTGCTCGGGCGCCGTCAAGGCCTGCCTCACGCATCGACGCAAGGGCTGACGGTCTCGCTCGCCCGAGGCGACACCGGTTTGAGCGAAGGCTGGCGAAGCTGGGCCGTGCTCGACCACCTCGACACCCCCGCAGGAACCCCCCGCCGGCGGCCCAAACGCCTGCGCCGCTGGCTGGAACGCCATGCCCTCGGCATCGCCTTGGTGGGCTTGCTGATGATGCTGGGCAGCGCGGTGTTCTGGGCCATCGTGTGGCTCCCCACCACCGGCTGGTTGCCGGCCACCTGGATGGAGCGCTGGCCATGGATCTGAAAACCCCGCAGGACACCCTCACCATCGACCCGGTGGCCATGAACGTGGTCAACCGTGTGGCCCTGGGCGGCAAGTTGCACGGTGAACTGGAGTTCAACGGCGGTCTGCTGGTGCAGGGCGAGATCTCGGGCCACATCCGAGTGAACGGCCCGCTCATCGTGTGGACCGGCGCCGTGGTGCGCGGGCGCATCCGCGTGCTGGGTGATCTGTACCTGTTTGGCCACCTGGGGGCCGTGGGCGGCAGCGCGGTGGAAACCAGCCTGGAATGCCAGGGCATGGCCTATGTCGCCCGCAGCGGTGTGTCCACCGGCTCGCTCTCGGCCCGGCGGATGCAGCTCTACGAAGGGGCGAGCCTGCTGGGCCCGTTCAAGACCCTGGGCCCGGGGGACAACCTGCCGGTGTTGAACGACGTGTTGCCCGATCCCTCCGCTGGCTGAACAGGCCGCTCAGGCCTTCTGCGCTTCGTAGGCGGCGATGCCGTCGAGGATTTCCTTGTGGGCGGCGTCCTTGCCTTCCCAGCCAATCACCTTGACCCACTTGCCTGGCTCCAGGTCTTTGTAGTGTTCAAAGAAATGCTGGATGGTGTTCAGACGCATCGGATTCAGGTCTTCGGGCTTCTGCCACTGGGTGTAGATGGAGAGGATCTTGTCGATCGGCACCGCCAGCACCTTGCCGTCTTCACCGGCTTCGTCCTGCATCTTCAGGATGCCGATGGCGCGGCAAGGCACCACCACACCGGGAATCAGCGGCACGGGCGTGATCACCAGCACGTCGACCGGGTCGCCGTCGCCCGAGATGGTGCGCGGCACATAGCCGTAGTTGGTCGGGTAGTGCATGGCCGTGCTCATGAAACGGTCGACGAAGATCGCGCCGGTTTCCTTGTCCACTTCGTACTTGATCGGATCGGCGTTCATCGGGATTTCGATGATCACGTTGAAGGAGTCGGGCACGTTCTTGCCGGCGGTGACGTTGTCGAGGGCCATGGTGTTCGAGGGAGATTGGTTGAAAACTGAAGCAGCCGGTGCAGGCCCGCTGCCTTCTGAAGAGGCATCCGGCGTGTCTCATGCGGTCTGCACGCCTAGGATTTACCCTGATTTTACTGATTCGAAGCTGACTTCCCCGCCCGCTTTTGCCTTGCCGCTGCGAATTGCCGCTAAATTGTGGACGTTGGCCAATCGCCCTGTTTCAACGCTGTGCAACGCAGCGCAACCGGCAGCGAGGAAGCAACGCAGCGGGGGCACCCCGGAGGCGTTGCCCCTTCCAAGTCGAAACAACGAGGAGCGATTCAATGGTTGGTCAATCAGCGCTGATATTCGTGTTGGTCTGTGGGCTTGTGGCCGTGGCGTACGGCTTCTGGTCGCGCAGCTGGATTCTTTCGCAAGACGCGGGCAATGCCCGCATGCAGGAAATCGCCGGAGCCATCCAGACCGGCGCGGCGGCCTACCTGGCCCGGCAATACAAAACCATCGGCATGGTGGGCGTGGTGCTGGCCATCCTCATCGGTGTGTTCCTTGACGGCCAGAGCGCCATCGGCTTCGTGCTCGGTGCCGTGCTCTCGGGCGCCTGTGGCTTCATCGGCATGAACATCTCGGTGCGCGCCAACGTGCGCACCGCGCAGGCCGCCACCAAGGGCATTGGCCCGGCGCTGGACGTGGCGTTCCGCGGCGGCGCCATCACCGGCATGCTGGTGGTGGGTCTGGGCCTGCTGGGTGTGGCTGGCTTCTTCTGGTTTCTGGTCGGCAACGGCAACCTCACGCCCGACAAAAATCTCGCCAACCTGCTCAACCCCCTCATCGGCTTTGCCTTCGGTTCCTCGCTCATCTCGATCTTCGCCCGTCTGGGCGGCGGCATCTTCACCAAGGGTGCCGACGTGGGCGCCGACCTGGTGGGCAAGGTCGAAGCCGGCATTCCGGAAGACGACCCGCGCAACCCGGCGGTGATCGCCGACAACGTGGGCGACAACGTCGGCGACTGTGCCGGCATGGCGGCGGATCTGTTCGAGACCTACGCGGTCACGCTCATCGCCACCATGGTGCTGGGTGCGCTCATGGTGAGTGCCGCGCCCATGCAGGCCGTGATGTACCCGCTGGTGCTCGGCGGCGTGTCCATCCTCGCGTCCATCGTGGGCTGCTTCTTCGTGAAGGCCAGCCCCGGCATGAAGAACGTGATGCCCGCGCTCTACAAGGGCCTGGCCATCGCGGGTGTGCTCTCGCTGATCGCCTTTTTCTTTGTGACCAAGATGGTGATGCCGGACAACGCCATCACCGCCACCGGCAGCCAGATGCGCCTGTTCGGCGCCTGCGCCGTCGGCCTCGTGCTGACCGCTGCGCTGGTGTGGATCACCGAGTTCTACACCGGCACGCAATACAGCCCGGTCAAACACATCGCACAAGCCTCGACCACCGGCCACGGCACCAACATCATTGCCGGCCTGGGCGTGTCCATGCGCTCCACCGCGTGGCCGGTGCTGTTCGTCTGCATCGGCATCATCGCCTCCTACCAGCTCGCCGGCCTGTACGGCATTGCCACCGCCGCCACCGCCATGCTGAGCATGGCCGGCATCGTGGTCGCGCTCGACGCCTACGGCCCCATCACCGACAACGCCGGCGGCATTGCCGAAATGGCCGAGCTGCCCAGCAGCGTGCGCGACGTGACCGATCCGCTGGACGCCGTGGGCAACACCACCAAGGCCGTCACCAAGGGCTACGCCATCGGCTCCGCCGGCCTGGCCGCGCTGGTGCTGTTTGCCGACTACACCCACAAGCTGGAAACCTACGGCCACCAGGTCAGCTTCGACCTGAGCGACCCGATGGTGATCGTCGGCCTGTTCATCGGCGGCATGATCCCCTACCTGTTCGGTGCCATGGCCATGGAGGCCGTGGGCCGCGCCGCCGGCTCGGTGGTGGTGGAAGTGCGCCGCCAGTTCAAGGAAATCAAGGGCATCATGGAAGGCACTGCCAAGCCGGATTACTCCCGCGCGGTGGACATGCTGACCCGTTCCGCGATCAAGGAAATGATCGTGCCCTCGCTGCTGCCGGTGCTGGCTCCGGTCGCCGTTGCTTTCATCGTCGGCGCGCTGATGGGCAAGGAAGCCGGCATCCAGGCACTGGGCGGCATGCTGATGGGCACCATCGTCACCGGCCTCTTCGTCGCCATTTCCATGTGCACGGGTGGCGGCGCCTGGGACAATGCCAAGAAATACATTGAAGACGGCCACCACGGCGGCAAAGGCAGTGAGGCTCACAAGGCCGCTGTGACCGGCGACACCGTGGGCGACCCCTACAAGGACACCGCCGGCCCGGCCGTGAACCCGCTGATCAAGATCATCAACATCGTGGCACTGCTGATCGTGCCGCTGCTGCCCCTGGCCACCTGAGCACATGACCACCCTCACCGTCCGCCGACTGCTGATCGATCTGGAACAACCGGTGGCACGCCACTGGTGCGCGAACGACGCGTTTCTCAGCGCGTGGTTCAACGCCCTGTCGATGAGCTTTCCGGTCGGTGAGCAGTTCTTTCTGGACTCGGTGCGCCACGGCGCGAGAGGCCTGGCGCCCGAGCAGCAGGCCGCATGGCAAGCCGAGGTGCAGGGTTTTGTGGGCCAGGAGGCCACGCACCGCCGCATTCATGCGCTGTTCAACGCGCAGATCGAAAAACACGGCCTGGTGAACCACTGGGGACCGCGGATCGAGGAACGCATGAAGGTGCTGGCAGGCGCCGACCCGCGCCACCACCTGGCCATCACCGCCGCCAACGAACACTTCACCGCCCTGTTCGCCGAGTGGATGCTGTCCCACGCCGTGGTCTTCCAGAACACCGAGCCGCGCCTGAAGAACCTCTGGCTCTGGCACAGCGCCGAAGAATCCGAGCACAAGTGCACCGCGTTCGACCTGTACCAGGCCCTGGGTGGCAGCCACGCCTGGCGTGTGAAATGGATGCGCCGCGTCACCGTGTTTTTCCTCACCGACGCCCTGCGCCAGACCGTGCACAACCTGCACCGCGACGGCACCCTGTGGCGGTGGTCGACCTGGCGCAGCGCGGGCCGCCATTTGCTCGGGCGCGACGGCCTGCTCAGCACCAGCTTCAAGCCCTGGCGCGCCTATTTCCGGCCCGACTTTCACCCCAACCAGCAATCGAGCGAGCTCTCAAGCAACTGGCTGAGCAACAACGCCGACCAGTACACGCGCGTCGGGGCGGGTTGAGTCGCGGCGCGCAGCGCTACCCCGTGGGGTGTCATCGATAATCCGGGGATGTCCGAACGTGTCATTCCCCTGATCGATCAACGCCTCGTCAACACGGTGGCGCGCATTCCCGCCACCCCCGTGGCGCCCACCGGCCTGCTCGGTGATGCGCTGGGCCGACCGCTGCGCGACCTGCGCATCAGCGTGACCGACCGTTGCAATTTCCGCTGCAGCTACTGCATGCCCAAGGAAATCTTCGACAAGGACTACGCCTACCTGCCGCACAGCTCGTTGCTGTCGTTCGAAGAAATCACGCGCGTGGCCAGGCAGTTCGTGGCGCACGGGGTGCAGAAGATCCGCCTCACCGGCGGTGAGCCGCTGCTGCGCAAGAACCTCGAAATCCTGATCGAACAGCTCGCGGCGTTGCGCACCACCGAGGGCCAGCCGCTGGACATCACGCTCACCACCAACGGCTCACTGCTCAAACGCAAGGCCGCTGCGCTGAAGGCCGCTGGCCTGCAGCGCGTCACGGTGAGCCTGGACGGCCTGGACGACACCATCTTCCGCGCCATG
>JAJNQE010000001.1 GCA_021154985.1 Hydrogenophaga sp.
CGCAAGTACATGCCCATCACCTGGATCACCTCGCTGCTGGGCACGCTGGCGCTCATCGGCACGCCGTTCTTCTCGGGCTTCTATTCCAAAGACTCCATCATCGAGGCGGTGCACTTCAGCAACCTGCCGGCGTCGGGTTTCGCGTACTTCGCGGTGCTCGCTGGCGTGTTCGTCACCTCGTTTTATTCGTTCCGCCTGTATTTCCTGGTGTTCCATGGCCAGGAGCGGTACGACCAGAACCCCGATGCCCATCACGACGATCATGGTCATCACGATGACCACGGTCATGGGCACGACGCCAAGCCGCATGAATCGCCTTGGGTTGTGACGGTGCCGCTGGTGCTGCTGGCCATCCCTTCGGTGGTGATCGGCTTCATGACCATCCAGCCCATGCTGTTTGGCGATTTCCTCAAGGACGCGATCACCATCAACGCTGCGGCCCACCCGGCCATGGCGAAGTTCGCCGAAATCTTCCACGGCCCGTTGGGCATGGCCACGCACGCACTGTCCACCCCGCCGCTGTACCTCGCCCTCGCCGGCGCGTTGAGCGCCTGGTACATGTACCTCATCAACCCGGCCGTGCCGGCCGCCATCGGCCGCGCCTTGCGTCCGTTGGTCGTGGTGCTGGAGAACAAGTACTACCTGGACTGGTTCAACGAGAACGTGCTCGCCAAAGGCGCTCGCGGTCTGGGCATCGGTCTGTGGAAGGGTGGCGATCGGGGGGTGATCGAAGGCGGTGTGGTCAACGCCAGCTGGAGGCTGGTGGGCCTGGTTTCGGGTGTGGTGCGCCGCGCGCAGACCGGCTACCTGTACCACTACGCGCTGATGATGATCGTGGGTGTGCTGCTGTTCATGACGTACTTCGTCTGGCTCGCCAAATAAAACAAGAGGAAGAAGAACATCATGGGTTTGCTGAGCCTTGCCATCTGGACGCCCATCTTTTTTGGCGTCGTGCTGCTGGCCCTGGGCCGTGACGATCAGGCACCCATGGTGCGCTGGATCGCGTTGGTGGGTGCTGTCGTGGGTCTCGCGGTCACGGTGCCGCTGTACACCGGTTTCCAACTCGGCACCGCTGCGCTGCAGTTCGTTGAAAAGGCCCCCTGGATCGAGGCCTTCAACATCCACTACCACCTGGGGGTGGATGGCATCTCGTTGTGGCTGGTGCTACTGACCGCGTTCATCAATGTGGTCGTGGTCGTGGCCAGCTGGGAGTCGATCACGACGCGCGTGAACCAGTACATGGGCGCCTTCCTGATCCTCTCGGGTTTGATGATCGGTGTGTTCAGTGCGCAGGACGCGATGCTGTTCTATGTGTTCTTCGAGGCCACGCTGATTCCGATGTACCTGATCATCGGCATCTGGGGCGGCCCGAACAAGATCTACGCCGCCTTCAAGTTCTTCCTGTACACGCTGATGGGTTCGCTGCTGATGCTGGTGGCGCTCATCTACCTGTACACCGTGTCCGGTGGCAGCTTCGCGCTGGCCGACTGGTACAAGCTCCCTCTGAGCGGAACCGCACAGACCCTGCTGTTCTTCGCCTTCTTCGCGGCCTTCGCGGTCAAGGTGCCCATGTGGCCGGTGCACACCTGGCTGCCCGACGTGCACGTCGAGGCTCCCACCGGTGGCTCTGCGGTGCTGGCGGCCATCATGCTCAAGCTCGGGGCCTACGGCTTCCTGCGCTTCTCGCTGCCCATCCTGCCCGACGCTTCGCACGAATGGGCCTGGCTCATGATCGCGCTCTCGCTGGTGGCCGTGATCTACGTGGGCCTGGTGGCCATGGTCCAGCAGGACATGAAGAAGCTGGTGGCCTATTCGTCGGTGGCCCACATGGGCTTCGTCACACTCGGCTTCTTCGTTTTTAGCGACCTCGGCGTGTCGGGCGGCATCGTGCAGATGATTGCCCACGGTTTTGTGTCGGCCGCCATGTTCCTGGGCATCGGCGTGTTGTACGACCGCGTGCACTCGCGCGAAATCGCCGACTACGGCGGTGTCGTCAACACCATGCCCAAGTTCGCCGCGTTCGCGCTGCTGTTCACCATGGCCAACTGCGGTCTGCCGGGCACCGCCGGCTTCGTGGGCGAGTGGATGGTGATCCTCGCAGCAGTCAAGGCCAACTTCTGGATCGGCCTGCTCGCCGCCTCGGCTCTGATCTTCGGTGCTGCCTATTCGTTGTGGATGTACAAGCGCGTCTACCTGGGCGCCGTGGGCAACGACAACGTGAAGAACCTGATCGACCTCAACGCGCGCGAGTTCTTCGTGATGGCGGTGCTGGCGTTGGCCGTGCTCTTCATGGGCGTGTACCCCAAGCCTTTCACCGACGTGATGGACGCCTCCGTGGCGGAGTTGCTGCGCCACGTGGCGGTTTCCAAGTTGCCCCAGTGAGCCGGGCCCGCCACACGACACAAGAGAACGAACAATGATTGACAAGCTCAGCTGGGTCGCGGCCTACCCTGAAATCCTCCTGCTGACGATGGCCTGCGTGATCGCGCTGGCCGATCTGACGGTGAAGTCGCCCTTGCGCGGTGCGACCTATGTGCTCACGCTGCTCTCGCTGGGCGCGGTCGCCGTTTTGCTCGCCATGGCGGCGTCCTCCGGTACCACCACCCTGGGTTTCGGCGGCATGATTGTCAGCGACCCCATGGGCAACTGGCTCAAATGTTTCGCCACCATCGCCATGATGGTGACGCTGGTCTACGGCCGTGGCTATGCAGGCCAGCGCGACATGCTGCGTGGCGGCGAGATGTTCACCTTGTCCATGTTCGCGCTGCTGGGCATGTTCGTCATGATCTCGGGCCACAACTTCCTGGTCATCTACCTCGGTCTGGAATTGCTCACGCTCTCCAGCTACGCGCTGGTGGCTTTGCGCCGCGACGACCTGCAGGCCACCGAAGCGGCCATGAAGTACTTCGTGCTGGGTGCGCTGGCCAGCGGTTTCCTGCTCTACGGCCTGTCCATGGTCTACGGCGCCACCGGCTCGCTGGCGCTGCCCGAGGTGATGCAGGCCATCGCCGGCGGTGAAGCCACGCTCAAAGGCTCTGCCCAGGTGCTCACGCTCGGCCTCGTGTTCGTGGTGGCCGGCCTCGCGTTCAAGCTGGGCGTGGTGCCGTTCCACATGTGGGTGCCCGACGTGTACCACGGTGCCCCCACCGCCATCACCCTCATGATCGGTGGCGCACCCAAGCTCGCGGCTTTTGCCATCGTGATCCGCCTCCTGGTTGAAGGCTTGCAGCCACTCGCGTTCGACTGGCAGCAGATGCTCGCGGTGCTGGCCGTCATGTCGCTGCTCGTGGGCAACTTCGCTGCGATTGCGCAGACCAACCTCAAGCGCATGCTGGCGTTCTCCACCATCGCGCAGATGGGTTTCATGCTGCTCGGCCTGCTCGCGGGCGTGGTCGAAGGCGACACCAGCAACATGGCCAACGCTTACGGCTCGTCCATGTTCTACGTGATCACCTATGTGCTCACCACACTGGCGACCTTCGGCGTGATCCTGCTGCTCTCGCGCAGCGGTTTTGAGTCCGAGAACATCAGCGACCTGGCCGGCCTGAACCAGCGCAGCCCGCTGTACGCCGGTGTCATGGCGATCTGCATGTTTTCGCTCGCCGGCGTGCCGCCGCTGGTGGGCTTCTACGCCAAGCTGTCCGTGCTCCAGGCGCTGCTGGCCTCCGGCGCAGCGTTCTTCGTCGGCCTGGCGGTGTTCGCGGTGATCATGTCGCTGATCGGTGCGTTCTACTACCTGCGCCTGGTCAAGGTCATGTACTTCGACGCGCCCACGCAGACGGCCGATATCGAGGCCGGTCTGGATGCCCGTTCGGTGCTGTCGGTCAACGGTGCCTTGGTGCTGGTGCTGGGCATCCTGCCGGGCGGTCTCATGGCGCTTTGCGCGCAGGCTGTGGCAGCGATGCTTGCCTGATGCTTGTGGCCCCGGTTCGGTGAACTTCACCGGTGGGGCTGGCTCACACACCCCACCATGAACCAAAGCTTTTCTGTCTGGCTGGTGCTGGCCGCCGCGCTGGTGGCCGCCAACCTGCCCTTCATCAACGAACGCTGGCTGGCGGTCGTTCCACGCAGCCTGCCCAAGACGCTGTGGATCCGGCTGGCCGAGATGGTGTTGCTGTACTTCATCGTCGGTGGTTTCGGCCTCGCGCTGGAGCAGCGCGCCGGGCAGATCGCGCCGCAGGGCTGGGAGTTCTACGCCACCACCGGCGCGCTCTTCATCACGCTGGCTTTCCCGGGTTTCGTCTACCGCTATCTCTACCGCCACCGGTGATGTCATGGGTGATGCCCACCTGATCGAAACACCCCTGTCGCGAACCGAGCTGTTGCGCGGCAGCTTCCTGCATGTGGTGCGCGACACCGTGCGCCTGCCCAGTGGCGACCAGGCCACGCGCGAGTATGTGTTGCACCCGGGTGCGGTCATGGTGATCGGACTGTTGGACGACGGCCGTGTGGTGCTGGAGCGCCAGTACCGCCACCCCATGCAGGCGGTGATGATCGAATTTCCGGCGGGCAAGCTCGACGCAGGCGAAGACAGCCTCGTGTGTGCGCAGCGTGAACTGCTGGAAGAAACGGGTTACAGCGCCCGCGAATGGGCCTTTGCAGGGCGCCTGGCCCCCACCGTGGCGTACTCGGACGAGACCATCGACATCTGGTTCGCGCGTGGCCTCACGCTGGGGGAGCGCCAGCTCGACGATGGTGAGTTCCTTGATGTGTTCACCGCCACGCCCGCCGAGCTGCGCGCCTGGTGCTTCAGCGGCGACGTGATCGACTGCAAGACGCTGGTCGGATCGATGTGGTTGCAGAACGTGCAGAGTGGCGAATGGCAGCTGGCCTGGGAAACCACGATGGCAGCACCTGTGGCGGGAGCACCCACCCCATGAAAGTGCTCAACCTGCAATGCGCCCAGCAGCATCAATTCGAGGGCTGGTTCGGCTCTGAAGACGACTTCGTGAGCCAGCTCGGTCGTGGTCTGGTGGCTTGTCCGTTGTGTGGCGACGTGCACATCCAGAAGAAGCTGTCGGCGCCTCGGCTCAATTTGCGCTCAAGCCGCCAGGCAGCGGACGCGCCCACCAGCGCGTCCGTGCCCATGAGCAACCACACGCAAAGTCCAGAGCTCGCGGCCTTGCAGGCGCGCATGCTCATGGCCTTGCGCGAGGTGGTGGCGAACACCGAAGACGTGGGTGACCGCTTTGCCGGTGTCGCCCGTGCCATGCACCACGGCGAGGTGGAGCGTCGCAACATCCGTGGGCAGGCCAGCCCGCAGGAAGCGCTGGAGATGATGGAAGAGGGCATTGAGGTGATCGCTCTCCCGGCGTTGCCATCCATCAAGGAAACGCTGCAGTAGATGAGGGTCTACCCTCCAAGCGCCGACGGCGCGCCAGAGAGGGGGAAGCCGCGCAGGGGGGCGTTACGGATACAACCCGCGCAGGTCGCGCGCGTGCAGGATGCGCTTGCAGGCCACGATGAAGGTCGCCGTGCGCAGGCTCACCTTGTTCTCGTCGGCCACCTGCCACACGGCCGCGAAGGCGTCCTTCATGATCTTCACCAGGCGGGCATTGATCTCGTCCTCGCTCCAGAAGAAGCTGGAGAAGTCTTGCACCCACTCGAAGTAGCTCACCGTCACACCACCGGCGTTGGCGATCACGTCGGGCAGCACCAGCACATTTCGCTCGTGCAGGATGTCATCGGCTTGCGGCGTGGTGGGGCCGTTGGCACCCTCGATCACCATGCGGGCCTGGATGCGACCGGCGTTGGCTTCCGTGATCTGCGATTCGAGCGCGGCCGGGATCAGGATGTCGCACGGCACGTCCCAAAAGGCGTCGTTGTCGATCACCTCGGCGCCCGTGAAGCCGGCCACCGAGCCGACCTGGGCGACATGGGCCAGCAGGGCGGGCACGTCCAGCCCGGCTTCGCGGTAGATGGTGCCACCGTGGTCCTGCACCGCCACCACCTTGGCTCCCGCCTCGGCAAACAGCTTGCCAGCCACACCGCCGACATTGCCAAAGCCCTGCACGGCCACGCGCGCGCTGGGTACATCGAGCCCGATGCGGCGGGCCGCTTCCACGCCCACAGTAAACACGCCGCGGCCAGTGGCCTCGCGACGGCCCAGTGAGCCGCCCAGGTCCACTGGTTTGCCGGTGACAACGCCGGTGGCCGTCGACCCTTCGTTCATCGAGTACGTGTCCATCATCCAGGCCATGATCTGTTCGTTGGTGTTCACGTCCGGCGCCGGGATGTCCTTGGTCGGGCCGATGATGATGCCGATCTCGCTGGTGTAGCGGCGGGTCACGCGCTCGAGTTCGCCGAGGGTGAGCTGGCGCGGGTCGACGCGGATGCCGCCTTTGGCTCCGCCGTAGGGCACGTTCACCGCCGCGTTCTTGATCGACATCCAGGCCGACAGCGCCATCACCTCGGACAGGGTGACGTCCTGGTGGAAGCGCACGCCGCCCTTGCCTGGCCCGCGCGAAGTGTTGTGCTGCACGCGGTAGCCCTCGAAGTGGGCGACCGAGCCGTTGTCCAGGTGGATCGGCACATCGACGATCAGGGTGCGCTTGGGGCGCTTGAGGGTGTCGACCCAGCGCGCGAGCGGGCCGAGGTAGGGCGTGACGCGGTCCACCTGCTGAAGGTAGATGCCCCAGGGGCCGAGATGGTTCGGGTCCAGGTAGGACGGCAGGGCTTGGGTGAAGACGGCCGGGGCGCTGGTGGCGCTGCCGCCTGCGGAGGGCGAGTTGGTCGACATGGGGTTTCCTTGTGGGTGTGCGGCCCATGCGCTGGACCAGCAACCACAAGCTTACGGAGCCGGACTCACACTGTCCAAGGCCGCAATGCCATTGCGCCATGCATTCGGCGCATGATCAGCGCGGTGCATGGCGGGCGCGCGGGCCTTATGCGTTGAATTGCAGCGCGGCCAGGCCTGCGTACACCCCGCCCTGGGCCACCAGCTGATCGTGTGTGCCTTGTTCCACCAGTTTCCCGTGGTCGAGCACCACGATCCGGTCGGCCTGCTGCACCGTGGCCAGGCGGTGCGCGATGACCAGCGTGGTGCGGTCCTTCATGGCCGACTCCAGCGCCGCCTGGACCATGCGCTCGCTCTGCGCGTCCAGCGCGCTGGTGGCCTCATCCAGCAGCAGCAGCGGAGGGTTTTTGAGCATGGCGCGAGCGATGGCGATGCGCTGGCGCTGCCCTCCCGAGAGCCGCACGCCGCGTTCGCCGAGAAAGGTGTCGTAGCCCTCGGGCAACTGGTCGATGAACTCGTCGGCAAAAGCCGCTGCAGCGGCCGCGCGCACCTCGTCGTCGCTGGCGCCGGGCTTGCCGTAGCGGATGTTTTCCATCGCGCTACTGGAGAAGATCACCGGGTCCTGAGGCACGATGCCCACGCGGTTGCGCAGGTCGTGCAGGCTCATCTGGTGAATGGGCACACCGTCCAGCCGGATCGTGCCGAGCGCCGGGTCGTAGTAGCGCAGCAGCAGGCCGAACACCGTGGTTTTGCCGGCGCCGCTCGGCCCGACCAGGGCCACCGTCTGCCCCGGTTGCACCGCAAGGCTGAAGCCGGAGAGAGCAGCCTGCGTCGGGCGCGAGGGGTAATTGAAGGTGATGTCGTCGAACACCAGAGCGCTCCCGCCCCGGGGCGTTGCAGCCTTGAGCGGCTGCGCGGGCGATTGCACCGGCGAGGCGCTGGCCAGCAGCTCCATCAGGCGCTCGCTGGCGCCGGCGGCGCGCAGCAGGTCGCCGTACACCTCGCCCAGCACCGCCACCGCGCCGGCCAGGATGATGATGTAGAGCACCGTCTGCCCCAGGTGGCCGGGCGTGATGGTGCCCGCCAGCACCGCCTGCGTGCCCTGGTACAGGCCCCACAGCAGCAGGCCCGCGGTGCTGATGATGATGAAAGCCACCAGCACCGAGCGCGCCCGGGTGCGCTTGATCGCGGTGTCGAATGCGAACTGGGTGGACGCGTTGAAGCGCTCGGCCTCGCGGTCTTCGGCGGTGTAGCTCTGCACCACCGGAATCGCGTTGAGCACCTCGGCCGCGATCGCGCTGGAGTCGGCCACGCGGTCCTGGCTGGCGCGCGAGAGTTTGCGCACGCGCCGGCCAAACCACATGCTGGGCAGCACCACCAGCACGATGATCAGCAGCACCTGCAGCATCACATACGGGTTGGTCCATACCAGCACCACCAGCGCGCCGATGCCCATGACGGCGTTGCGCAGGCCCATGGACAGTGACGAGCCCACCACCGTCTGCACCAGCGTGGTGTCGGTGGTCAGGCGCGAGAGCACCTCGCCGGTCTGGGTGGTCTCGAAAAACTGCGGACTCTGGCGCAGCACATGGCTGTAGACCGCGTTGCGCAGGTCGGCGGTCACGCGTTCGCCGAGCCAGCTCACCAGGTAGAAACGCATGGCCGAGAAGAAGCCCAACGCCACCGCCACGCCGAACAGGGTCACGAAATGACCCCGCAAGGCGAGTGCTTGTTCGCCGCGCCCGGCAGGGGCCAGGCCGCTGTCGATCAGGAAGCGCAAAGCCAGCGGAAACGCCAGCGTGGCCGCAGCGGCCAGCACCAGAAACAGGATCGCCAGACCGATCTGAACGCGGTAGGGCTGCAGAAAGGGCCGCAGGCCGCTGAGCGACGTGGGGGTGGTGGCTTTGGGGCGATCGGAGGGGGAGGGGGAGCTCATGCAAGGGAGTGTGCCGGGTTTTGCGGGCGCCGGTTTTGCGCGGCCATGGCCGGTGGGCATGTCTGCCGGGGGTAGGTCATTGGTACGAATTTTTGATGCTAGGATCGCGGCCAAATTTTCAACCAACAGGAGGGACGGGATGGCACAACACAGCGAATTTGAAGCAACGGAAGTCCTCGCCGACAGCCGATCGCCGAGCAATGAACCCGCACAACGGCTCGACATCCGCTTCACCGGTTCGGGCAGCGAGTACTTCCGCATCTGGATCGTCAACCTGCTGTTGACCTTGATCACCTTCACGCTGTACTGGCCGTTTGCCCGCGCGCGGCGCCTGGCCTACTTTCAGAACAACACGCTGGTCGGCAAGGACCCGCTGGGCTTTCACGGCGACCCCTGGAAGATGTTCCGCGGCTACCTGCTCATGCTGGTGTTCGGCGTGTCGTACTGGGCTGCGTCCAACTTTGCACCGGCGTTCGCCTGGGTGCCCGTGCTGGCGCTGGCGGTGCTGTGGCCTGCGCTGTGGCGCGCGTCGCTGCAGTTCCGCTTGCGCAACACCAGCTGGCGCGGTGTGCGCATGTCCTTCGACGGCGATCTCAAGGGCGCGTACCTGTGCATGCTGCCGTTCTTCATCCCGGTGGTGCTGATCGGGTTTGTCGCCGGCTTCATGGCCTCTGCCGCACAAGATGTGCAAAACGGGCAGGCGGGTGCCGTGTTCGCTGCGGCCACCGGCGTGATCGCGCTGGTCATGGCGGCCTTGTCGCCCTGGCTGCTGGCGCGCATCAAGCGTTACCAGCACGGCGGCTACGCGTTCGCGCAGCAGCGCACTCGCCTCGACGCCAGCTTGGGTGCCTTCTACGGCTTTTCGTTTCGCACCATGGGTGTCTCCTTGCTCTGCACGGTCCTGCTCGCCGGCGTGGGCGCCGCCGTGGCCGTCATGGCGGGAGGCTTCTCGGGTGCGGCCCTGGTCATGCTGCCCTTTTTGCTGGCCCTGGCCTACCTGGTGTTCCCGCTGGTGCTGGTGCCCTACACCACGTCGCGTCTGCAAAACCTGCTGTGGGGCCACACCCGCAGCCGGCGCATCCGCTTCGACAGCCAGCTCCGGTTCGCACCCCTGGTGGCGCTGACCGCCAAGAACTGGTTGTTGATTGCGCTCACCCTGGGCCTGTACTGGCCGTTTGCCAAGGTCAACACCGCGCGCATGCGGCTTGAAGCCATGGACGTCTCGGTGCAGGGCGACGTGAACGCCTGGCTGGCCAAGGCGCAGGGTGGCGACAAAGGCATCCTGGGTGATGCGGCGGGCGACTTCTTCGGTATCGACATGGGTCTGTGATGACCACGGCACCGCGTTTGCTCAGCACCTGGTTCGATGGCCGGAGCCCGCGCGCGCAGGTGTGCGAGCTCAGCATCGAAGGCCAAGAGCTTGTGCTCACGCTGGTGGGCGGCGAGCGCCGCTACCCGCTGCGCCAGGTGCGCTGGGCCGAACGCCGCTCGCACGGCCAGCGCCAGAGCGAACTGCCCGATGGCAGCCTGATCCAGCACGCCGATGCGGGGGAGTGGGACGCCTGGCGGCAGGCCAGCGGCCAGCGCGAGGCTGCGGTGGTGGGCTGGATGCAAAGCTGGCGCGCCACGCTGGTGGCCATGGTCGCCAGTGTGGTGTTTCTCGGCGCGGCGTGGACCTGGGGCGTGCCCTGGCTGAGCCAGGCCGTGGCGCAGCAGGTGCCGCGCTCGCTGGAGGCACGGCTGGGCGAACAAAGCATGCAGCAGCTCGACCGCCTGTTTCTGCAACCCAGCGCATTGCCTGCACCGCAACAGCAAGCCTTGCGCGAGCGGTTCGCCTCGACCGTGGAGCGGGGTTACCCGGAAGGTGACGCGCCGCCGTGGCAGCTTTCGTTTCACCAGTCCAAGGCCCTGGGGGCCAACGCATTCGCCTTGCCCGGTGGCCACATCGTGATCACCGACGATCTCGTGAAGCTGCTGGCCGACCAACCTGATGCGATCAACGGGGTGCTGGCGCACGAACTCGGTCATGTGCACCACCGCCACGGGCTCGACATGGTGGTGCGCGCCAGCCTCATCAGCGCACTGGTGGGCGTGGTGCTGGGCGATGCCAGCGGGTTCATCGCCACCGTGCCCGCCACGCTGGCCACGCAGGCCTATTCGCGCGATGCCGAGCGCGAGTCCGATGCCTTCGCGGCGCGCCTGCTCCACGAGAGCGGTGTCTCCCCATCGGTGATGGTCGTGTTTTTCGAGCGCATCCAGCAGCAGGAAAAGCAGGAAGATGAAGCCGGCGACAGCGCTGCGCTGCCCATCGCCGTCTCCAGCCACCCGGACCACGCCGAGCGCATCCGATTCTTTCGTGAGTGGCAGCCAGACTAATGGCGCTTGGTGTCGCGGCTACAGCACGAGCCGCTTCGCGTATCCCGTCATCTCCAGGTACCCGCGCCCGACCTGTTTTCCGTTGCTCTCGAACAGGTCCGAGAGCCCTTCCCAATACACCGTGCCGGTGCCTTGGCGGCTGTCGAGTTCCTGGGGGTCGATCACGGCCTTCACCGTGTAGAAATCGGCTGGTGTGCGGATCAGCCATTCAACCGGGTATTTCGCACGGGTGAGCGGGCTGGTCCAGAAGCGTTGTGGTTTGAAATCGACCTCGCCCGGGCGAAAGCGGTAGATGTCGGTCGCGCTCTGCGCGCTGCCCGCTGCGCGAAACGATCCACCCGCCCAGACCTTGCTGCCGTCGGCGCGGCGCAGCTGAAACGCGGTCAGGCTGTGACCATCAAACAGGTTCATGCCGATCCAGTCCCAACCCACGGCCTCGGGGTGCAGCAGCGCCTCGCTCCATTCGTGGTCAAGCCAGGCCGTGCCTCGCACGGTAAACCGCTGCTGGCCAATGCCCAGCGTGCCCTGCACCGAGAGCTGGGGATGCGACACATAGAAGCTGGCCTGCGAGGCGTCGGGGCCTTTGCGTGAAAAACCTTCTTCTCCTTGCAACAGCCAGGCCTGCTGCGGCTGTGCACGCAGGTCGATGTTGAGTGCGTCGCTGCTGATGCGCGTGGTGTAGTGGCCATCCGGTGCGCGTTCGATGTGCCAGTCACGAAGCACGACGTGCGTGTCGGCCTCGCTGGCGAAGACGCTGCGCCGGGCTTGCGTGGGCGGATCGCCGTTCCACCGGGCCATGCGCTGGTCGTGCAGGAGTTGGCCGTTCTGCACGTCGGTGATGGCGGCGTGGGCGAACAGCAGGTGTTTGGCGGCGAGCCGGCTTTGCAGAGCCTGTGTGCCGTCCACGCGGCTGCGGAAAAAGGTGACCTGGAAACCGAATTCGCGACCCTTTTCGTCTTGCGCGTGGCCGGTGAGGTACCACCACTCGGTGCGGGTGTCGTTGTGGGTGCCGTGGTCGCGCGGGAAGACCAGTGGGCGGGGGCGGAGGGCGTCGCCGGGGCGGTGTGGGGCTTGTGCGTGAACGCCGGGCAAGGCGAGGGCACCTGCCGAGGCGATCAAGACCTGGCGGCGGCCGGTGAGGGCTTCGACAGGCTCAGCCCGAACGGGGTGGAGCTCGGCACGAACGGGCGTTTGGTTGCTTTTGGTCATGTTCACCAATCCTCCTTCACCGCGCGCACCGCGTCCCGGCTCGCTGCGGCTTGTCCCGCCAGCCAGGCGGTGAGCGTGCCGGCCACCACCACGGCCGCACACAGCGCGAGCAGTCGCGCCCAGGGCAGCACCAGATCCATGGTCCAGTGAAAGCTTTGCGGGTTGACCACGTGCACCAGCACCAGGCTCACCGCCAGCCCGAGCGCCAGGCCAGCGAGCGCGCCGAGCAGCGTCCAGGCGAAGCCTTCGAGGGCGACCACGCCCAGGATCTGCCGCCGCGTGAGGCCCAGGTGGGCCAGCAGCCCGAACTCGCGCTTGCGCGCCAGCACCTGCGCGCTGAAGCTCGCGGCCACACCAAACAGACCGATGCCGATGGCCACCGCTTGCAACCACACGGTGACGGCAAAGCTGCGGTCGAAAATGCGCAGCGAGGTTGCACGGATCTGCGCCGACGATGCGAATTCGATCAGATCGTCGGCACCCTGCCGCGCAGCCAGGGCGCGGATGCGTTCGCGCACCCGGTTCTCGTCGGCACCCGGCTCCAGATGCAGGGCCAGGTCGTTCACGCGCGCATCGCCCGTCAAGCGCACGAAGTCGTCGCGGTCCATCGCCACGCTGCCGTGCTGGCGCGCGTAGTCGCGCCACACACCCGCCACAAAGAAGCGCACGCTGCGCACGTCCGGCCCGGCGAAGGCCTGCGCAAGACCCGGCAGCCAGCCGCCAGGCTCGGCGCCGTACAAATCCACCATGGCCTCGCTCACGTACACCGCGATCACGCTTTCACCTTCCGCCGCTGCCGGGGCGGTCAGCGGGTTGCCCACCAGCGGCAGGCTCAGTGCTGCGCCGGGCACCATGGTCAGGGGTCGCGTCAGCAGCACCACGGGCGGGCGTACCGGGTCGAACTGCACCGGCGTGGCGCGCAGCGTGTCCACGCGCTCCACGTCGTCCACCAGCGCCACCGCGGCCACGAAGTCGCTGGGCAGGTGGCTGTTGTCCAGTCCGCCGCCGCCAGCGCTTCGCACGTACAGCTGCGCGGGCAGCACGGCGTCCAGCCACTGCGTGACCGAATCTCGAAAGCTCGCCACCATCACCGTGAGCGCGACCGACAGCGCCAGGCTGGCGACCACACCGCTGGTGGCCACCGCGGCGGTCTCGCGCAAGCGGCGCGCCCGCTCCACCGCCAGCACCGGCAACGCGCGGTGGGTGATGTGTGGTGCGATGCGGTCCAGCAGCCAGCCCACGGCCAGCGGCAGCGCTGCAATGCCGCCCACCAGCAGCAGACCCACCGACAGGTAGGCCGCAAGTGGAATGCCGGCCACGGGCGGCGCCCACGCCAGGGCCGCTGCGAGCGCCACCAGCGCCAGGGCCAGCGTGTGCCGACGCGTGCCGGTCGTGGGAGCCCCCAGGCCCTTCAAGGCCAGGGCGGGCGCCATGCGGGCCGTGGCGCGCGCGGGCCACCAGCCCCCCACCACCGAGGCCGCCACGCCCAGCAGCCCATAGACGAGTGCAGCCCAGGCACTCCATTGCAGCGGCGGCGCAACGCCCGAAAAGTAACCTCCGCCCAGATCGCCACCCAGCAGCTTGAGCGCGAGGGCGGCCAGCGCCGTGCCCAGTGCAATGCCCAGCGTGCTGCCCAGCAGCCCCAGCAGCGCCGACTCGGCCAGCACCAGGCGCAGCCGCTCAGTGCCCGAGAGGCCCAGCACACCCAGCAGCGCAAACTGCGGCTGGCGGCGCGCCACCGAGAGCGAGAGCACCGAGAACACCAGAAAGGCGCCGGTGAACAGCGCCACCAGTGCGAGCACCGTGAGGTTGACGCGGTACGCGCGCGAGAGGTTGCTCACGCGTTCGCCCGACTGCTCGGGCCGCTGCGCGACCACCTGCTCCGGCAGATCGAGCGAGGCCAGCACCGCATCCAGCCGGGCGCCGGGCGCCAGCCGCAGGTCGATGCGGCTGAGCTGGCCCACCCGCTCCATCAGATCCTGCGCGGCGGCCACGTCCATCACCAGCAGCGGCGCACCCGGTGCATTCACCCGCCCGGCCACGCGCACGGTGCGCAAGCTCAGGCCGCTTTGCAGTTGCAGCACCGCGGCGGTGCCCAAGGCCTGCTGCGCGGCGGGGTTGAGAAACACCGCATCGGGTGCGAACAGGTCAAAACGCCTCGCGGCGGTGTCATTGGAGCTGGTCTCGGGCACCGGCATGAGCGCCGGAGACAGCCCCGCCACCACCAGCGCATCCACCCCCAGCAGCTTCACCGCCACACGCCGACCATCGGGCAACACCGCCTGCGTGGACAGCTCCAGCACCGGACTCGCCAGGGCCACGCCGGGGTGGGCAGCCACGCGGTCCAGCAGGGTGTCGGGCAGCGGGCCCTGGCGGGCGCGCAGCTCGGCGTCGGGCTGGCCGTTGACCGAGCTCACTGCGCTGGAGAACTCGGCGAGTGCCGAGGCGTTGATGAGGTGCACCGCAAACGCCAGCGCCACGCCCAGCATCACCGCCACCACGGCCGAAGCATTGCGCCACGGGTGGTGGCGCAACTCTTGCAAGGAAAAGGTGGAGAGCAGCGCGCGCATGGCGTTTGAGCTTACGCCCAAGCCCTTGTCCGCTGGCCGGGCCGGGGCATGGTGCCTTGGCACACAGACAGCCCGGCCGCACGCGCATAACATGCACTGAGGCATTTCTCACCGTTGCACAGCGAATGTGTTCGCTGCCG
Source organism: Hydrogenophaga sp. (assembly GCA_021154985.1). Classification (GTDB taxonomy): domain Bacteria; phylum Pseudomonadota; class Gammaproteobacteria; order Burkholderiales; family Burkholderiaceae_C; genus Hydrogenophaga. Next base: position 14,968 of record JAJNQE010000001.1, read on the forward strand.
CCGGCCCACCAGGCCGGTCCACTTCTTACCCACGGTGACCCCATGGTTCGCATTCACCTCGCCATCGACCTGCAATACCAGGTCAACCAGCCCAGCGCCGACTTCATATTCAACGTGCAGGCTGCGCATTCACCCCAGCAGACCGTGGTCTGGGAAGAGCTCCAGGTCAGCCAGCCCGTGCCGCTGGTGTCGTACACCGACGCCGCCACCCGCACGCGCATCCTGCGCCTGACCGCCAACCCCGGCGCACTGCAGCTGCGCTACCGCGCCACGCTGGACATCGTTCACCACGTGGACCCGCCCGACGCGGTGTTCGAGACACCCATCAACCAGCTGCCCACCGAGGTGCTGGCCTACATCTACCCCAGCCGCTATTGCCAGTCGGACTGCGTGACCGCCATGGCCAACCAGCTCTTTGGCCAGATGCCGCAGGGTTACCGGCGTGTGGAGGCCATTCAGCAGTGGGTGCAGAGCCAGGTGACGTTCGAGTCGAACACCAGCAACTCCATGACCTCGGCCATGGACACGCTCAACGACCGCAAGGGCGTGTGCCGAGACTTTGCGCATTTGATGATCACCTTCTGCCGCGCTCTCAACATCCCCGCGCGTTTCACCACCGCGATCGATTTCGGCGCCGATCCGGCCTTGGGCCCGACCGATTTCCACGCCTATGTGGAGGTCTACCTGGGCCACCGGTGGTACCTGTTCGATCCCTCGGGCACCGCCATTCCCATGGGTTTTGTGCGCATCGGCACCGGGCGCGATGCGGCCGACGCCTCGTTTGCCACCATCTTCGGTCCGGTGACGGCGCAGGCGCCGCGCATCGACATCTCGGCGCAGACCAACCCCGCGCACGGCTGGCTCATGCCGGTGCGCCGCACCGAGGCCCTGTCCACCGATGCGTCCTTCACCTGGAACACTGGCAACCCCACCTGACGCCCAAGGAGCCTTGTGGCCTAATAGCGGGTTCCGTCACTTTTGCAACTTTCTCAGGATCCAGTCATGGGCAACAAAATCGTCACCGAAGCCGACCGCAAAGCCACCCCGCGTCCCACGCCTGTTGCAGGCGTGTCGCTGACCACGCCCGGCCGCGGCCAGCGCGTGAGCCTGGAGCGTGGTGTGGCCACCCGCAGCAAGAAGAACCCCGGCAAGCGCTCGAAGAAAGGCGGCTGACCGGCTCGGCCTTCGAGGCCGACCTCGCTGCAATGCAAACAGCCCGCCCTGCGGGCTGTTTGCATTGCAGCGGCACAAAACGCACGCCGATTCACCACACAATGGTGCGCACCCGCCAAGGGGTGTTTCAACAGGAGCGAACACATGGGATGGTTTTCCAAAGCCAAAGACGGCTTTTTCCTCAGCACCACCACACCGGAGGGCATCGACCGATCTCAGTACCTGGGCGTGGTCAACGGCGAAGCGATCATCGGCGCCAACATCTTCCGCGACATGTTCTCGTCGGTGCGCGACGTGGTGGGCGGGCGCGCCGGAGGCTACGAGCGAGCCCTCTCGGGCGCACGCGACGCAGCGGTGGAAGACTTGATCGAGTCGGCCCGCGAGATGGGCGCCAATGCCGTGATCGGCATCGACTTCGACTACGAAGTGCTGGGCGAGACCAACGGCATGATGATGGTGGCGGTGAGTGGCACGGCGGTGAAGCTGGGGTGAAGCCTTTGCGCTCATTCAATTGATTCATCGATAGAAGCACTGTATATTGCACAGAATTCAGTGCAACAAGGTTTCAACATGGTCATTCACGTGAGCGACATCGTGGCTTTTTCCGACGCCCGGTCCCAGCTGTCACGGCTCGTGGACGAGGTGCAGCAAGGGGCAGAGAAGATCATCACCAAGAACGGCGAGCCCGCCGTGGCCATGATCGATGCCCGTCGACTGGACCACTACCACCAGCTGGAGCGGGCGCGCATTCATCTGCTGCTGCTGGAGGATGTGGCCAGCGGGCTGGACGACGTTGAGGCGGGACGAACGGTTCCAGCCGCCCAGGCGCTGGAATCCTTGCGTCAGCGCCGAGCCTCCAGGGCCAAGCCTGCGGTCTGATGGACGTCCGGTTCACTGCCAATTTTTTGGTGAACCTCGACAGCATCGAGGCGTTCTGGAAAGAGAACACATTCCCGCGCGGCTTTGACCACTTGCTTGATGAGTTGCAGCAGCGTGTTCTTCCCCACCTGGCGCGCCATCCCCGGATGGGACGGCTCTTCATCGCACGTCGGGTTCGCAGTGTGGAGGCGCAAGGCATGCACGACGCACTGGTGCAACGCCTCAAATTGCTGTCCAGTGATGCCGAGGTTCGCGAGTACGTGATGGACAGCTACTTGATCCTGTACCTCGTGCTGGATCAGACCCTGCATCTGCTCTCCATCCGGCACCACAAGCAGCTGGCATTCGACATGCAGGATTTCCTCGACACGCCCGATTGAAGCTGCTCCTCAACCGCCCCGCAGTGCTTTCAGCAGCTTCTGCCCCGCCCGCCCGCTCGCCTCCTGCCCCAGCCGTTCCTGCTCGGCGCGGATCGCCACGCGGCTCTTGTCGCCCAGCATGCCGTCCACCGCGCCGATGTCGTGGCCGCGCGCGATCAGCAGCGTTTGCACCTCACGGCGCTCGGCGCGTGAGAGGCCCGGGTCGTCGGTGGGCCAGGGGGTGGTGAAAGGGCCGGCGCCGCGCAGTCGGTCGGCCAGGTGGGCGATGGCGAGACCATAGCTCTCGGCGGCGTTGTAGCTGTAGATCGCATCAAAGTTGCGCAGCACCAGAAAGGCCGGGCCTTGCGCGCCGGCGGGCGTCATGAGGCCGGCGCTGCCGGTGGCGGGCAGCGGTGAGCCGTCCACCCGCTTGAGGCCGCGAGAGGCCCATTCGCTCATGGCGCGTTTGCTGCGGCGGCCTTCGCCGGCGATGCTGAAACCTTCGGGCAGCTTCACCTCAAACCCCCAGGGCTGGCCGCTTTGCCAGCCCGCCTTGGCCAGAAAGTTGGCGGTGGAGGCCAGCGCGTCGGTGGTGCTGTCCATCAGGTCGGCCTTGCCATCGCCATCAAAGTCCACCGCGAGGCGCTCGAAGGTGCTGGGCATGAACTGCGTGTGGCCGAAAGCACCGGCCCACGAACCCACCAGGCGTTCGGGCGCGATGTGACCGGCCTGCAGGATGCGCAGCGTGGCGTAGAACTCGGTGCGGAAATAGGCTTGGCGCCGCCCGAAGCAGGAGAGTGTGCCCAGCGACTGCACCAGCGGCGACCTGCCGAAAGTCTGGCCGAAATTGCTTTCCACGCCCCACACCGCGACCACCGTGGCCGGGTCCACGCCGTACTTCTGCTCGACGCGCGCCAGTGTGTCGGCGTGGCGGGTGAGCAGGGCACGGCCTTCGGCCACCCGTTCTTCGTCCACCAGACCAGCCAGGTAGTCCCAGATGGCGGTGCGGAACTCGGGCTGGAAATTCAGCTTGTCGATCACGCTCATGTCGGGCGCGAGGTTTTGCGTGTGCAGCGCAAAGGTCTCCTCGCGCACGCCGGCCGCGCGGGCGGGCGCGCGCAGCGTGTTCAGGCAGTTGTCGAATTCGGGGTAGGGGGCTGGCGTGGGTGTCTGGGCCCAAGCGGCGGAAGACAGCAGGGCGGCGCCCAGGAGCAGGGGGGTGTGAAGATTCATCAGGGTGAGAGCGGTGAATGCGGGCTGCGTTCCATCAGCCTTGTGAGCGGGTGTGTGTCAGACGGCCCAGGTGCTGCCGTGTTCCGGCACGAGTGCCTGCCAGCGCAGCTCGGTTTCCACACGGTGGCGCAACCGATCAGCCGCCTCCATGTCGCCGTGGGTCACGAACACGCGGCGCGGTGGGTGGGGCAGGGCGTGCAGCCAGGCCATGAGCTGCCCGGCGTCGGCGTGCGCCGAGGCGGACGCGAGCTGCACCACCTCGGCGCGCACCGGCAGGTCTTGCCCGTGAATGCGCAGTTGCGTGCCGCCGTTGGCCAGCGTGGCACCCCGTGTGCCGGGCGCTTGGTAGCCGGTGAGCAGCACCATGTTGCGGTGGTCGCCGAGGTATTGCACCAGGTGGTGCAGCACACGCCCGCCGGTGGCCATGCCGCTGGCGGCCAGGATCACCTTGGGCCCGTGCTGGCGCGCAATCGCCTTGGACTCCTCGGCCGTGCGCGTCATCTTCGCCACCTGCGCCATGGCGTGGCATTGCGCCGCGTCCAGCCGGTGCTCACCCAGGTGGCGCGCGAACAGTTCGGTGCTGTGGATGGCCATCGGACTGTCGAGGTACACCGGCACGCTGTGCGGCAACTGGCCCGAGGCTTTGAGCTGTGCGATGGCGTGCAGCAAGGCCTGCGCGCGGCCCACCGCAAACACCGGTACCACGGCCGAGCCGCCGCGCGCGGCCACGCGCGCCAGGGCCGGGCCGAGCTCGGCCAGCAGGTCTTCGTCCGGGTGGTCGCGGTCGCCGTAGGTCGACTCGCACACCACCACGTCGGCTGCAGGCGGCGCGTCGGGCGCGAGCATCAGCGAGTCGTCGGGCCGTCCGAGGTCGCCCGAGAACAGGATGCGCTTCCCGCCCACTTCGAGCAGCAGGCTCGCCGCACCCAGAATGTGGCCCGCGCCGGAGAACTGGGCCGTCCATCCCGGCAGCGGCTCGAAGGCCTGGTGCATGGGAACGGTGCGAAACAGCTTGAGGCTTTGAATCGCGTCGCTCTCGGTGTAGAGCGGCAGCGCAGGCGAATGCTTGGAGAAACCTTTGCGGTTGGCAAAGGCCGCGTCTTCTTCCTGGATGTGGCCGCTGTCGGGCAACAGGATCTGCGCCAGATCGCGCGTGGCCGGCGTGGCCCACACCTTGCCGTGAAAGCCTTCCTTGGCCAGCAACGGCAAGTAGCCGCTGTGGTCCAGGTGCGCATGGGTCAGCAGCACGGCGCCGATGTGGTTGGGCAGCACCGGCAGCGGGTCGCGGTTGCGCAAGCGCAGTTGCTTGTAGCCCTGGAACAGCCCGCAGTCGACCAGCAGGCTCTGACCGTCGTGCTCGACCAGGTACTTGGTGCCTGTGACGGTGCCGGCCCCGCCGAGAAATCGGATATGAACAGTCATGCGAGGCATCTTACGCCCCGCCTCACTGCGGTCAGTTCAGTGCTGCATCGAGCAGAAGCATGAAGATGAAGCCTGCCAGCAACGTGGCGGTGGCCATGGTCTCGAAACCGTTGCGGTGCGTCTCGGGAATGATCTCGTGACTCACCACGAACAGCATCGCACCCGCCGCGAGCGCGAGACCCAGTGGGTAGAACACCGGCAGGCTGCCCAGCACCGCCAGTCCGACGATGGCGCCCAGTGGCTCGGCCAGGCCGGTGAGCGCGGCCACGCCCCAGGCCTGCGCTGCGCTGCGGCCCAGCGTGCGCAAGGCCATGGCCACGATCAGGCCTTCGGGCATGTTCTGCAGGCCGATGGCCAGTGCCACCGAAGCACCCGGCTGCGCGCTGCCCGAGTCACCCACACCCGCATAGGCTGCACCCACCGCCAGACCTTCAGGCACGTTGTGGATCAGGATGGCCAGCACCATCAGCTTGGCGCGCTGCACGGCTGCGCTGTCGGGCTGCGCGCCCCAGGCGCCGGTGTGGCCGAGCGCCGCCGGCGGCAGCACGGCGTGTTCGTGGGGCGTGAATCGGTCGATCGCCAACATCAGGCCCATGCCCAGCGCCAGACCCACGCCGCTGAGTGCCGCCGCACCCGTGGATGCACCTGTCATGCCGGCCAGCAGCGTGCGCCCTGCCTCCAGTGAGGGCAACAGCAGCGCAAAAATGGCGGCGGCCAGCATGACGCCCGCCGAAAACGACATCAGCGCGGCCTCTTGCAACTTGCTCACGCGCTGCACCAGAAACACCGGCAACGCACCCACCGCCGTGGCCACCGCTGCCAGCAAGGAGGCCTGAACACCCGCCGCCATGGCGCTGCCGTTGTCGGCGGCCGTCCACCAGGCTCGAGTGGGCGCCCAGAAGGTGCTGAGCGCGGCCAGGCCGGCCATCACCAGCAGGCCGACGCCCAGCGCCAGCAGGGCGTTTCGCAGCGCGTGGGCGGGCACCTGCAGATCGAATTCCTGCAACTGGGCCCAGACGGGGCGGACTTGTCGGATGAGTGCTGCCATGCGCTTCTTGCGGGTGGTGTCAGAACTTGGAATTTTGACAAAAACTATCGATTCAGACCAATCGATACTGGCAATGAAGGGGATAGGTCCGAGGCATGAAAAAAGGGGCGTCGGTTGCCCGGCGCCCCTGGTGAATTGCCTGGACGGCGTTCAACTGAAGAACGACTTCGCCTTCTCGAACCAGCCCTTGTCGTTCGGGCTGTGCTTGTGGCCACCCTTCTTGAACGACTCGTCGAGCTCCTTGAGCAGCTTGCGCTGGTGCTCGGTGAGCTTGATCGGCGTCTCCACCGCCACGTGGCAATACAGGTCGCCGGGGTAGCTGGAGCGCACGCCCTTGACGCCCTTGCCGCGCAGGCGGAAAGTCTTGCCGCTCTGTGTGCCTTCGGGCAGGTCGATCGTGGCCTTGCCCGCGAGCGTGGGCACGTCGATCTCGCCGCCCAGCGCCGCCGTGGTCATGCTCACCGGCACCTGGCAGTGCAGGTCGTCGCCTTCGCGCTCGAAGATGTCGTGCTTGCGCAGGCGCACTTCGATGTAGAGGTCACCCGACGGACCGCCGTTCTGACCCGGCTCGCCATTGCCGGTGCTGCGGATGCGCTGGCCGTCGTCGATACCGGCGGGGATCTTGATCTCCAGCGTTTTCTGCTTCTTGATCTTGCCCTGGCCGTGGCAGGTGGTGCAGGGCTCGGGAATGATCTTGCCGGTGCCGCTGCACTGCGGGCAGGTCTGCTGCACGCTGAAGAAGCCCTGGCGCATCTGCACCGAGCCCTGGCCGTGGCAGGTGCTGCAGGTCTTCACGCTGGTGCCGGGTTTGGCGCCGGAGCCGCTGCAGGTTTCGCAGTCGTCCCAGCTCGGAATGCGGATCTGCGTTTCCTTGCCGGCGGCCGCTTCCTCGAGCGAGATTTCCATGGCGTACGACAGGTCGGCGCCGCGGTACACCTGGCGGCCGCTGCGCTGGCCGCGTGCACCACCGAAGATGTCGCCGAACGATTCGGAGAAGCCACCGACGCCCTCTGCACCGGCCGCACCACCGCGCAGGTTGGGGTCCACGCCAGCGTGGCCGTACTGGTCGTAAGCCGCTTTCTTCTGCGGGTCCGACAGCATTTCGTAGGCTTCTTTCGCCTCCTTGAAGCGCTCTTCGGCCGCCTTGGCCGCATCGCCCTGGTTGCGGTCGGGGTGGTGCTTCATCGCGAGCTTGCGATACGCCTTCTTGATCTCGTCGTCGCCGGCGTTCTTGGGCACGCCCAGCACTTCGTAAAAATCGCGTTTAGCCATGGTCAGTTGCGGTTCGGTTGAAACACGAACGCCGCGTCGGGTTGCCCTGACGCGGCGGATGATCGAAAGGACTCAGCCGATCAGGACTTCTTCACTTCTTTCACTTCGGCGTCGACCACATCGTCGTCGTTCGCCTTGCTGTTGCCTTGCGGTGCGCTCTCGGCGCCACCGGCTGCGGCGGCTTGTTCGGCCTGCGAGGCGGCGTACACCTTCTCGCCCAGCTTCTGGCTGGCGGTCATCAGGGCTTCGGTCTTGGCCTCGATGGCTTCCTTGTCGTCGCCCTTGGCCGCTTCTTCCGCGTCTTTCAGGGCGGCTTCAATGGCTTCCTTCTCGACCGCTTCGAGCTTGTCGCCGTGTTCGCCCAGGCTCTTCTTCACGCTGTGCACCATGGCCTCGGCCTGGTTGCGCGCCTGCACGAGTTCGACCTTCTTCTTGTCGTCGGCGGCATTGAGCTCGGCGTCCTTCACCATCTGCTGGATCTCGGCCTCGCTCAGGCCCGAGTTCGCCTTGATGGTGATCTTGTTTTCCTTGCCGGTGCCCTTGTCCTTGGCGCCCACGTGCAGGATGCCGTTGGCGTCGATGTCGAACGACACTTCAATTTGCGGCATGCCGCGCGGCGAGGCAGGGATGCCCTCGAGGT
>JAJNQE010000031.1 GCA_021154985.1 Hydrogenophaga sp.
GATGTGCCGCTCGTAGTAGGACTTGTTTTCGCTCATGGTGGAATTTTAGTGGTGACACTCGGCGCACGTGCCACCGCACGCAGCCCAAAGAGCAGCGCGGCGAACGGCCACAACCAACCGAGCCACTGAGACAAGCCATGAAAGCGGATGAAGCGGCCCTGCTCCCACATTTCCAGCGACTGCACGAAGTAGGGGCTGTCGGGCGCCTGATTCAAGAGGGTCAGCGAGACTGCCAGCACCAGCAGCATCACCACCGTACACAGCCGACGCGACAAGCCCAACACACTCAGACCGACCAGCAACGCAAGCCCCATCCCCAGAGCCGCCTGGGGCGTGATCCAGGCCCAGGCGTGTGCAGGCCCATAAGTGAGCGCAGCCGACAGACCGGCGGCCACAAAGGCGCAGAAAAACAGTGCCAGCATGAAGACACCGCGTCGAACCACCGATCGCATCTCGGCGTATCCCATCAGCAGCGGCGACAACAGACCCAGCGCCACGCAGAAGGCTTCGGCCAACGGACTCAGGGGATCGGGCGCTTCCAGCCGCAACGGAACCCAGGTGAGGAACGGCGTGTCTTCCAACAGGGCGATCAGACCCGACTCCAGTCGATCCCAGACCTGCCCCAATCCGAACGGCACCGACAACGGGTACAACAAAGCAAATGGCCACAAGGCCAATAGCACCAGGCTGCCATGGGCGGTTGGCTCAAACCAGTCGTCGCGGAACAGACTCCAGCGACGCAAGATGCCCACGCGCTCCATCGCCCAGGCAAGCACCGCCCCCGCCGCCGCCCCGGCACTGTTGAGGGCGAAGTCGACGTTGGATGGCACCCGCATCGGCAAGTAGTTCTGGAGCGTTTCCACCGCCAAGGACAGCAGCGTGGGCAACGCAAACGCCAGCCACCACGACCACCGCCCCGCGCCCGACCGCAACATTGCCAGACTCAAGAGAAAGCCCAGCGGGGCATAACCAAGGAGATTGGACGCAATGTCAAAGCCGGTCCAGTACTGGGGCAGCGGCGCCTGCAAAAACGCCAGCGGCGAAACGCCTTGCACACGCCACCCTGTAAAGGGATACAGGCTTGCATACACCACCATGCCGGCAAACAGCAGTGCCAGCGGCCAAGCGGAGGAGCGGGTCTTCAAAGCGTCAGAAGGGCTTGACCACCACCAGCACCACCGCGACCACCAGCAGGATCACGGGCAGCTCGTTGAACCAGCGGAACCAGACATGGCCGCGCCGGTTGTCGCTCCGCACAAAGCGACGCAGTATGGCGGCGCAGGCGTGGTGGTAACCCAGCACCAAGAGCACCACCAACAGTTTGGCGTGCATCCAGCCTTGCCCCGGGCCGCGGCCAATACCGTAACCCAGCCAAAGCCAAAGCCCCAAACCCAAAGCGGGCACCGCCAGCAGTGTTGTAAACCTTAACAATTTGCGCGCCATCAGAAGCAACCGCTCCCGCTCAGCCACACTTTCCGGTGGCACCATGGCAAGGTTCACGAAGATGCGCGGCAGGTAGAACAAACCGGCAAACCAACTGGCCACGAAAACAATGTGGAAGGACTTGACCCAGAGCATTTCGGCAGTGTAGCCCGAGGGGTCGGAACGAGAGTCCAAGGCCATGCGGTTTCGATGGCACAAAAAAAACCCGGCCTTGCGGGCCGGGTTAGGAAGCCTTTTTGCTGTCACACACTAAGGCACCCGCTCAGGGAGGAAAAGCGGGGAGTCGACCTTTCGGAGGACTCAGAAGAAATGTTACACCAGTTATACGGAAAAACCAAGTGACCCTGTCAATCCTGACATTGATTCTTTGTGACATTTGATGTAAATCGAACGGCTACGTCATTTTGGCAAGTTCAAACATGACCGCCGTCCCCAGGGCTTCACGAATGTTGCCCCGCCCCACTTTTGCCATGGAAAGCTCGCCAAACCCCGACATGTCGAACGAGCTGTCGTCCGGTGAAATTTCGACAAAGGGGAACTCGAACACGTCGCGCAACAGTTCGCGGCGAAACTGGTCGAATCCGTAGTCCTTGATGTCGGCGTCGACAACGATGAGGTTCGGCATGCGCGACGCAACGGCCTCTCTTGCCTGGCCGAAATCGACCACGCTGTCCGAAGCAATGCCGATTTCGCGCAGCGCATCGCGCACGTCGGCTCGAATCTGCAAGGCGGGTGAGATGGTAAGGACATACACACCGCTAAGGGATTTGAACATCGACGACTGGTTGTCCGAGAAGTCCACCGCCGAAATGCCGTCCACGGCCTGCACGGTGCGGGTGAACATCGCGGTGAAGCTGACGCCGTCGTCGGTCATCTGGCGGTCGACTTCAATGCCCCCGGCGGCCAGAGCAACCTGGCGCACCAACATCCAGCTCAGGCTATCCATGGAAGCGCCACTGGAAGGCGGTGCGCCGTCACTGGATACGCGTACCTGCAAGCGGGCGTACTGCGGCCATGTGTTGAGGTCCAGACGCACATCGATCTGATTGCCGAAAGGCATTCCCCACTCAATCACGGCATTGACAAACGTGTGGGCCACCGTCGGATCCACCAGGACTTCCACCGACTTGAGCTTGCGCCGCAACTCGATGCCCAGGATGAGCAAATCCTTGCGGCGCTCCTGCAACACCCCTTCAACCAGTTCGGCCATGCAGATGCGCTCGTGCGACTGCCGAATGCGCCCACCATAGAAGCGGTGGATCTGCTGCGCGCCAACGCCCGAGAGCTTGATGCGATCGGTCGAGATGCTGAGGGCGCGGTGCTCTTGCTTGCTGATGCTGCCCCTGCTCAGCAGCAGATCGATGGTGTTCTGCAGCGCGCTGGCGCCCTCGGTCACCTGGTCGGCGAGCCCCGTCAGCAGCGTGGGCCAATGGTCGTCCAGCGACCATGACTCGGTTTCTTTGGCGCTGGGTTTGGGATGCGCGACACTGCTCGCGCTGGGCTTTTTGATGGTCAACATGTTCGTATACAGAGGTGGTTTGCGGCGTGGCAGGCCTCAATGCGTCGACAAGTAACAAGGTGTGCGATGCGAGATTACCGCCATTGCCAGAGAAGTCGAAAGAACTAACAAGCAGTATTTTCTACTTACTGTGAAGTTCGCCGCAACCATCGTTGATTTTCTTGCCACCGTCACCCGGGAAAGCTGTACAGCGCTCCACAACGTCACGCGGCCGACATGGCCAAGCTGGGTGCGTTTGCCACAATACGGTCCATGCATTCACCCGCTCCCTACCCTTCGAACCGCCCCCGTCGCCTGCGTCGGGATGCCTTCACCCGCGAACTGGTGCGCGAAAACCGCCTGCATGCGAGCGACCTGATCTACCCGGTGTTTGTGCTGGATGGCCAGAACCGGCGCGAGGCGGTGCCATCCATGCCCGGCGTGGAGCGCCTGAGTCTGGACTTGCTGCTGCCGGTGGCCGAGGACTGTGTGGCGCTGGGTATTCCGGTGATGGCGCTGTTCCCGGTGATCGACCCCTCGCTGAAAACACCCGATGGACAGGAAGCATTGAACCCGGACGGTCTGGTGCCACGCGTGGTGCGTGAACTGAAACAACGGTTCCCCCAACTGGGCGTGATGACCGACGTGGCGCTCGACCCTTACACCAGCCATGGCCAGGATGGCGTGCTCGACGAGCACAACTACATCCTGAACGATGCCACGGTGGAGATTCTGGTGAAGCAGGCGCTCACACAGGCGCAAGCAGGCGTGGATATTGTTGCACCGAGCGACATGATGGATGGCCGCGTGGGTGCCATCCGCACCGCGCTGGAGACCCAGGGGTTGATCCACGCGCGCATCATGGCCTACAGCGCCAAGTACGCCAGTGCCTTCTACGGCCCATTCCGCGACGCGTTGGGCTCGGCCGCCAACCTGGGCAAGGCCGACAAAAAGGTCTACCAGATGGACCCAGGCAACTCCAATGAAGCCCTGCGCGAGGTAGCGCTGGACCTGGCCGAAGGCGCCGACATGGTGATGGTCAAGCCGGGCATGCCTTACCTGGACATCGTGCGCCGCGTGAAAGACGAGTTCGCCGTGCCGACCTTCGCGTACCAGGTCAGCGGCGAGTACGCGATGCTCAAGGCCGCGGCGCTCAACGGCTGGCTGGACCACGACGCCGTGATGATGGAAAGCCTGCTGGCCTTCAAGCGTGCCGGCGCCGACGGCGTGCTGACCTACTTCGCGCGCGACGCCGCCCGTCTCTTGCGCAGCTGAAAGTTTCCATGCGCATCTTCCGCGTCCAGCCCACTGGCGCCAGCGAGATCGACAGCCTGCCTACCTCGCTGGACGCGCAAGGCTATGTGTGGATCGCCTGTGGGCGACGCGAGTTCGAACTGGAACAGGCGCGCATTCAAGCGACCCTCCAGACGCTCACCGGCACGACGCTGGTCGACCTGCACATCTCGGATCTGCTCAACAACCAGTTGCCGTCGCACTACGACTACACCTCGCAGTACGACGTGGTCGTGTTCCGACGCCTGGCGGCCGGTCAGAGCGAGACCGATCTGGCCCAGCCAGGCGCGGTGCTCACGCAGTCGGTCAAGCGCGGCGGCCCACCGGTGCTGCGGCGCATCGACACCAGCCCGGTGGGCTTTGCGGTGTTCGACCGCGTCCTGCTCACGGTGCACCCGGCCGGCTGTCAGGTGCTGGAGCAATACGCCACGCGTCTGCTGTCGTCGACCGCGGCAGCCTCGCGCGTGACCGGCGTGCACATGCCACCCAGCCCCGCCGACCTGATGCTGCGCATCGTCAACCAGATGGTCGATGGCTACCTGGAATTGCGGCGCGAACTCACGCGCCAGCTCGATCACTGGCAGACCGAGCTGCTGCAGCCCAAAGGCCGCTTCAGCAACTGGAGTTCGCTGCTGGATGCGCGGATTTCGCTGCACCAGTTGGACGAGATCTGCGAAGACCAGCGTTCCGCGGTGCAGGACTGGATCGAGGCGCTCGCGACCTGGGAGCCCAACGAGACCAACGGCGGCCAGCGCGGGCTGGAACTGCTCAAGGTGCGCTCGCGCGATGTGCTGGAACACATCGAGCGCGTGGTGCACCATGTGCGCCGGCTCGAACAGAACGCCGAGACCGCGGTGCAGATGCATTTTTCGGCGCAGAGCAACCGCACCAACGACATCATGCGCACGCTCACCGCGCTCACGGCCATCTTCCTGCCACTGAACCTGATTGCCGGCATCTTCGGGATGAACTTCCAGTTCATCCCGCTGCTGCACCAGCAGACCGGCTTCTGGTGGGCGATCGGCTCGATGGCCGTGACCGCCGTGGTGCTCGGCGTGCTGTTCTGGCGCAAACGTTATCTGGTGCGCACGTCCACCGGACGCTGAATGCTCAGACGTACGCGGGGCTCAGGCCTTCGTTGACCATCACGCGCTGCAAGGACGGGCGCTCCAGCATGCGCTGCAGGTAGGGCCCCAGGTGTGGGTATTCGCGCGCGGGGCGAACCGGTGAATCGGGCGAAAAGTGGCGTGTCCAGCGGCACAGCGTGAACACGTAGGCGTCGAGCAGCGAATAGGCATCGCCCAGGAACCAAGGTCCGCCATGGCGCGCGAGTTCGGCGTCGAGCTGGGCAAGCAGCGCGCCCACGCGGCGCTTGGCCACGGCCTTGACTTCGTCCTGCGCGGCGCTGCCCGCTTCGTTCACCCAGCGGTGGGGGTAGAAGTAGACGATGAGCGTGGCCTGCAGCGTGTTGGTCAGCCACATGAGCCACTTGTAGGCGTGCGCGCGCTCCTTCGTGCCCAGCGCGGGCATCAGGCCGGCCTGCGGGTGCGTGTCGCACAGGTGCAGGCCGATGGCCGCCGTTTCGTAAAGCACCAGGTCGCCATCGACCAGCACCGGGATCAGGCCATTGGGGTTGAGCGCGCGGTAGGCCGGCGAATCCAGCGCGCCGTTCTCGCGATCGATGTGCACGCGTTCATAGGCCACACCCAGTTCTTCGAGCAGGATGTGCGGCACCATGGCCGCGGTGCTGGGATAGAAGTGGAGCTGGATCATCGGGGAGCGGGGTCTGGCACGCCAAAGAGCGCGGCGCCATTGTCCCAGGCAATCTTCCTCGCCACGTCGGCTGGCAGGCCGCCGAGCCAGGTGCGATAGCCTTTCATGAGTTCGTCGTACTGCTGCCAGCGCTGGTTGATCCAGGTGTCCGAGCCGATCAGGAACCGGTTGGGGTACTTGAGGAGCAAGGTCCGCCACTCGGGACAGAGTTGGCCGTCCGCACAGGTAAGGCCCGGGCGGTACGACAGTTCGCCCATCAGGCGCGGGTAGCGCGCTAAGAGCGTGTCCACGCGCGGCGCGGGCGTGCCGCCGATGCCCGTGTGCGCCCAGATCAGCAGTGACTCCCGGCCCTTGGAGGGTGTGTTCGCCATCAACAAATCGATCGCGACGTCGTCCACGTGCGCGAGGATCGCGAGATCTTTCGCTTCGGCCAGCGCCATGAGCTGCTGGGCCACCGGGCCATGGGCGTTGGCGCTGTCGTACAGGTGGAACTCGCCCAGACCCCGGTAGGGTCCAGCGGGTGTGCCGCGTTTCAACTCGGCGTTCACCATGTCCACGATGGTGGGGTCGCGGAA
>JAJNQE010000048.1 GCA_021154985.1 Hydrogenophaga sp.
TTTCCTGGACGACCTCTGGCGCTTCGAGGCCGCGTGGATGGTGCCGGTGCCCGCGCTGCAGGCGCCGCTGCACGCGGTGCTCACCGACCCGGCGCGCAGCACCGCCCTGCACACCCGTGAATACAACATGCTGAGCTACCCGTGGGCCACGCGCTACCAGCAATCGAACCAGTGGGCGCTGGAAACCCTGGCCGCAGCGGCCGAGCCGGGTGTGGCCAGCCGCGAGCAGGCCCAGGCCTGGTTGCGCTTCAAGGCCTACCAGCCCACCACGCTGCAACTGGGCGCGCTCACCCGGCTGGGCGCGCGCGTGAGTTCGGCCCACATCGCGTTCGACGACCATCCAAACGAGAAACGTTTTGCCGACCGCATCGAAACCGTGACGGTGGACTCGGCCTTTATTTGGCTGGAGCGGGCCGCGCTGGCGGGGCCGATGCAGCGGCTTGCGCCATGAGCGCACCCACCGGGCCCACGGTTCATCATATGAAATACGATTGAACAGGGTTGACTGTCATATTGAAATGAATATAATGTCGGCTCGCTTCATCCTTTAACCCCGCGTGCACAGCGTGCCCACGGAGCGTTGGAAGTCCTGGGTCGGGAGGCCGTTGGCCCCTCCGCCCGGATGTCTGAAGAAGGCTTCCCTCCGGCGTCGCGCCCTGCGACGCGCGTTCCCAAGGTCGTGCACCAGCCGATCCTGCCCACCCCCGTTTCAAGACCCAGCCCGGCGCTGCCCGGGCCGATCCGTTTTCTGACATCGCGGCGGTGATCGGCTTTCCTGTCTGGAGGGCAGAACACCCATGTGTGGAATTGCAGGAGAAATCCGGTTCGACGGCGAGGCTGTCGATGTGGCGGCACTCAGTCGCATGAACGAGCGGCAGCAGCCGCGTGGACCCGACGGCCAAGGTTTGCAGGTGAGCGACCGCTTCGGCTTCGGGCACCGCCGGCTGAAGATCATGGATTTGTCGGAGGCCGCCCAACAGCCCATGTTCGACCCCGCGCTGGGCGCCGGCATCGTCTTCAACGGCGCCGTCTACAACCACGCCGAGCTGCGCAAGGAGCTCCAGGGCCAGGGCTACCAGTTCCACTCCACCGGTGACACCGAGGTGTTGCTCAAGGCCTGGCACGCCTGGGGGCCGGACTTCGTGAAGCGCCTCAACGGCATGTTTGCCTTTGCCATCTGGGAGCGCGACAGCGGCCGGGTGCTGCTCGGGCGCGACCGCCTGGGCATCAAGCCGCTGTACCTCGCGCCCATCCAGGGCGGGTTGCGGTTTGCCTCCAGCCTGCCGGCGCTGCTGGCCGCCGGCGGCATCGACACCGCCATCGACCCGGTGGGCCTGAACCACTACCTCTCGCTGCACGCGATCGTGCCGCCGCCGCACACCATCCTGCGCGGCGTGCGCAAGCTCGCGCCGGGCACGCTGCTGCAGATCGAGGCCGACGGCACGCTCAAGGAGCACGGCTTCTGGTCGCTGAGCTACGAGCGCGACTCCGCCGACGAGGCGCGTTCGTTTGACGACTGGCGCGAGATCCTGCTGGACGGCCTGCGCGCCGCCGTGAAGCGGCGGCTGGTGAGCGACGTGCCGGTGGGCGCGCTGCTCTCGGGCGGTGTCGATTCCAGCCTCATCGTGGGCCTGATGGCCGAGGCCGGCGTGCGCGACCTGCGCACCTACAACGTGGGCTTTGAAGACGTGGGCGGCGAGAAGGGCAACGAGTTCGAATACGCCGACCTCGTGGCGCAGCGTTTCGGCACCGTGCACGAACGCATCTTTGTGCCCGAAGCCGAGTTGCTGAACCGCCTGCCCGAAGCCATCCACTCGATGAGCGAGCCCATGGTCAGCCACGACTGCATCGGCTTCTATTTGTTGAGCGAGGCGGTGTCGCGCCACAGCAAGGTGGTGCAGAGCGGGCAAGGCGCTGACGAGGTGTTCGGTGGCTACCACTGGTACCCCAAGCTGCAAGGCAGCACGCAGCCGGTGGCCGACTACCTGGCCGCCTTCTGCGACCGCGACCACGCCGAGATGCGCGAGGTGGTTCAAGACCGCCACCTCACCGGCGACGTGACCGCCAGCTACATTGCCGCCCGCCTCACCGCGCCCGGTGCCAGCGACCCGGTGGACCAGGCCCTGCGCATGGACACCACCGTGATGCTGGTGGACGACCCGGTCAAGCGCGTGGACAACATGACCATGGCCTTCGGCCTGGAAGCGCGTGTGCCCTTCCTCGACCACGAACTGGTGGAGCTGGCCGCGCGCATTCCCGCGCGCCACAAACTCGCCGGCGGTGGCAAGGGCATCCTGAAGGAAGCGGCGCGCCGCGTGATCCCTTCCGAGGTGATCGACCGGCCCAAAGGCTACTTTCCGGTGCCCGCGCTCAAGCACCTGCGCGGCCCGGTGCTGCAGAGCGTGCGCGATGCGCTCAACAGCCAGGCGGCGAAAGAGCGCGGCTTGTTCCGCCCGGCCTATGTGAACCAGCTGCTGGACGATCCGTCCGCCCACATGACGCCCCTGCGCGGCTCCAAGCTCTGGCAGCTCGGCTTGCTGGAGCTCTGGCTGCAGCAACACCTGCGCTGAAAGGAGACCCACCATGCTTCGCAAACAAGCCCAACGCGCCCTGCGCCTCGGCCGCGCACCCATGCCCCAGGCCGAAGCGCGTGGCCATGCGCCCGAGCGGGCCAATGTGGTCACCCCTTGTGGCTGGGGCCGGCTCATCGCCGGCCACACGTTCACCGACCCCGCCGACATCGCCAATGCGCTGCTGCAGGAAGCGCCCGGCCAGCGCGACATCGCCTTCTATATCGACAAACCTCATGTGGTGGTGTCGCACGCGCCCAGCCAGTTGTTCGTCGATCCCTCCGAGACCTTCCGGCTCTGGCTCAACGCCTACACGCCGCAGCGCGCGGTGCGCCGGGGCTTCACCATCCGCCGTCTGCGTTCGCGCGCCGATGTGGCCGCCATCAACGCCATCTACCGCGCGCGCCGCATGGTGCCGGTGGACCCGGCGCGGGTCTGGGGCGAGCGTGCGCAGCGCCATGTGGTGTAGGCGCTGG
>JAJNQE010000056.1 GCA_021154985.1 Hydrogenophaga sp.
GAGGCCCTACGGGGCGGGGCAAAACGGCCACAAAAGGTCGAAATCCGCCTTCAAAAACCATCGGTATCCGACTCCCATGTCTTCATCCGAAATCCATCGACTCAACTCACGCTGCGGCGGGGGTTGTGCAGACCTTCCCTAAAGATGTGGGTGGTCGCGGCCAGGCTGAAGGGCATGACGTCCTTGCCGCGTTGCGCCACGTCCGCCTGCCGCTGACCGTGTGGCATGTTGGCCATGTGGGCACCGTGGTCCATCCGGGAGTGGTCCATGGCCTGGGCGCTGGCACCACCCGTGCAGGTCAGAATCAGAAGCGAAGCAATGGTGGTTTTGAAAAAGTGGTTTTCCCAGGTTGAACGTGTGTCGATGAAGGCGATTTTCGGTACGAGGCGTCCGCACACATATGATTTGAATCAAACACCCCAACATTCACATGACCCCAACGCCCACGTTACCCGACACGCTGCACAAGCTGCTCCCGGCCAGCCTCACGGCCTTGTCGGCAGCCGTAGAGCTGCGTAAGGGCGAACGTCTGTTCCTGCAGCGCCAGCACCCCAGGCACATGTACTTTGTGGTCAGCAGCGAGATCGTGCTGGAGCGCATGGGCGAACAGGGCGACCCCGTCGTGCTGCAGCGGGTGCGCCAGGGTTTCGTGGCCGAAGCCAGCCTGCAGTCGAGCAGTTATCACTGCGACGCGGTGGTGACCGCTCCGGGCCAGGCGGTGGTGCTGCCCATCGAACCGCTCAAAGCCGCGCTGGCGACAGACCCCACCTTCGCGTTGCGCTGGATCGGCATGCTCAACGCCGAGGTGCGCCGCCTGAGGGCGCAGTGCGAGCGCATGTCGCTCAAGGGTGTTGGCGAACGGCTGCTGCACATGATCGAGACGGAAGGCGTGGATGGCCACCTTCGAACCGGCGCAGGCCTGAAGTCCCTTGCCACCGAACTGGCCGTGGCCCATGAGGCGCTTTACCGCACCGTGGCTGCGTTGGAGAAGAACGGCGTGGTCTACCGCGGGAAGGGGTTCATTGCGCTGGCACGGAGCCCGAGGGGTTCATCGCGGGCATGAGGGCGCTGCAGCGGTCATGCCAACGAGATGTTCGCAATGCAGACCGCCGGGCACTCACTGGCCTTTGATACTTTGCTTCAAGGCCTCGAAGCTACCTTTGACGGCCGGCGTGCTCAGCAAACCCGCCTTGTCTTGTCGTGTGACGCCTTCGACCTCGAACCTGTCAGCCAGCTCGGTGTATGAAATCATGCCGTTGAGCTTGCCTCCGCTCTGGGCGATGTTCTCACCACCGACCCAGACGATGGGTGCCTTGGTGCCAGGTGGCATGAAGGAAACCGGATAGATGAGGATGGGCACCTTATAGGAGTTAGCCAGTTCGGCGGCGACCTGAATGTTGTTGTTGCAGCGTAGCCCGGGCGGATCGTTGCTGACCAGCGTCAGCACTTTCCTGCCGTCAATTTCAACGGGACCCGGGGCAGGCTGTGCCCACGAAGATCCGCCTGAGCCCAGCAAAAGTGCCGTCAATGCGAATGTATGGATATTCATGGCGATCGATCTCAACTCTTCTTGCTCGCACGCGCATTGGCTTGCATACCGCCGCTGGCCTTCCATTCGTTGTAGCCACCGTGCAGAAGACGTACGTTTTCGAACCCGTCCAGGCGCAGCGCCACGGCAACCATCCCCGCAAAGGAGCTGGTGTTGCAGTAAACGAGGATGGTCTTGTCCTTGGGCAACTTGGCACGCTGCGCGAAGACCTGCCGCCACTCGATGTTGACCGCACCCGGGATGTGATCCTTGGAGAACTGAGCGGCGTCGCGCACGTCGAGCACGTACAGCTTTTTGTAGTCCTCGGGCGCCAGCTGCTCGGCCATGATGGTGCCGCCGTTGGCATCGGCGAAGTCAAAGTAGCCCTCGAGGGCACTGACGGTGGCTTTGTCGGCCTGGGCCTGTGCCGCGAAGGGCAGGCAGGCAGCCGCTGCGAAGGCGAGGATGATGGTTGTTCTGCGTGGGTTCACGGTTGTCTCCATGGGTTAAAAAAACTCAGGTAGCGGGATTGAGCCTGGGGTGCGTCTCCTCACCCCAGCGAAACAGCACGGCGCCAGACACCAACATGGCTACCGCGACAAACCAGAATGCGCTCTCGATCCGGCCGCCCCAGGCGGCTGCTGCGCCCAGGCCGAGCGCGCCAATGCCGTAACCCAGGTCGCGCCAGAAGCGGTAGATCCCGATGGCCGAGGCGCGCCAATTGGGGTGTGCGATGTCGGCGACTGCGGCACTCAGGTTGGGATACAGCATGGCCATGCCAAGTCCGGCAATGGCGGCCGATGCACTCCACCACAGCGAGCCGGTGCCCAGTGGCATCAACGCCACGCCCGCACCACATATCCACATACCCCACGCGTTGAGCAGATGTCTCCCGACGCGGTCGGAGAGCCGGCCAGTGAAGAATTGCATCGCGCCCCAGGTGAAGCCGTAAACGCCGACGATCCAGCCAATGCCCGGCAGGCTCACGCCCTGTTGGTGAAGGTAGACAGGCCAAAACGCCCAGACCAACGCATCGACGAACTTCTCGACCAGGCCCGCCTGGCAAATGGCAGCCATGCGCCGGTCTCGCCAACTCATCAGGGCGAATATTTCGGACGTTGAAGGGCGTGCGCTGACCGACTGGGGATAGCGCGGCCGGAAGGCCGACGCACCTTGGACGGCGTGGCGCTTCACCTCGTCGTGTGCCCAAGGCAGGGTTTCTTCGACTGAGAGCCAGGCCAGCACGGCGGCCAGCCCGATGACGACCATGCCGAACCAGAGCAGTCCTTCTCGTGCGCCGAGCATCGAGGCCAGGTAGCCCGTGACCACGCCCGCGATGGCGACGCCGACATAACCAGAGAATTCGTTCAGACCAATGACCAGGCCGCGCTGGTCGGCCCGGGTGAAGTCCAGCTTGGCCGTTTGCGTCATGGACCATGTCAGCCCTTGATTGATGCCCAGGAGCACTGTGGCAAACACGACCCACGACCAGCTCGGCGCGAAGTAGATGAGCCCCGGAATGGGCAACGCGACCAGCCAGCCGAGCAACAGCACACGCTTGCGTCCCCACTGTTCAGCCATGCGCCCAGCGACGAAATTCATCGCCCCTTTGACGAACCCGAACGCGACGACGAAGGCCACCAGCAGCATGAAAGAGCCGCGTGGCACGCCGAACTCGGACTCCGCGAGCGCTGGTACCACGTTGCGCATCATCCCGATGGTCATGCCCACGAGCAGCACCTGCAGCAGCTGCTGCAGGAACTGGCCCAGGTTGGCGCGTATGCCGAAGAGCATCGGCGGTTCAGACAGCGGCCGCTGCCGGCACCTGACCCCGCAGGTTGGCGGCGACGAACAGAGCCATGTCGTCAGGCTGGGGAACTATTTCAGCTGTCAGCGCCGCGACGAAGTCAGAGCGACTCATCGACAGCATGGGGTTGAACCGCTTCTCGAAGCCGATGGTGGACGCAGGTTTACCCGACAAGCCGGCTCCACAGGCACTGCCGGCCTGGTGGCCCGGATAGATCTCCAGCTCCGCCGGCAGCGTGAGTAGTTTGGACTGCAACGTGTCGTACAGCTGGGCCGCCATCTCGTGCTCTCGCCCAGCCAGGTCGGGCCTGCCGACGGCACCAACGAACAGCGTGTCACCGGTGATGACAAACCAGGGTTCATCGCCTCGGCGCAGGTCGCGCACGACCAGGCAAATGCTGTCGGGGGTATGCCCTGGCGTGTGCACGACATCCACGACCACATTGCCCGCCTCCAGCCGCTGGCCATCACGGAGCGGCAGGAACTCAAAATCCACGCGCCCGTGGTTGCTTTCGTGCAGGCAGTAGGCAGAACCTGTTCGACGTGCCAGCTCGGGGCCGCCTGAATAGTGGTCCGCATGCACATGTGTGTCGATCACATAGGTGATCTTCACACCCGCCTTCTCGGCCTCCTCGATGAACCAGTCCTCATCGCCTGCGACGACATCGACTGCAACGGCCTTCTGCAGGCCTGCGCAACCAAAGAAATAGGAAAGCGTGGCGTTGGCCGCTGGATGTTGGCGAAAGAACATGGTCGTCTCCAGAGTCAGAACACCAGCGCCTTGTCGGCCCAGGCGGTCCATTGGGTAAGTTCGTCGAGCGTGCTGCGGTGCGCACCGGGGATGAGGTCCTCGGCCGCCATGCCTCGGGCGTCCATGCAGGTGCCACAGACGCCGATGTCACCTCCATGGCGGAGCACGGAGCCCAGCATCACCTCAAGGTTGTAGAAGCCGGTGGGCACTTTCTGCTTGTTGTGCGCGGCGGCGGCAGCGTCGCCGATAAGGAAAACCTTGACCTCTTGCTCCTCCTGCGACGACAGGGCGCCGGCGAGGCGGGCACCGTTGTAGGTGCGCTCACTCCCGTAGGGTGCATCGTTCAAGATCAGAAGCGTTTTCATGATGACCCCGGTTCAATCTGCGACGGGCAGTCCACGGGCGCGCCACTCGGCTACCCCGTCCGTCAAGTGGAAGGCCTGGTACCCCTTCTTTCGCAGCAACTCGACCGCGTCCTTGGCCATCAGGCAGAAGGGACCCCGGCAATAGGCAACGACCGGAACGTCCTTGGGCAACTCGGCGATTCGCTTCTTCAGTTCGTCCACGGGCAGCGAGCGGGCATGAGGAAGGTGTGCCGCCGCGTATTCATCCTCAGGACGCACGTCCAGAACCAGAACCTCTCCGGCTGCCGCACGACGCAGAATGTCGGCCCGACTCACGCCTTGCAGTTCATCGCCGTGCTCGACGATGGAAGTGAGCGCCATCTGCAACTCGACCAGTCGTTCCTCGGCCTCTGAGCGCAGGTTGACCCAGAGGTCGGCAACGCTGGTGCTGGCCAGTCGGTACAGAACGTATTTTCCATCCTTGCGCGTATCAACCAAGCGCGCCAGGCGTAACTCCTTCAAGTGAGCGCTCGCGAGCTTGACGCTGATCTCTGCCTGCGCCGCCAGCATTTCGACGGTCTTCTCGCCTTGGCACAGCAGCTCGATCAGTTCCAAGCGCTTCGGGCTGGCGACTGCCTTCCCGATGCGGGCGACCTGCTCATAAAGTTGGTTCTTGAGTTCTCTCATGCGAACATTCTAATGACTATTAGATTGTTTCTCAAAATAGTGTCCAACCTCTTGGCTGAACGGCTTGCTCGCAGCCAGACGTGGACAACGTCCATCACCAGATCCTGGAGCTTAGGGGCGCAGAGGAGACACGCAACACCTGCTCAAGGCGACTTCCGCAGGCGCTCCACCTCGCTCTTGACCAGTTCGAACAGCTGCTCCGGATCGGTCGAGGGCAGCGGCTTTCCGTTGACGAAAAAGGTCGGGGTAGCCCGGACGCCGATTGCCTTCAGGTCTGCGACATCCTGCGAGAGCACCTT
>JAJNQE010000057.1 GCA_021154985.1 Hydrogenophaga sp.
TCCTCATGAAGACGCTGGACGCCGGTGCCTATGGCGTGATCTGCCCCATGGTCAACACGCGCGAAGACGCTCAGAAGCTCGTGGCGTACACCCACTACGCGCCGCGCGGCACCCGCAGCTTCGGCCCGGTGCGCGCCCTGCTCTACGGTGGCGCCGATTACCCGCAGCACGCCAACGACACCATCGTCACCTTCGCCATGATCGAGACCGCGCAGGCACTCGAGAACCTCGACGACATCCTCTCGGTGCCCGGCCTGGACGCCATCTACATCGGCCCGTCCGACCTGTCGCTGGCGCTCGGCTGCAAGCCTACCTTCGACGACCTGGACCCCAAAGCCGCCGACGCCGTGCAGCACATCCTGGCGCGCGCCAAGGCCCACGGCCTGGTGGCCGGCATCCACAACGGTTCGCCCGAGGCCGCGCTCAAACGCATCGCCATGGGTTTCCAGTTCGTCACCGTGAGCTCGGACGCCCGGCTCATGGCCGCCGGTGCGCAGCAGGTCATGGCCACCATGCGCGCCGCCCAAGTTCCCAAAACCGCGAGCGGCTACTGAGCCCGCTCCACCACAAGGACCACAGATGAAGATTGGATTTATCGGCCTGGGCATCATGGGCGCGCCCATGGCCCTGCACCTCGCCAACGCCGGCCACCAGCTGTTTGTGCACACGCGCAGCCAGGTGCCCGAAGCCATTCAGGCCGCCGGCGGCGTGCGCTGCGACAACGCAGCGGGTGTGGCCCGCGAGGCCGAGGTGGTGTTCACCATGGTGCCGGACACCCCCGATGTGGAAGCCGTGCTGTTCGGCGAGAACGGCGTGGCCGCAGGGCTGAAAGACAGCGCCGGTGCGGTGCGCAAGGTGGTGGTCGACATGAGCTCGATCAGCCCCATGGCCACCAAGGCCTTCGCGACGAAGATCAACGCGCTGGGTGCCGATTACATCGATGCCCCCGTCTCGGGTGGTGAAGTGGGCGCCAAGGCCGGTTCGCTCACCATCATGTGCGGCGGCGATGAGGCGGTGTTCGAGCGCGTGAAGCCGCTGCTGGAGCTGATGGGCAAGAACATCACGCTGGTGGGCGGCAACGGCGACGGCCAGACCACCAAGGTGGCCAACCAGATCATCGTGGCGCTCAACATCGCGGCCGTGAGCGAGGCCCTGGTGTTCGCCAGCAAGGCCGGCGCCGACCCGGCCAAGGTGCGTCAGGCGCTCATGGGTGGTTTTGCCGCGAGCCGCATTCTGGAAGTGCACGGCGAACGCATGATCAAGCGCACCTTCAACCCCGGTTTCCGCATCAAGCTGCACCAGAAGGACCTGAACCTGGCGCTCCAGGGCGCGAAGGAAATCGGTGTGTCGCTGCCACAAACCGCGAACGCTGCGCAACTCATGCAGGCCTGCGCCGCGCACGGCATGGGTGATCTGGACCACTCGGCGCTGGTGAAGTCGCTGGAGCTGCTGGCCGGGCACACGGTGTCGCCCGACTGAGCTGTCCATGAAAAACGGCCCACTTGGGGCCGTTGGTTCAGGACTTGGTGTCGGCGGGTGGTGTGATCACCACCTGTCCGTCTTTCACCGGCAACGTGTCGCCGGGTTTGAAGCTGGTGCGCACCTTGGCGTCCTTGCCATCGAGGCGGTAGGTCACGTCGTAGCCCACCAGCTTTTGCGACTTGTCCTGCACCGTCCTGCAGCGCTGTTCGCTGGTGGTGATCACGTCTTTTTGCTGCATGTTCTTCTGCACCTGGTTGCCGGCATAACCACCCGCTGCAGCGCCCGCGATGGTGGCCACGGTCTTGCCGCTGCCGTTGCCCACCGCGCTGCCCAGCAGGCCGCCCGCCAGGCCACCCACCACCGTGCCGGCAATGCGGTTCTGGTCTTTCACCGGTGCCGTGCGCTGCACCGCCACCATTTCGCACACCTCGCGCGGCGTGGTCACGGTCTGGGTGATTTCTTTCACCGCCACCACGTCGGCCGTCTGCGGTTGGGTCAGCGCCCGGTAGCCCGTGACGCCGCTGGCGCCCAGCACCACCATCGCCAGACCGCCCACTGCAATGCCCTTGATCATTGACTTGTCCATGTGTTTCTCCTGTTGGGTTTGAGGAAATCTAACCGGCTCCGGGCCGGCGCCTGTGACAAAACGTGTTTCAACCGGATCAACGCGCGGCCACCCGATGGCGTTGCGGCTTCCAGAGGCCGGTGGCCTCCGGCGGCATTGGCGGCAGCAGTCGATCGCATTCGTGCTTTACCGCCGCATAACACTCGCACGCGCGTTCTTCCAGTCCCCGGCGGTCCAGCACCTCGATGCGGCCGCGCGCGTACCGGATGAGGCCGTCGCGCTGCAGCGCCAGCGCCACCAGCGTCACGCTCTCGCGCCGCACGCCCAGCTTGCTCGCCAGCAGTTCCTGCGTCATGCACAGGCTGCTGCCCTCCACGCGGTCCAGGTTCTGCAAGATCAGGCGGCTCACCTGCTGCTCCACCGCGTGGTGGCGGTTGCACAGCGCGGTTTGCGCCACCTGCGTCAGCAAGGCCTGTGTGTAGCGCAGCAGCAGCTGCATCACGGCACCGCCTGCGTCGAGTTCGTCCACCAGCACCTGACGCGGCAGCCGGTGGCCCTCGCCGGCGCTTTGCACCACCGCGCGCCCGTTGGTGGACATGCCCCCTGTCAGCAAGGCCACGCCCACCAGCCCGTCGTTGCCCACGGTGGCGTACTCCGCGCAGGCGCCGCTGGCCGTGAGGTTGAGCAGCGACACGATGGCGGTGGTGGGAAAGTACACATGGCTCATGTCGCCGCCGGATTCGTACAGCACCTGACCCAGCGGCATCTCGACCCGCTCCATGTGTCGGGACAGGTGCTTCCAGTCGCAAGCCGGCAACGCAGCGAGCAAGCGGTTGCCGGGCCGCTCTGCGGTGAACAGGCCCAGGCTCGAACAGCCGGTGGGCGTGTAGGGCGCATCAAGCGGTGAAGATTCCAGTGAGATGAGCATGGCTGTGCTGTTGGTGAAAACGGATATCTCCAGTTTTCCGCCGAGGGCACGCCCGGTCTGTCGGCCGAACCGGCAAACACGCGTAGGAAGCGACCTACAGGCTGCGCGTGGCCCGGTCGGCGGGCTCCACCACCCGCCAGTGGTTGTCCAGGCGCAAGCCCTCGGGCAGGCCGAGTGCTTCGCTCGTGGTGCTGCTCAACACGCGGGCACGGCCAGCCGCCCACCAACGACCGCCCGAGCTGCCCAGCGCACAGGCTTCCTGCAGCGGCTCGCTGCGCTGCCACACACCGCGCGCGTCAAACCAGGCCAAGTGGTGGGCGCGCGTGCCGCTCACCAGGAAGCCGCCACCGGCTTGCGCGCAGATGTCCCCGCCGTAGCCCGCCAGCGCAGGCTGCTCTCGCGCGGCCTGCAGGCTGCGGCCGTCCCACACCGCCAGCAGTGGCGCGGATTGCCGCGCCTGGGCATCGTCGTGCTCGGCCTGCAGTGCAATGCCCACGCGGGCCGACATCGGGTCCCATGCGAGGTGGCGGATGCTCAGGCGCGGATCGGGCAGGCGCCACTGGCCCAGCACCTGGCCGTTGCCGCCGTCCAGCGCCACCAGCGAGGCATCCATGCGGTCCAGATCGCGTTTGGCGCGCCCGGTCTCGGGCTGGGTAGGAATGCCGCCGTTGGCCACCAGCAGGCTGCCGGCCGGCACGTCGCCCACGCGCGCGGGCAACACCAGCAATTCGTGCGGGTCCGTGCCCTGGGTGGCAAACGCGGCGGCTCGCGCCAACGTGCGCGCATCGCGCCGCGCCACGCGGCCTTGCCCGCTCTCGCGGTCGGTCTCGGTGGTCCAGAGCGTCTGACCATCCGCGCTGGCGACCACGTGGCCGTTGAAGCGGTGGTCGTCTTCGATCCACCGCCATTGCGTGGCGCCGGTGGACGGGTGCCAGCGCAGCAGCCAGTCACCCGGCCGGCGGGCCATGGCCAGCACACTGCCATCGGACTCCAGGAACAAGCCGTGAGCGCGTGTGGGTACGGCCAGGCGGTGCGCCACGCGGGCATTGCCTTCGGCGAGGTCGATCAATCCGATGCACTGTTCGTCGTCCGACTGCCACGCTGCGAGCAGGCGAGTGGGCGCGTCGTTTGAAGCCAGGGCCATGCCGGGCAGGCAGGCGCCCAACGCCAGCGCGCCGAGCCAGCGCCGCCGCGCCTGGTCCACCGTTTCAATCACCGTCGGCACTCGAAAAACCCAGCGGGATGTCGAGCGAGCTGGCCACCTCGTTCTGGTACAGCAGGTTCAAGGACTTCATGGCCGTGGCGGCGTTGAGCACCGAGGCAGCGCGGGCCGGGTCGGCGCTGGTCATGGCGGTGTCGGCCTGCGCGAGTGCAGCGCTCCACCGGGCGGCCAGCGCGATCTCGCCCTTGCCCAGCAGGATCGCTTCGATCGGCACCAACGCCTGGCCCGGCAGCGGCGGCGCGCGGCGCTGCGCGGGCGTCACGCCGGCCTGCTCTCGCAGCGCCTGCCACTGGGTCTGCCAGCTCAGCGCGTCGCTGCCGCTGGCCAGCCGCGCGTAGGCCGGGCGCTCGTTGGCGGGCGCGGCCTTCAGGGGTTTTTCCATCTGCGCCCAGCGCAGTTGCTCCAGCCCGCCGAGCCACTGGTTGATCCATTCGGCCATGCCTTTTTCAGAGGCCTCGGCGTTGTCTTCCCAGTCTTGCGCGGCCAGGCGCGCCTCGGTTTGCACCAGCGCCTGCGCCTCGCGCTGCACATCCCGAGCCACCTCCTGCGCGAAGGCGCAGGCCGGCGTGTTGGGCGCAGCGGGTCGGGTCCAGAGCAGCCATTCGAGCGCGGGCAGGCCCTTGGCCGGTGTGCCCACCAGCTGCATGGCGTCTTCGCCGCGCGGCGCGCGCGCTATCGCGCGCTCCAGCAGCGCCGGGCGCACCGGCCAGAAGTCGATCTGGCGCTGCGAGCGCCGCTCCAGCACCGCGCCGGTGGCCACGCTGGACAAAGCCTCCCAAGCCTGCAGCGTACCCGTCCACTGCTGGCGCACGGTGGGCAGCGGGGCCGCGCCACCGCAGTAGGCCGTCGTTTGCGTGGTCAGGGAGGCGGCGGCTTGCGCAAAGGCCTGGGCGCGCGGCAACAGCGTGTGGCGGTGCAGGCCCTCCATGGCGTGGGCCGCGTTGTAGACCGGAAAGGCCACCACCGGCTCGCCGGTCTGTGCCTGAGCCGACACCGCAGCCACACAAAGGCACAGGCCGGGCATGAAACGGGACAAAGTGATCACAGCGACTCCACGAATTTCACCAGCGCATTGCGCTCGGACTTCTTCATTTGCAGCACCTGCTGCTTGCTGGCCTCGGCTTCACCGCCGTGCCAGAGGATGGCTTCCAGCACACCGTTGGCCCGCCCGTCGTGCATCAGCCGGGTGTGCCCGTTGACATCCCGGATGAGCCCGGTGCCCCACAGCGGCGGGGTTTTCCACTGCCGGCCGTTGGCGAGAAAGTCGGGCCGGCCATCGGCCAGCGCGTCGCCCATGTCGTGCAGCAGCAGGTCGGTGTAGGGCCAGATGTTCTGGCCCTGCAGGGCCTTGCTGGTCAGGCGCGGAAACGGGCCCTCGGTCGTGGTGTACGAGGGCCGGTGGCACACCGCGCACTGGGCCTGTGCAAACAGCCGCTGGCCCTGCAGCACCTCGGGGTCGCGCGCGTTGCGCCGGGCCGGCGGGGCCAGCGTGGCCTGGTAGAAAACCACCTGCTCCAGCGTCTCGTCTTCCAGCTCGGGCTGGCTGCTGCTGGACCCGTTGGGCGCTGCCTTGCAATCCTTTTGCGCCGGCGTGCAGGTCTCGGCAGGAAACAGCCGCGAGGTGATGCCGATGTCGCCGTGGAAGGCGCCCGCGGTCTGGTGCGCCAGCGTGGCCACGTTGGCCTTCCAGCCAAAACGCCCCAGCATCTCGCGCTGCGCAACAGCGTCCCAGACCCGGTTGGGCTGGCCCTTGATGGGGCCCGCCGAAGCGGCCTGGCTCGCGGCGTTGGCCACGATGTCTTTCTCGGCAATCGCCTCCAGCAGCCCCACGCCGATGATCTGCGGCGCAACGCGCGGGCTCATCAGGGTGTCGGGCTCCATCGGCCCGTAAGCCAGCTGGTTCAACGTGTACTGCGGCTGCTGCAGCGTGTAGCGCGTGCCGTCGGCAAAGCGGCCCTGGATAGGCTTCCAGCGCATGGCCACCTGGCCCTCGGGCTTCACGTTTTGGATGGCTGCGATGTTGAACTGGTCGCCGTACACCGGCTCGTGCTTGGGGCCGCCGTGGGCGTCCACGCCGGGCACCGAAAGGCGGATCAACAGCGCCAGCGGCTGTTCGTCGGCCAGGCCCTTGCGCCACGGCGGCGGCTCACCGCGACCGTCAAACAGATGGCAGCCACCACACGAGCGCGCGAGGAAGTGCGGCCCCAGGCCGTCGCGCGCGGTGGTGGAGGCTGGTGCCTCGACCCAGTTGCGTTTGAAGAACGAGTTGCCGATGACGAACCGCGTGCGCTCTTCATCCGTCAGGTTGGCAGCCGGGAACGAAAACGCGTTTTTGCCGTTGGCATACACCGTGGTCTCGCCACCGGTCTTCTCGCCGAGCGGATCGCTCGCGCCGGGCGCGGCCTGCAGCCCGGCGTGGATGAAGGCGCCCAGCCCGGTGATGGCGACAGCCGCCCCCAGCCAGGCCATGCGCTTCACGGCTGCACCAGCGTGAGTTTGCTGATGCCCACCGCGTTCGCTGCGGCCACGATGTCGTTGGACTGCGCGGTCAGGCTGGCAATGGTTTTCTCGATGCTCACGCGACCGGGCGCGTCTTTCGGGCCGGCAATCGCGCGGTCGAACGGCGCGGGAATGGCTTCGGCCGCTTTCACCGAGCCGCTGATCTGCTGCGTGGTCTTGTCGGCCAGCGCTGCGTTTTTGGCGGCCACCAGATCGCGCAGCCCCGGGCCTTGCAGCGTGCTGCCGTCCACGCGCACCAAGCGGCCCAGCCACACGTTCTCGATCCCCTTGGCGTTGGTCACCGCGTCGCGGTGTGTGTTGTCCGAAAAGCAGCTGTGCTCGTCTTCCTGGTCCTGGCTGGCCAGCGCCACTTCAAGGCGTTCACCGGCGAGCTCGCCGCGCGAGAGCGAGCCCAGCCCCACGAACATCTTGCGCAGCGACTCGTTGCCGCCCTTCTCGAACTTCGCACGGTAATTGGCCTTCTGGCCCGGCGCCCAGGCCTTCACCAGGCCCGAGAGATCGTCCACCAGCAGCTCGGTGACCACGGTCAGGTACTGGCGGCGGCGGTCGGCGTTGGGCGCCTTGCCGTCCACAAAGTCTTCAAAGCTGCGGTTGCCCGGGCCGGTCTCCGAAAGGTCTTGTCCCCAGAGCATGAATTCGATGGCGTGCCAGCCAGTGGCAATGTTCTCTTCGCCACCGCGCTCGTTCAGGCCCGAGAGCGCTTTTTTGGTGATGGCTTGCTTGCGGTTGTTCACCAGCCCGGCGGTTTTTTTGCCGTTCACGCTGTCCACATACGACTCGTCCATGGGCCAGGCGTTGATGCGGCCTTCGGGGCCGTCGTCGTTGTCGATCGGGCCGCCATAGAAACGGAACGCCTCGGTCTGGCCGTAGTACTCGCGCGCCGTCAGCCAGGCCTTGCGAGCGGCGGCCAGCGAGTCGGCCGAGGGCGCGGCGGTGAAGGCCTTGATGGCGTCCTGCAGGGTGACCGCCGTGGTGAGCACGTCCTGGTAGTTGGCGTGCACCAGCGTGGCGTAGTGCTCGGCCACGCTGGCCGGCGTGGCGGCGGTCTGCGCCTGGGCGGACAGCGCGAGACCCAGAACGGCGGCAGCGATGGCGGATTTGATGTGCATGAAAAAACTCCTGTGGATGGCTGATGCGCACAGCCGGGGTGATGGCCTCAAGGATATCGCAAATGCGAATGATTTGTATAAAGCAACGCAACGGAAGCGGGTATGTGCGTGCATGGGTGCGGGCCTGGGCGGGGGCACAATCCCCGCCTGCAGCGCCGTGCTGCACCACCACGAGAGCCCGACCATGGACCTGCCCAGCCACCAACTCACCATGACCGTGCTCATGACGCCGGACATGGCCAACTTCTCGGGCAATGTGCACGGCGGCACCATCCTCAAGCTGCTCGATCAGGTGGCCTACGCCTGCGCCAGCCGCTACGCGCGCAGCTATGTGGTCACGCTCTCGGTGGACCAGGTCATGTTCCGTCAGCCCATCCATGTGGGTGAGCTCGTGACCTTCATGGCCTCGGTGAACATCACCGGCACCTCGTCCATGGAGATCGGCATCAAGGTGGTGGCAGAGAACATCCGCAGCCAGGTGGTGCGCCACGCCAACAGCTGCTTCTTCACCATGGTGGCGGTGGGCGACGACGGCAAACCCGTGCCCGTGCCGCCGCTGCAACCCGCCACCCCCGACGAACGCCGCCGCCACGCCGCCGCCCAGGTGCGCAAACAGCTGCGCCAGGAATTCGCCAGCCGCTTCGACGAACTGCGAACCACTTCGAGCTGAGCGGATCACAGCAGGCCATGAAACACGCCCTGCTCCGCTGCTGCCTTCCGCTCCTCGCTGCCCTGCCCGCCGCCCCGGCCTTTGCCCAATCGCCGGCCAGCGACCGTGTGAAGCTGGGCAGCGTCGAGATCGACCGTACCGAAGTCACCATCGCGCAATTCGCCCGCTTTGCCCAGGCCACCGGCACCGTCACACGGGCCGAAACCGAAGGCGGCGGTTTTGAGTTTGACGGCGGCTGGCAGCGCCGGCCCGGCTGGACCTGGCGCACCCCCGACGGCGTGACCAACCCCTCCCCCCAACTGCCCGCCGTGCACCTCACCCACGCCGAAGCCTCGGCCTACTGCCGCTGGGCGGGCGGCCGGCTGCCCAGTGCCTCCGAATGGCTCGGCGCGGCCTTCACCGAACAACGCGCCAACCCACCCGCGCCCTGGGTTCGCGGCACAACCTACCCCTGGCCCACCGGCAACAGCCCCCAGGGCGCCAACACCAGCGACCCCGACCGCTGGCCCCGCGCCGCGCCCGCAGGCCAGACCACGGCCGGTGTGAACGGTCTTCACGACATGGGCGCCAATGTGTGGGAATGGGTGAACGACGCCCAGGGCAACGAACGCCGCACCATGGGCGGTTCGTGGTGGTACGGCGCCTCGCAGATGCGCGCCGACGTGGTGGCCTGGAAAGCCGCCGACTTCTACGCGGTCTACATCGGCTTTCGCTGCGTGGCCGGCTGAACCCGGCCAGCAGGCGTTTGATGAGTTCACGGAACAGCCGAATCCGCTCACAATATCAGTGATTGCTGATTTACTTTCAAACTGAGGAGACCCCATGGCCCTGCCCCGCCGCCTGACCCGCGCCCTCGCGCTCGTGGTGACCGCCCTGAGCCTTTCGGCCAACGCGCAGACCCCGGGCGACATGCAGCCACAAAAGGTCGGCCCCAACAGCTACTACGTGCAGGGGCTGGCCGCGCTGGGCTCGCCGGCCAACCAGAACTTCATCAGCAACGCCGGCTTTGTGGTGGCGCCGCAGGGTGTGGTGGTGATCGACGCGCTAGGCTCGCCGGCACTCGCTCGCCGGCTGGTGCAGAAAATCGCCGGGATCACGCCCAAGCCGATCACGCATGTGATCCTGACCCACTACCACGCCGACCACATTTATGGCCTGCAGGTGTTCAAGGAACTGGGCGCGCAGATCGTTGCGCAGCAGACCGCGCGGGAGTACCTGAACTCCGACACCGCCGCCCAGCGCCTGGTGGCCTCGCGCACCGAGCTCGCGCCCTGGGTGGACGACAACACCCGCCTGGTGCCCGCCGACCGCTGGCTCACCGACTCCACCACGCTGGAGCTGGCGGGCACGCGTTTTGTGGTGGAGCGCGTGGGGCCTTCACACACGCCGGAAGACCTGGCCGTGCATGTGCCGAGCGAGCGCGTGCTGTTTGCGGGCGACCTCATGTTCGCCGGGCGCCTGCCGTTCGTGGGCCAGGCCGACAGCCACCAGTGGATCAACTCGCTGGACCGCCTGCTGCGCTTTGACGTGGCGGTGGTCGTGCCCGGCCACGGCGCTGCGTCCACCGAGCCACGCAAAGACATGGTGGTGATGCGCGACTACCTCACCCATTTGCGCAGCACCATGGGGAAAGCGGCCAAAGATTTCGTGCCGTTTGAAGAGGCCTACAACACCACCGACTGGAGCCGCTTCGAGCCCATGCCCATGTTCCGTTTTGCCAACCGCATGAACGCCTACAACACCTACCTGCTGATGGAAAAAGAGAGCCTGGGCGGGCGCTGAGCCAGCCGCGGCGGCCGTGTCGCAGAATCGCCGGGTGACAACCACCACCGACCCACGCGAGTTCCCCGCTCCCCAGCCCGCCTTGTCCCCCGCCACTTTGCGCGGCGACCTGGGCGGCTCGCTCGGCGACCTGGGCACCCTGCTGCCCTTTCTGGTCGGCTTCATCGTGCTGGCCGGCGTGCACCCCACCTCCATCCTGCTGGCGTTTGGCCTGAGCCTCATGGCGGTGGGCTGGCGCCTGGGCATTCCCTTCCCGGTGCAACCCATGAAAGCCGTGGGTGCCGCCGCATTGGCCAGCGCGGTGGTGGCCGGGCAGAACATGCCCGCCGTGCTCGCACTGGCCGCGCTGATCACCGGTGTGTTCTGGCTCATCGCCGCGTGGAGCGGCCTGGCGCGCTGGCTCGCCCGCCACGTGTCGCGCGACGTGATCCACGGCGTGGTGCTGGGCCTGGGCATTGCGCTCATCGTGGCGGGGCTGCGGCGCATGGAGGGCGACGCGGTGCTGGGCGCGGCCTCGGTGGTGTTGGCGCTGGTGCTGCTCGGCCGGGGCGGCTGGCTCACCATGCCGGCGCTCATGGCCCTGGGCTGGGCGGTGGGCAGCTGGCGCCAGCCCGAACTGCTGCAGGCGCTGGCCAGCGCGCCCTGGGCGCTGCACCTGCCCGAGCCGCAGTGGTCCGCGTTCAACCAGCCCGCCGTGTGGCTCGCGGCCGTGGGGCTGGCGGCGGCACAGATACCACTGACCTTCGGCAACGCCATCCTGGGCATCGTGGCTGAAACCCGCCGCCTGTTCCCCGCAGTGGCCCTGAACGAGAGCCGCGCCGCGCGCGGCACCGGCTTCATGAACCTGCTGGCCGGCGGCCTGGGCGCGCCGCCCATGTGCTTCGGCGCGGGCGGCATGGCCGCCCAGGTGGCGTGTGGCGCCCGCACCGGCCGCGCGCCCATGGCCCTGGGCACCGCGTTGCTGCTCGCCGGCCTGTTCGCCAGCGCTCAGCTCACCGCCCTGCTGAGCCTGCTGCCCGCCGGCACCATCGGCGCCATGCTGTTCGTGGCCGGCTTCTCGCTCACCATCGGCACCGCCGGCAGCTCGCGCGACAAGGAAGCCCGCGCCGTGCTGCTCACCACCGCTGCCGTGTCGGTGTGGAACGCGGGCGTGGGTGTGGTGGTGGGGGTGGCGCTGGAGGCCGGGTTGCGGGAGAAGGTCTTGCGGATCTGAACCAGAACCAGTGGAAAACCACGCTCACTCCGGGAAAAGGCGACCCTCCAATGTGTCACGCGCCCGCTTGAGCATGGGCAGGAAAGCGTCGCGAAACTCGCTCAGGCCCATACGCTCTACCCGAACCGCGATGCTCATGGCTGCGGTCACCTGGCCACTGCGGTCGCGTACCGGCACGGCCATCGAACGCACACCCAGTTCCAGCTCGCCATCGTTGGTGGAGTAACCCTGTTCGCGGCAGCGCTCCACCAACGCCACGACCTGCGGCACGCTGTAGATCGTCTGCGCGGTGAGCGCCACCCGCCGCATGCCCCGCACGCGAGCCAGCACGTCTTGTGGCGGCATACCGGCCAGCAAGACACGCCCCAGCGCAGAACAATAGGCCGGTAGGCGAGAGCCGATGCCCAGGCCGGTGCTCAGACTGCGCCGTGCCGTGGACCGGGCCACGATGATCGCGTCATCGCCCTGCAGTTGCCCCAACGAAGCCGACTCGCGCGTGCGCTCCGACAAGGCATCGAGAAGAGGCTGTGCCAACGATGGCATTGGCCGCGAAGACAGGTACGCATGCGCCACCAACAAGGCGCGCGGTTGCACCCAGAAGCGTTTGCCATCACTGTCCAGATAGCCGAGCTGGTGCAGCGTGAGCAGCGAACGCCGGGCAGACGCGGGAGACATGCTGGTCAGGCGTGCAACCTCCGACAGCGTCAGACGGCTGTGTTGCCGGCCAAAGCAGGTAAGCACGTCCAGGCCCTTCTGCAACGAGGTGACGAAATGGCGGTCGGCTGCATTGACGTCCGTCAGTTCATCGATTTGATTTTTGCGCATGGCGCAAATTTACCTTGTCGGGTGATTCCTCAGAGGTAACACTGGCCGCCCCCACACAACAACGTTGGAGACAAAACATGTTTCATTCTTTTCCACGCCGCATAGGTGCCGTCCTTGCCCTTTTTTCATGCCTGGTCGGCACGGCATTCGCACAAGCGGGCAGCCAGCCCCTCCGGCTGATTGTTCCCTTCCCGGCCGGTGGCACGGCCGACGTCTTGCCGCGCATCCTGGCCGAAAAACTTCGCACGAGTTTTCCTGCAGGGGTGGTTGTCGAGAACCGCACGGGCGCAGGCGGCAACATCGGCGCCGAAGCGGTGTTTCGTGCAGCACCCGATGGAACGATGCTGCTTGCTTCCCCCCCTGGGCCCATCGCGATCAACCACCACCTGTACAAGAAGCTTGCGTTTGACCCCACCAAGTGGGTTCCGGTCACGGTGATGGCCACCGTGCCCAACGTGCTGGCGATCAGCACCAAAGTGCCAGCGCAGAACGTGGCGGAGTTCATCGCCTACCTCAAGGCCAACCCAGGCAAGGTGACCTACGCTTCGCAAGGCAACGGCTCCACGTCGCACCTGACGGCGGCCCTGTTCATGCAACTGACAGGCACCGAGATGACGCACATTCCCTACCGTGGCACGGCGCCCGCCCTGACGGATCTGCTCGGCGGCCAGGTCGATGTGTTCTTCGACAACCTGAGCTCTTCCGCCCAGTACCACACCGCGGGCAAGCTGCGCATCCTGGCGGTGGCAGACGCCGTGCGTTCGACTGTTCTGCCCCAAGTGCCCACGTTTGAAGAGTCCAAGGTGGCCGGCATGAACGCCGTGACCTTCTTCTCCGTGGTGGCACCTCCCGGCACACCACCAGCCACCGCCGCCGCCATGCAGAAGCTGCTGGCCGACGCGATGGCCCTGCCCGATGTGAAGGCACGGTTTGCCGAGCAGGGTGCAGAGGCGCGTGGCTGGTCGCCTGAGCAGACTGGGCGCTTCATCCAGGCAGAGTCCGACAAATGGAACAAGGTCATCAAAAGCGCCAATGTGACGCTGGAGTGAGAAAAACCGACATGCAGGAACAGACCATCCACTGGCGCAGTGATGCGCTCACGCGCATTCCTTATTCGCTGTACAGCGACACGCAGGTGCCCGAACAGGAACAGGACAAGATCTTCCGTGGCAACACCTGGAACTACCTGTGCCTCGACGCCGAACTGCCCGAGGAAGGCAGCTACCGCACCACGTTTGCCGGCACCACGCCGGTGGTGGTGGTGCGCGATGGCGACGGCGAGGTCTACGCGTTCGAGAACCGGTGTGCGCACCGCGGCGCGCTGATCGCGCTGGAGAAATCCGGCAAGGCCGACAACTTCCAGTGCGTCTACCACGCATGGAGCTACAACCGCCAGGGCGACCTGACCGGCGTGGCGTTCGAAAAGGGCGTCAAGGACCAGGGCGGCATGCCGCCCGACTTTTGCAAGGAAGAACACGGCCCGCGCAAGCTGCGCATCGCGGTGTATTGCGGCCTGGTGTTCGGCAGCTTCTCCGACGACGTACCCGACATCGAGGAATACCTCGGCGACGAGATCTGCCAGCGCATCGAGCGCGTGATGCACAAGCCGGTGCAGGTGATCGGCCGCTTCACGCAGGCACTGCCCAACAACTGGAAGCTCTATGTCGAGAACGTCAAGGACAGCTACCACGCCAGCCTGCTGCACATGTTCTTCACCACCTTCGAACTGAACCGCCTCTCGCAGAAAGGCGGTGTCATCGTCGATGCATCGGGTGGCCACCACGTGAGCTATTCGATGATAGACACCACGGCGGAGAAGGATTCTTCGTACAAGGACCAGGCCCTGCGGTCCGACAACGACCGCTACCGCCTGAAAGACCCCACGCTGCTGGCCGGCTTCAAGGAGTACGACGACGGTGTCACGCTGCAGATTCTCTCGGTGTTCCCGGGGTTCGTGCTGCAGCAGATCCAGAACTGCCTGGCGGTGCGCCAGGTGTTGCCCAAAGGGGTGGACCGCACCGAGCTCAACTGGACCTACTTCGGCTACACCGACGACACGCCCGAGCAGCGCAAGGTGCGCCTGAAACAATCCAACCTGGTGGGGCCGGCCGGCTTCATCTCCATGGAGGACGGCGCAGTGGGTGGCTTCGTGCAGCGCGGCATTGCCGGCGCGAGCGACATGCAAGCGGTGGTGGAAATGGGCGGTGACGAATCTGGCTCCAGCGAAGGCCGTGCCACCGAAACCTCGGTGCGGGGTTTCTGGAAAGCCTACCGCCAGCACATGGGGACCTGAATGATCGATCTGCTGACCATCGCCGCCTTCAACGCCCGCTACGTCCACACCATCGACAGCGATGCACTGGAAGCCTGGCCCGCCTTCTTCACCGAAGGCTGCCACTACCGCATCACCCACGTCGAGAACGAACAGGAAGGACTGGCCGCAGGCATCGTGTACGCCGACTCGCGCGCCATGCTGGAAGACCGCATTGCTGCCCTGCGCGAAGCCAACATCTACGAACGCCAGCGCTACCGCCACCTGCTGGGCATGCCGCTGGTGGAGTCCGCCGACAACACGGTGGCGCAGGCGCGCACGCCCTTCATCGTGGTGCGCATCATGGCCACGGGACAGAGCGAGGTGTTTGCCACCGGCGAGTACCGCGACCGGTTCGTGATGGATGCCGGCGAGTTGCTGCTGGCCGAGCGCGTGGCCATCTGCGACAGCACGGTGACCGACACGCTGATGGCCCTGCCGCTGTGAGCGCGACGCCACCCTTGCGCCGCATGGCCTTGGCCACCGGCGACCCCAACGGCATCGGCCCCGAGATCGCCCTCAAGGCCCTGGCCGCACTGGACCCAGCGCAGCGCGAGCGCATCACCGTGTTCGGCCCTGGCGCCGTGCTGCAGCGCGCGGCCGCCGTCTGCGACCTGTCCGCGCTGTGGCCGGAGATACGCCATGTGGAGGCGGGCACCTTGCTTGAGGGCGCTGCGGTGCCCGGCCGCATCGATGCGGCGGCCGGCGCATCCACCATCGCTGCCGCCACCGCAGCGCTGCAGGCCGTGCGCGCGGGCGACTTCGACGTGGTGATTGCCTGCCCGCACCACGAAACCGCCATCCACCAGGCCGGCATTCCTTTCAGCGGCTACCCCTCGCTGGTGGCGCGCGTCTGCGGCGTGCCGGAAGACGAGGTGTTTCTGTTGCTAGTGGGCGGTGGGCTGCGCATCGTGCACGTGACGCTGCACGAGAGCGTGCGAACCGCGCTGGACCGGATGTCGCCCACCCTCGTGCAGAAGGCCGTGCGGGCCGGTGTGCGCGCTTGCGCCCTGCTGGGCGTGCACGACCCAAGCATCGGCGTGTTCGGGATCAACCCGCACGCCTCGGAAGGCACGCTGTTCGGCCCCGAAGACCAGCAGATCGTGGTGCCCGCCATGGCGGCCCTGCGCGCCGAAGGCCACCGCGTGGACGGCCCGCACGGTGCAGACATGGTGCTGTCACTGCGTGGGCACGACCTGTATGTGGCCATGCTGCACGATCAAGGCCACATTCCCATCAAGCTGCTGGCGCCGAACGCGGCCAGCGCCTTGAGCATCGGCGCGGACGCCTTGTTGTCCAGCGTGGGTCATGGCAGCGCCATGAACATCGCCGGCCAAGGCATCGCCGACCCGACCGCGCTGCTGCGCACGATCGCGCTGTTGTCGGGCGCAACACAACCCAAAGCCGTCGCATGAGCCATTCCATCGCCATTGAAGCGACCGAGGTCGCGTTCGAATCCGCACCCGGCCAGAGCCTGCTGGACGCGGCCTTGCACGCCGGCATTGACCTGCCCTACTCCTGTCGCAAGGGCGTCTGCGGCAGTTGTGTGGGCAGCATCGCGTCGGGCGAGGTCCGTGGCCTCCACGGCGCAGCGATCCGCAACGACACCTGCGGCCCGGATCAGGTGCTGTATTGCATGTGCGAACCGACAACCCCCGTGGTACTGCGGCCCGTGTCGTGGAAGCGCCTGGACCCGAGCGCGCGCAAGACCTTTACCGCCAAGGTGTACAGCAACCAACTGGCCGCGCCCGATGTGTCAGTGCTCAGGCTGCGCCTGCCCGCCGGGCAGCGCGCGAAGTTCCAGGCTGGCCAGTATCTGCAGATACTGCAGGATGACGGAAGTGCGCGGTGTTATTCCATGGCGAACCCGCCGCACGAAAGCGACGGCGTCACCCTGCACATCCGCCACGTAGCAGGCGGGCAGTTCAGCGCGCGGGTGGCGCAACTCACGCCAGGCGACCTGCTGACGATCGAGCTGCCGTTCGGCAACGTGGCGCTCACCGTGGACGACACGCGACCCATCGTGTTCGTGGCCGGCGGCACCGGCTTCGCACCGGTCAAGTCCATCCTGGACGACATGTTGAAAAAACGCGTGCAGCGCGACATCACACTCATCTGGGGCGCTCGCGAGGCGAGTGGCCTGTACCTGCGCGCCGCCGTTGAACGATGGCGGAAACAGTGGCCTGGGTTCCGTTTTGTGGCCGCGTTGAGCGACGCTCAGGCCGATGCCGCGGGCGATGCCTTTGCTGGCCGGGTGGACCAGGCGCTGCACGCCACCTGCGCCGACCTCACCGGTCACGTCCTGTATTGCTGTGGCTCACCGCCCATGGTGTCGGCGGTTCGCTCGGCGGCGACCGCCAGCGGCTTGAGCGCCGAGGACTTCCACGCCGATGTGTTTGTGCCCGGACCTTCGTCAACCCCGGCGTAGCCCGGGCACCAGCCCGAGGGATGTGGCTGTGACCTGCCAGTTGGCCAGGTCTTCGCTGTCGGCCCCGGATCGCGCAGCACGGGCCAGGACGCGCTGCACCAGTTGGATAGCGGCTGCCTGCACCACCGGGGGTGCATTGGCGACCAGCGCGGCCAGGTGGCGCAGCCACTGCTGCATCACGTCGAACTGCGACATGCTGCAGCGCGCGATGGCTTCGTAGGCAACGGCCACCAGCGCCTCGGGTTGGGCCGCAGCGGCTGTGACGCGGTCGCAGACGCTGGCTGTTGCACCAAGGGGCGTGGCCAGGGCGTCGATCAACAGACGCGTCTGGCTCCCCAGAACGGCGATGGCGGTGCCCGGGTCATTGACCGCCGGTGACAGCGCACGCTGGGCGATCTCCGACAACACGATGAGTCCGAAGCCAGCGTCCTGCTCGAAGCTGCGTTCCGCCCCGATGACGAAGGCCTTGCGCACTGCGGCATCGGTCGCACGCCTCAGGGTCTGCGCCGCGGCACCGTCCAGTGCCTGCGGGCCACTGCCGCACCGCGGGTCCAACAACCAGGCCAGCGGCTGAGCGGGGTGCACCAGATCGCCCGTTTGCACCGCAAGGTGCACATGGCCATCGCACTCCAGGACCAGGGTTTGCAGGGCCGACAGATCGATGTACTGCACATGGCCTGTCTGCAGGCCCCGCACGGGCCGTGCACCTGCCGGAGGCTCGCTAGCTGCAAGTGCCCCACCCAGCGGCTGCCGGGCGTACTGCTGCAAGCTCTTTGCCGTCGCACGCTCGACGATCTCGATCGTGTGCGCGACCAGACCGATGCGGGACAAAACGTCGATATACCGCATGAACGACACCACGACCCAGGCCAGCACCGCCAGCGCGCAGATGAAGAGCGCCATTCGACCCGAGGCACCATAGCGTCCCGTGCCCAGCGCAATCACACCCACCACGGAGAAGATGAACGCCGCCAGGAAAACCGCCACCGCCTTCTGGGAGTGCGGCTCGGCCACCACAAGGCGTGTGGCGCGCGGGGTGCCCGCGCTCGACGCCGAGGCGTATGCGCTGGCCAGCACCGAGAGCGCGAAGGTGCTCACGACCAGCATGCTCGACGCCATGATGTGCAGCAGGTCGTCGACGACGCCCGGCGCCAGCTTAGGCAACCGGTCCACCGGCACCCAGGCGTCGACGAGAAAGGACATGAAAGCTGCCGCCACCGCAGCGGCGCTCCACAAGGCTGGACGCCACCACAGCGTCTGGCGAAGCCGCATCCACAGCAGCTTGATTCGAGCGAAATTGGGCATGGTGGCTACTGCGCCGGTGTTGGGCGCTCGGGGTTTGAAAGAAGGCCCGAGGGTAATCGAGGCGGTCCTTCGTCCTCAAGGCCGTGCCCGTTGATCGATAAGCCGTGCGGTGACCCGCACCTCCTGAGAGCCAGCCACTCAGGCAGGCGTTGCCGATGCCTGCCGGCGGCTGCGCCTGCGCGCAGCGGCCAGGCCGGCGAGGCCGATACCGAGAAGCGCAAGGGCGCCAGGTTCGGGCACCTCATAGCCCAGCTGGAGCGCAGCC
The DNA here is from genome assembly GCA_021154985.1 of Hydrogenophaga sp. Lineage (GTDB taxonomy): Bacteria > Pseudomonadota > Gammaproteobacteria > Burkholderiales > Burkholderiaceae_C > Hydrogenophaga. The sequence continues at coordinate 18,626 of JAJNQE010000057.1, forward strand.
ACGCGTTGCAACGCAACAGCGTCGGCCGCCGAGATTCCGAGGTCGCGTGCAGCAAACTCGTCGGCGCCGAACATCGCAGGATTCAGTCCGGTGAGCGTTCCGAACAGCGTCAGTGCACTCAGATACGAGCCGTACTTGCTGGGGTGGAAAGCGTCGTCGAACCACAGGTCGATGAGGTTGTCGCTGATTGCGTCCGCGGCATAGGGGTCGCGCGTCGCAATGCCCGATTGCACCGCGCGCAGGAATGCCTCGCCAACCGGTGCGATGCCATCGATGTTCCCAGCCTGGGTACCAGCGCGTTCGTAGGCGATGCGCAGCTCTTCCGTCATCGACTCGAGGTCAGCGAAGTAGGTGGTCTTCGGTGTGGTGGTGCGCGTGACTTCGCCGGTGGTCTCGTCCGTCGCAGAGACCAGGGCGCCGGTGACCATGTCCGGGCGCGCCCAGGTCTGGTACAGGAACACCTCGGTCGAGGCGCTGGCATTGGGGTTGACAGGCAGTGTGAAGTTTGCCGAAAGGCCCGAGGCCGTTCCGCGCTGCGCGTTGCACGCGTTGCTGTTGCTTGCACCGGTGATGGCCACGCAGTTGGCGGTTTTCTCGGCGTTGGTTGCGCCTTCGTAGTAATCACGCTCACGGTAGGTGGACAAGGTGCCCTCCTTCACGTACTCGGCGATCTTGTCGACGTAGTTGTTGAAGCGCGCCGGGTTTGACGCGAGACCGGGCCGCAGCGACAGAGACTCATCGCTTTGTTCCTGCAGCACGACCTTGTCCCAAGTCTGCAGTGCGATGTTGCCACGAAGGTCCCAGTCGGCCGGGTTGGTGTTGAGCATGTGCCCGCGCAGCGAAGCGGCATTGCGGGTCGACAACGAGACCTCGTACTGCAACCCGGCTTGTTCGGTGAACTCCTTGAAAATTCCCGCCACGCCACCCCAGGGGTGGGGTTCAAAGGCGTTGCTGCCGGTGGTGTTGTTGAAGCTGGGGTTACCGACCTGGTCCGGGCGCGTCAGGTCGTTGACTTTGTCTGCGTTGTAGCTCATCACCGGGTCGGCTCGGCCGAAGGTGAAGCTGTTGCCGACAAAGAGCACCGATATCGGAGCTGCCATGGCTGTCACCGGTGCCACCACCGCCAACGCAAGCGCCAACATGCCGCGTTTCATCACCCGTCGTTTGTTTTGCATATTTGTCTCCTGGAAAAAAACTTTTCCAAGCAGACTCCGGGCCAAGCGTATCGACCGTCAATAAATCAAATGCTTGGACGAGCCCATGCATCGCGCAGACGGACCGCTGTAAGAATTTTCGACATATGAACCGCCGCCGTCAGGCCAGGCGTCAGTACGCGCCCATGTAGTCCCGCTTGCCGATCTCGACGCCGTTGTGGCGCAGGATGGCGTAGGCGGTGGTGACGTGGAAGAAAAACTGCGGCAGACCGTAGTTCAGAAGGTAGGCGCTGGCAGCCAGCTTCTTTTCTTTGGGGGTGCCGGGGCGCAGCACGATCTCGCGGATTTCGCTCGCCTCGAACTGCTCGGGCTTGAACGAGCCGACATGGGCCAGGGCCTTGGCGATCAGGGCTTGCAGGTCGGCGAAGCTGCTTTCGGTGTCGGGCCAGGACGGCACTTCGGCGCCGGCCAAGCGGGAGGCAATGCCTTTGGAGAAGTCTGCGGCAATCTGCACCTGCCGCACCAGGGGAAACATGTCCGGGAACAGCCGGGCTTGCAGCAGCGCGTTGGGGTCGATGTTCTTTTGCGCCGCGTGGTCTTCGGCTTTCTTGAGCACATCGGACAGGGCGCGCAGCATCTGCTGCAAAACGGGAACGGAGGCGGTGTAGAGCGGGCTGGTCATGGTGGATTCGCTTGTCAATGAGGCGCTGTGGCCGTGGCCGATATGGCGGGGAGTTGTCGGGCATGCAAGGCTAACAGCCTCACAACCCCCGCAGGGATCACACGGTCAAACCTTGGGCTAAATCGCAATGATGGCAATGTTGGCCATGCAGTCGGCACGGCCGGTCAGTGCGCGTGGCCATGTGGGTCATTGGCAGCATCAGCGCCCAGCTCTCCCCTCGCCTGTCGCATCACCTGCCACCCGCCGTGCAGCGCCAGCGCCGCCATGAGGCTGGCCACGGCCAGGTCGGGCCAGGCCGAGCCGGTGCCGAACACACCGAGTGCGGCCACGAACACGGCGAGGTTGCCGATGGCGTCGTTGCGCGAGCACAGCCACACGCTGCGCATGTTGGCGTCGCCTTCGCGAAAGGCATAGAGCATCCAGGCCACGGCCACGTTGGCCACCAACGCGAGCAGCGCCACCGCGCCCATGGTGGTGGCGTGCGGCACGCCGCCGTGCCACACGGTCCACACCGCCGCGCCCAGCACATAGAGGCCAAAGCCCATCATGCTCACCGCCTTGAGCATCGCCGCGCGGGCTCGCCATGCAAGCGCCGACGCCAGCACGGCCAGCGACACGGCGTAGTTGAGCGCGTCGCCAGCAAAGTCCACCGCGTCGGCCAGCAGCGAGAGCGAACCGGCCTGCAACCCCGCGCCGATCTCGATGAAGAACAGGGCGGCGTTGATGATCAGGGCGATCCACAGGATCTTGCGGTAGCGCGGCAGGTTGACGAGGGTCTCGGGCTTGGGGGTGTCGTGGTCACAGCAATGGGCAGACATGGTTTCTCCTTTCGATACCTGCATTGGAAACCCTGGAGCCGCTACAGTGTCAACCACTTGCTTGAACGGAAGTTGCACCATGCAGATCAAGGAACTGGCCCGCGCCACGGGCGTGGATGTGGAGACCATCCGCTACTACGAAAAACAGGGCCTGCTGCCCGAGCCGGCGCGGCGCGACAACGGCTACCGCGACTACGCGGCCGAGCACCTGGAACGCCTGTCTTTCATCCGCCACTGCCGGGCGCTGGACATGCCGCTGGCCGACGTGGCCCGGCTGCTGGGCTATGTGGACGAACCCGGCGCCGACTGCAGCGACGTGGACCTGCTGGTGGACGAACAGCTGGCCCGCGTTCGCGCACGGCTCAAGAGCATGCGGGCACTGGAGAAACAGTTGCTGCAGTTGCGGGCGCGCTGCTCGGGCACGCACGAAGGGCACTGCGGCATTCTGGACGAGCTGGTGTCGGCGGCGCACGGTGAAGCGTGCGCCTGCCACGGGAACTCATGAATCGAGCTTGATCAGCCCCTCGGCCACGTAGCGTTTGAAGTCGGCCAAAGGGATGGCAGCCGAGCCGTGCGCGTCGTCGTCGGTCCAGCTCAAGGTGACGTCGTTGATGCCGGGATTCAGATCGACCGGGCCCGGGCGGATTTCAACATTGGGGCCGTCGCCGCTGCGGTACTCGACCTTGCCGACGATGTGTGCTTTTTGTGCCATGAGAGTTCCACGATGAAAGGCACGAGCATCGGCGCTCAAAGGCAGCAGCGTCGGTGCGCTGGCACACGTCTCCGCTACAGGCTCTTGCGGTGATCGCTGATCCAGTCGGACGCTGCAAAAAGAAGACCAGAGACCACGAAGGTGAGGTGGATTGCGATCTTCCAGCCGATCTGCTCACCGGTGAGCGTGGTGCTCACGAGAAACGCCTTGAGCAGCTCCACCGCCGAGATGGCCACGATGGCGCCGATCAGCTTCATCTTGAGATCGGAGAAACTGACCTTGCCCATCCAGCCCGGTCGGTCTTCGTGATCACCGATGCTGAGCTTGGACACAAAATTCTCATAGCCGCTGAACACGATGATGAGCAACAACACCGCGATCAGCGCGGTGTCCACCAGCGTGAGGATGGAAATGATCGCGTCGTGCTCGTACAACCCCAACACGCCCATGAGCAGGGACACCAGCTCCTTGCCGAACTTGAGCAGCAGCACAAGCATCGCGATGATCAAGCCGATGAAGAACGGCGCAAGGATCCAGCGGCTGGCGAAGATTGCCTTCTCCATGACTCGCTCGAAAGAGTTGGACTGGTTTTTCATGGGCGTTGGAAATGGCACAAGGAGGCGTCAGACCGGGGGGTGGGGTGCCTTGCTGCGCATGATGCTCACCACAAAGGTGATGATGGTCAGGGGCAGCACAAAGCTGAGCATGGCCGAGGAGAACGCTGGCAGCGCGTCGTGGTGCTGCGAGGCCAGGATCATGTAGGCCACATATGCCACGTAGTAAGCCAGAAAGACTCCGCCTTCCCAGCGAGCGATTTCGCGCCCGCTCAAGAACACAGGCAGGCAGGCCAGCAGCGCGGCCAGCATGACCCAGATGTCGAAGGTCAGGATGGACGGCGCCAGCGTCAGCCCCAGGCTGCCGGATGCCAGGCCGCTCAGGCCCAGACAACCCAGGATATTGAAGGTGCTGCTGCCCACCACGTTGCCCACGGCGATGTCGCGCTCGCCCTTGAAGGCGGCGGTAAGCGAAGTGGCCACCTCGGGCATGGAGGTGCCGGCCGCGACGATCGTCAGGCCGATGACCAGGTCGCTCACACCGAGCGCCTTGGCAAACACCACGGAGGCCGAGACCAGCCAGTCCGAGCCCACCACCAGCAGCGCCAGGCCCACCAGGATCAGGCCCACCTGCACGGGCCATTTGCCGTCCCAGGCGCCCGGCGCGGCGGGCTTCAGTTCGGTGTCGTACTCGGCGGTGTTGGCCGCCGACTCGCGGCGCGACTGCACAACCAGGAACACCGTGTAGGCCACCATCAAGGTCATCAGGATGGCACCGTCCCACAGGCTGAGCTTGCCGTCGAGTCCGAGGGCCAGCAGCAGCAGGGCCGAGCCGATCATGATGGGAACCTCCTGCCGGATCAGCTGCACATGCACGATCAGCGGCGCCACCAGCGCACTGATGCCCAGGATGAACAGCACGTTGAAGATGTTGCTGCCAACCACGTTGCCCACCGCAATGTCGGTCTGGCCGTTGAGCACGGCGCCGGTGGACACCGCCATCTCCGGGGCACTGGTGCCAAAGGCCACGATGGTGAGGCCCACCACCAGCGGCGAGATGCCGAACGACAGCGCCAGCTTCGATGCGCCACGCACCAGAGCGTTGGCGCCGAGCACCAGGGCGACGAGTCCGGCACAGAACAAGAGCGATTGCATCAGCATGGCGCCACTTTCAAAAATGTTGGAAGGTGTCAGACGGGGCCGGGGTTCGTCAGGTGGCGCTCAGCACGCCGGTGGCGAGCAACGCCAGCACCACACAGCCCAGCACCACGCGGTACACCACAAACGGCATGTAGCCGCGCGTGGAAACGAGCTTGAGGAACCACACGATCACGCCGTAGCCCACCACAAAGGCGATGAGCGTGGCCAGCGCGGTCGGGCCGGGCGCAATGGGGCTGCCTACCTGCCAGCTGCGGTAGAGCTGGTAGAAGCCCGAGGCCATCACGGCCGGTATGGCCAGCAGGAACGAGTAGCGTGCGGCAGCCTCGCGGCTGTAGCCCATGAGCAGCCCGGCGGTGATGGTGCCACCGGAGCGCGAGACCCCCGGAATGAGCGCCATGGCCTGCGCCAGACCGAACAACAGCCCGTGCCCCCACGTCAGCTCCTTGAGCGTGCGCTGTTTGGAGCCCACGCGCTCGGCCACGGCCAGCAGCAGGCCGAACACGATCAGCATGACCGCGGTGAGCGTGAGGTTGCGCAGGGTGCCTTCAATGGCGTCTTTGAACGCCAGACCCAGCAAGGCAATGGGCAGTGTGCCAATCAGGATCAGCCAGCCCATGCGCGCATCAGCGTCGCGGCGCCACTCGGCTTGCGTGAGCGACTTCCACCACGCGAGCAGGATGCGCAGGATGTCTTTGCGGAAGTAGATCAACACCGCGGCCTCGGTACCGATCTGGGTGATGGCGGTGAACGCCGCGCCCGGGTCGCCACCCGAGGGCAACAGCGGGCCCAGGATGCGCAAGTGGGCGCTGGACGACACCGGCAGGAATTCGGTGAGCCCCTGCACCAGACCGAGAAAGGCCGCTTCGGCCCAGACCGTGGCGCTGCTCACAGTGCCCGCTCCACGGTCGGGACACGGGAGAAGCATGGGATGAAGCGGCTTGCGGTCATGGTGATGTGCGTCGGGTCAGGTGGGTGAGATCAGTGCAACAGGAGGGTGCAGACAGGACCAACGCACACTGCGCGCGAAGTATATCGATGCGGCACTTTCGACTGCACGGCCGGCGCGCTGCGCTTCGGCGCTGGAACACAGGCCGCTCAGATGTTTGCGTAATAAGCAACCAAAAATCCATTCGTTCCTGAATGAGGGTGAAGCCCGGATCATCCGGTCACTTTCAACCGCCACACAAGGAACACCATGACCACCCGCCGCCAACTCATCCAGGCCCTCGCCGCCACCGCCCTCACCGCCAGCGCCCTGTCTACAGCGGCGCAACCCGCGCCGGTGACCCTGCTCAACGTGTCTTACGACCCGACGCGCGAGCTGTACGTGGAATACAACGCCGCGTTCATCAAGCACTGGAAAGCCAGGACTGGCCAGGACGTGACCATCAAACAATCGCATGGCGGCTCGGGCAAACAGGCCCGCTCCATCATCGACGGGCTCGACGCCGACGTGGCCACCCTGGCCCTGGCCGGCGACACCGACGCGCTGCACAACAACGGCGGCTGGATCCCCAAGGACTGGCAGAAACGCCTGCCGCTCAACAGCTCGCCCTACACCTCAACCATCGTGCTGGTCACGCGCGCGGGCAACCCCAAGAACATCAAGGACTGGGACGACCTGATCCGCCCCGACGTGAAGGTCATCACCCCCAACCCCAAGACCTCGGGCGGCGCGCGCTGGAACTACCTGGCCGCCTGGGAATTTGCAAAGCGTAAGTTCGGCAGCGACGCCAAGGCGCAGGAATTCGTGGCCAAGCTCTACGCCAACGTGCCGGTGCTCGACTCCGGCGCGCGCGGCTCTTCCATCACCTTCGCGCAGCGCGCCCAGGGCGACGTGTTCATCTCGTGGGAGAACGAGGCGTATTTGCTGGAGAAGGAGTTCGGCAACAAGGTGGACTTCGTCTATCCGTCGCTGTCCATCCTGGCCGAGCCCGCCGTGACCGTGGTCGACAAGAACGTGGACAAGAAGGGCACCCGCGCCGTGGCCCAGGCCTACCTGGAATACCTCTACACCGAAGAGGCGCAGGACATCATCGGCAAACACTTCTACCGCCCCACCTCGGCCAAGGCGCAAGCCAAGTACGCCAAGCAACTGCCCAAGCTCAACCTGTTCAAGATCGAAGACGCGTTTGGTGGCTGGGAGCAGGCGGCCAAGGTGCATTTCTCGGACGGCGGCACGTTCGACCAGATCTACTCGAGGAAGTAAGGCGACTGGGAGTCACATAGGATGGCGTCCCTGACAGCCGTCTCAACACTCCAAGGAATCAACATGCCCAAGGCCTACTGGATCTCCACCTACCGCTCCATCAGCGACACCGCCGCACTCGCGGCCTATGCAGAACTCGCCGGCCCTGCCCTGCAGGCTGCTGGTGGGCGTTTCCTGGCGCGCGGCATGCCGGCACAGGTGTATGAAGCCGCTGTGCACCAGCGCGCGGTGCTGATCGAGTTCGACAGCGTGGCGCAGGCCACCGCGGCCCACGACAGCCCGGCCTACCAAAAGGCGCTGGCCGCTTTGGGCCAGGGCGCGGAGCGCGACATCCGCATCATTGAAGCCTTGTCCTGAAACACAGCGTCGGCCTTGTGTGCCGGCCCTGTGTGCCGGCGCTGCGGCCCGGCGAACGCCTCAGGCCATGAACACCGCGATGAAGGCCAGCATGAAGATCAGGATGGCGCCCATGGTCGGCAGGAGCAGGGGCATGTAGTGCACAACCGAGTCCAGGATGTCCTCGGCCTGCTCTTCAGCGTAGGCACGCAACTCCGGGTCTGAATACTCCAGGGGATGGTCGGCCAGGGCATCGTCGGGTGACGGGTGTTTGTGTTGCATGGCAGCTCCTCACAAAGGTTCACCAGGGACGCCGCAGACCCGTGCATCGCACGGTTCGCGGCACACAAGGTTGCAGCCTGAGCGATTGAACGTCACACGTCAATCAGAAATTGGAATCGGGCATGGGCTGGCGCCCTCCATGTCCCGAGAAGCCGTACGTTCACCACGTGCGGCCTGTGTGGTGCGGGCTTATGCCCGAGCCGCATATGGAAACAAGAACAAAGTCGTTGGGTTTCGCGAGGTGTGCGCCCAGAATTCTTCACATCTTGTTTCCGCTTGGAGCCTTTTCATGAACAACACGCTGCGCGCAGCCCTGGCCGCTGTCGCCCTCTCCACGTCCGCCATCGCCGGCGCCCAGACCACGCTGCTCAACGTCTCGTACGACGTGGCGCGCGAGTTCTACAAGGACATCAACGTCGCCTTCGCCGCGAGCTACAAAAAAGCCACCGGCAAGGACATCAAGGTCGACCAGTCGCACGCCGGGTCGAGCGCACAAGCCCGGGCCGTGGCCGACGGCCTGGAGGCCGATGTGGTGACCTTCAACACCACGACCGATGTGGACTTTCTCGCCGACAAGGGTGTGGTCGCCAAGGACTGGCGCCAGAAGTTCGCGAACAACGCCGCGCCCACCACCTCGACCATGCTGTTCCTGGTGCGCAACGGCAACCCCAAGGGCATCAAGGACTGGGACGATCTGATCAAGCCCGGCGTGCAGGTGATCGTGGTCAACCCCAAGACGGGTGGCAATGGCCGCATGGCCTACCTGGCCGCCTGGGGCCATGTGCGCAGCAAGGGCGGGTCGGATGCCGAAGCGGCCGAGTTCGTGAGCAAGCTCTACAAGAACGTGCCAGTGCTGGCGCGCGGTGGCCGCGACGCCACCGGCGTCTTCCTGCAACGCAACATCGGCGACGTGCTGGTGACGTTTGAATCCGAAGTGGTGTCGGTGGACAAGGAGTTTGGCGCCGGCAAGGTCGACGCCATCCACCCCAGCGCGTCCATCGTGGCCGAGAACCCGGTGGCCATCGTGGAGCGCACGGTGAACAAGAAAGGCTCCACCGCCGAGGCCAAGGCCTACCTCGACTTCCTCTACAGCCCCGAGGGCCAGGAGATCGCAGCGAAGCACAACATCCGTCCGCGCAATGAAGCGGTGTTGAAGAAGTACGCCACCGCGTTCAAGCCCATCAAGCTGTTCACCGTGGAGCAGTACTTCGGCTCGCTGGCTGAAGCGCAGAAGGTGCACTTCAACGACGGCGGTCAGTTCGACAAGATCTACACGCTGGGCAAGTAAATGAGTTCGGTTTCTTCGGCCGTGCTGGGTACCCACACCCAGCACGGAGCGTCCCTGCCCCGCCGCGCCACGCGCCGCGTGCTGCCGGGCTTCAACATCACGCTGGGGTTCACGGTTTTTTACCTGAGTCTGATCGTGTTGATCCCGCTCTCGGCGCTGATCTTCAAGACCTTCACCCTCACCTGGCCTCAGTTCTGGGAAGCGGTCACGGCGCCGCGCGTGCTGGCTTCGTACCGCCTCACCTTCGGGGCATCGTTCATCGCGGCCTGCGTCAACACGGTGTTTGGCCTGCTGGTGGCCTGGGTGCTGGTGCGCTACAGCTTTCCGGGCAAGAAGATCGTCGACGCGCTGGTGGATCTGCCCTTCGCCCTCCCCACGGCTGTGGCCGGCATCTCGCTCACCGCCATCCTCGCCGGCAACGGCTGGATCGGCCAGTACACCGAGCCGCTGGGTCTGCAGCTGGCCTTCA
>JAJNQE010000096.1 GCA_021154985.1 Hydrogenophaga sp.
AAGCTGCCGGCGTTGCCGATCACCGCCGGGTCGGGCAGCTTGGCGCGGCGAATGGCGCAGACCCAGTCGAAGATCTGTTGTGCCGTGGGTGACGACACACCGGTCTCCGCCATCTTGCGGTCCAGATCGGCGTAGCCCAGCACCGGCTTCCACGGCTTGGGCAGCCAGAAACGCACATGGGTGATGAGCGCGCGACCCGCCAGGCCCAGACCTTTCTCACCGGCCGGCGTGTGTTTGAACACCGAGTCGCGGTACCCAAAACCGCACTTCGCCGCATCCAGCGTGAAGCGCTGGCCAGTCTGCAGGTCGATGGCGTCCAGCTCGCTGAAGCGGTCTTGCAGCTCCACCCCGTAAGCGCCAATGTTCTGCACCGGCGAGGCGCCCACCGTGCCCGGAATCAGCGCCAGGTTCTCGAGGCCCGGGTAACCCTGCTCCAGCGTCCAGCGCACGAAGCCGTGCCAGTCTTCGCCGGCACCCGCTTCCACCAGCCAGCCCTTGGCGGTTTCTTCCACCAGGCGCCGCCCGCCGATCTCGACCTTGATCACCAGCTGCTTGATGTCCCCGGTGATCACCAGGTTGCTGCCACCGCCCAGCACAAAAGGCGGCGTGCCCGACGCGGTGCGCACCTCATGATCGGCCAGCAAGGCCAGAACGTCGTCCGTTGAGCGCACGCGCACCAGGCGCTGGGCCCGGGCAACGATGCCAAAAGTGTTATGCGGCTGGAGCGCCACGTTGTTCTCGACTACCATTCTTCGATTCTCTCATTCACCATTTGCAAGAGCTCCAGCATGCCCTCTTTTGACACCGTTCTCGAAGCCGATTTTGTTGAAGTGAAAAACGCGGTCGACCAGGTCGCGCGCGAGATCGGCACCCGCTTCGATTTCAAAGGCACAAGCGCGGCCATCGAACTCAAGGACAAGGAAATCATCCTGCACGGCGATGCCGACTTCCAGCTCCAGCAGATCGACGACGTGCTGCGCGGCAAGCTCACCAAACGCGGCGTCGATGCGCGTTTTCTCGACGTGGGCAAGGTCGAAAAGGTGGGAGGCGACAAGGTCAAGCAGGTGGTGAAGGTGCGCAACGGCGTGAGCACCGAAGACGGCAAGAAGATCCAGCAGGCCATCAAGGGCAGCAAGCTCAAGGTGCAAGGTGCCATCCAGGGCGACGCGGTGCGGGTGACGGGCGCCAAGCGCGACGACCTGCAGGCGGCCATGGCGCTGATCAAGGCCGAGCTCAAAGACCTGCCCCTGTCCTTCAACAACTTTCGCGATTGACATGACGCGCGCTTGCGCCCTCGCGGTGAGCGCCCTGCTGGCCTGGCCGGCCGCCGCGCAGCAGGTGGCGCTATCCGGGGTCGCCGGTGGCAAGGCGCTGGTCACCATCGATGGCGCTGCCCCGCGTTTCCTCACCCCCGGCCAGGCGCACCAGGGCGTGAAGCTGCTCAGCGTGCAGGGTGAAGCGGCGGTGATCGAAGTCAACGGGCAGCGCCAGACCGTGCGGGTGGGTGAAGCCCCGGTGAGTCTGGGTCGGGCCAAGGCCGACAACGGTGCGCAGCGCATCGTGCTCACCGCCGACGCCCAAGGTCACTTCATGCCGCCCGGCCAGATCAATGGCCGCCAGGTCCAGTTCATGGTGGACACCGGGGCCACCCAGGTGATCTTGAGCGAGTCCGATGCCAAACGCATCAACCTCAAGTTTGAGCAGGGTCAGAAGGTGCGCGTGGCCACCGCCAACGGCGACGTGGTTGGTCACCAGATCCGGCTGGACTCGGTGCGCATCGGTGAGGCGCTGGTGTACGACGTGTCGGCCATCGTGTTGCCCCAGTCGATGGCGTTCGTGCTGCTGGGCAACAGCTTTCTCACGCGCTTCCAGATGCAGCGCACCAACGATCAGCTCACGCTGGACAAGCGCTACTGATCACGGCGCTTTTCACGGCGCCTTTTGCGCGCCGGTCACCACGATTTCAATGCGGTATGCGGGGTTGGCCAACGCCGCCTGCACCGTGGCGCGGGGCGGCGCAGTGCCCGGCACGACCCAGGCGTCCCAGACCTCGTTCATCGCACCGATGTCGGCAATGTCGGCCAAAAAGATCTGCGCGCGCAGGATGCGCGACTTGTCGCTGCCGGCCTCCAGCAATCGCTGCTGCACTTGCTCCAGCACGTCTTCGGTCTGGCCACGGATGTCGGTATCTCCGCGCTCGGGCACCATGCCTGCGAGGTACACGACGCCGTTGAACACGGCGGCTTCGCTGTAGCGCGCGGCCACGCCGATGCGGGTGATGTGGTGGCTCATGATTTTTTCGCGCCCAGTTTGCTTTCTTTGCCCGCCATCAGGCGGTTGATGTTCTCGGCATGGCGGTAGATCAGCAACATGCCCATGGCCACCAGGCTCATCACCTGCACGCCGGGCGCGTCCCATGCCACGCGATGCCCGAGCAAAAAGAAGGCTGGCGCGAACACCGCCGTGACGATGGAGGCCAGCGACGAGTAGCGGAAGAACACCGCCACGATCACCCAGGTGGCCAGCGCGGCCAGCCCCAGCCAGGGCTGGAAGCCCAGGATCACGCCCGCCGCCGTGGCCACGCCTTTGCCACCCTGGAAGCGGAAAAACACCGGGTAGAGGTGGCCCAGAAAAGCCGCGAGGCCGACCAGCGCCACCGTGCCGTCACCCAGCCCGTGGGCTTCGCCCCACCACTTCACCGCCACCACGGGCAGCCAGCCCTTGAGCGCATCCAGCAGCAGCGTGATGACCGCCGCCGCCTTGTTGCCCGAGCGCAGCACGTTGGTGGCGCCGGGGTTCTTGCTGCCGTAGGTGCGCGGGTCGTTCAGGCCCATGGAGCGGCTCACGAGCACGGCAAACGACAGGGAGCCGATCAGGTACGCGGCCAGCGTGGCCAGCAGGGGATAGAGCAATGACAACGAAGTCTCCTCGGTGGTTCGGGCCGCGCTCTGCAGCGCGTGAGCGTCTGGGCAAACGGGCTGGCTATTCTGCCAGCGCGCACTCCACCGGCCTGGCGCCCAGCGGGCCGCCGAGCACCGCCGGGTCGATACCCACCAGATAGCCCCGGCGCCCGCCGTTGATCCAGATCCTGGGCAGGGCCAGCACGGACGACTCAACGAACACCGGCATGGCGCGCTTCAGGCCAAACGGCGAGGTGCCTCCTACAAAGTAGCCGCTGTGCCGGTTGGCCACTTCAGGCTTGCAAGGCTCCACCGACTTGACGCCGATCTGCCGCGCCAGGTTCTTGGTCGACACGGTGCGGTTGCCGTGCATCAGCACTGCCAGCGGCTTGGCGGTCTCGTCCTGCATGATCAATGTCTTGACCACCGCAAAGGGGTCGAGCCCGAGCACCTGCGCGCTGTGCTGCGCGCCGCCGTGCTCCAGGTACTCGTAGCTGTGCTCGGTGAACACCACGCCGTGCGCCTTGAGCCAGGCGGTGGCGGGTGTTTCACTGACGTGGGACTTTTTGGCCATGAAAGATTTGCAGGCGATCAGGGGCTCCGGCCAGAGATGCCGTGGAACCGGCTTTGCCGGGCCACAGGCATCGCCCCCTTGAGGGGGTCGCGCGAAGCGCGGCGGGGGTGTTTCCTTTTACTGCGCCGGGTCGCGGCTTTCCCAACGGATCTTGTCGATCTCCGCCAGCAGCTCGGGCGACAACGTCGTGCCCCAGGCGTCCAGGCATTCGTCGAGCTGGGACAACGAGGTCACACCGATGATGGTGCTGGCCACGCGCCAGCTGGTGTAGCAAAACGCCAGCGCCATCTGTGACGGAGTGAGCCCGTGTTCGCGCGCCAGCGCGTTGTAGCGGCGCGCGGTGTCCAGCGCTTCCGGGCGGCCCCAGCGCTGCTTGCGCATCGACTCAAACAAGGCCATGCGCCCGGCATCACCCACCAGACCCGTCTCGTCGTACTTGCCACTCAGCAGGCCGAAGCCCAGCGGCGAATACGCCAGCAGCGACACACCCAGGCGGTGGCAGGTTTCATCCAGCCCGTTCTCGTAACTGCGGTTGATCAGGCAGTACGGGTTCTGCACCGTGGCCACGCGCGGCAGGCCGTGCTGCTCGGCCAGGCGCACGAACTCGTGCACGCCGTACGGCGATTCGTTGGACAGGCCAATGGCCTTGACCTTGCCGGCCTTGACCAGCTCAGCCATGGCATCAAGCTGCTCCAGCACCGAGGCACAGGGTTTGTCTTTGGTAGGGTCAAAACTCAGCAACCCGAACGCCGGCACGTTGCGCGCCGGCCAGTGAATTTGGTAGAGGTCGATGTGGTCGGTCTTCAGGCGGCGCAGGCTGTCGTCACAGGCCTTGAGAATTTCGGCCTTGCTCACACCCGAGTTCTCGCCGCGGATCCATGGCATGCCGCGCGAAGGGCCTGCCACCTTGGTCGCCAGCACCACCTTGCTGCGCAGACTCGCGTCTTTGGCGAACCAGTTGCCCAGGATCGTCTCGGTTGCGCCGCAGGTCTCGGCGCGCGCCGGCACCGAGTACATTTCCGCCGCATCGAGAAAGTTGACGCCTCGCTCCATCGAGCGGTCAAGGATGCTGTGGGCGCTGGCCTCGTTGACCTGCTCGCCAAAGGTCATGGTGCCCAGGCAGATGGGCGGAACTGTCAGTGCGCTGGCACCCAATGGAACGTTTTTCATGCAATTTTTTGTAAAGTCAGAAGAGAGTTGATGCCAAAGCGATAGGCCGGGTTATAAGTTTAGAGCGCATCGGATTGCACTGCAGTCGCCACGAACACACCCAGGCGTGTGATGATGGCGCCGCCTCCAACCCGAAGGCGACTGTTTATCCCTTCTTCAACAACGCCAGTGGAGCATTGCACATGAAACATCTCAACAACATCACCCGCGGCCTGACGGTCACCGCCCTGGCCGCTGCCCTCGCCCTGAGCGGCTGCGCCAACATGAGCGAAACCCAGACCGACTCGGCCAAAGGCGCCGGCATCGGCGCACTCGCCGGCGTGCTGATCGGCGCTGCCGCTGGCGGCTCCAAGGGTGCCGCGCAGGGCGCCGTGCTGGGCGCTGGCGCAGGCGCATTGGGTGGCTACATCTGGTCCACCAAGATGCAGGAGCAGAAACGCGCCATGGAAGCCGCCACGGCCGGCACCGGCATCGGCGTGAGCCAGACCGCCGACAACCGCCTGAAACTCGACGTGCCGGCCGACGCAGGCTTTGCCACCGGCAGCTCCACCGTGAGCCCCACGCTGCAGCGCGTGCTCGGCCAGTTTGCCGGCACGCTCAACGCCAACCCGGTGACCTCCGTGGCGATCGTCGGCCACACCGACAGCACCGGCAGCGACGCGGTGAACAACCCGCTGTCGTTCAACCGCGCCAACAGCACGCGCGACTATCTGGTGGCACGCGGCGTGTCGCCAGCCCGCTTCGCCACCGATGGCCGCGGCTCGCGCGAACCGATCGCCGACAACGGCACCGCCCAAGGCCGTGCCCAGAACCGCCGCGTTGAAATCTACGTGGCCGAGCCGGCAGCGCGCTGATCTGCTGTTGCCCACTTGAAGAGGCCCGGTTTCTACCGGGCTTTTTTTTGCGCCGCCGCCCACCGGGGAGCACGGCAGTACTGCACCCGGGAAGGGGAAAAAATCAGACAGGACGAGGTGGGTCAGGCAGCAAACAAGCCTCGGCCACCTGCAGTTCGTTGTCGCGCGCAAAGTTCATGCAGAAGTCCCAGGCCATGGGCTCGGCTTCGCGCAAGTCCACGTGGACCACCACGCACTTGATGCCGTTGATGGTGTTGGGCACGCACCAGGGGGAGTAGCTCAGGTGGCTGCCCGGCTGGGCACCGCCGGGGCGAAACGGGCTCATGACGCCAGCCAGGCGCTCGGCCCAGTCGCTCGGCCGGAAGGTGCGGCCGCTCTGGGTGATGCCCTGAATGAAGACTTGTTTGGCTGTCGGTGAAACCATCGGGAGAAGCCTTCGGATGGAGGGCCGTGCAGAGGAGAAAACCGCCACAGCAACGAGGATCGCTCGGCTGCGGGAGCGTCAGGTATTCTATCTTATATAAGACTTGGAACAAGGGATAACCCGAGGCTCCGGAGCCCGGTTGCCGCGCATTTCAGCGATGCCCAACAAGCAATGATGATGCCCGGCTGCTGCGCCTAAAATCGCCCTTCGACGGCTCAACCTGCGTTGAGCCGCTTTCTTTTTGGCCTTTCCAGCGCCTTCTCAGCGCCCCACTGTTCCGGAGTCAACGCATGAACGCTGCCCTCAATCCCGTCGCCTCGCCCCATGTGATGAACACCTACGGCCGCCTGCCGATCGCGATGTCGCACGGCAAAGGCGTGCGCGTGTGGGACGTGAACGGCAAGCAGTACATCGACGCGCTGGCCGGCATCGCCGTGAACACCCTGGGCCACGGCCACCCCAAACTGGTGCCCGCCCTGCAGGACCAGGTGGCCAAGATGATCCACTGCTGCAACTACTACCACGTGCCCGACCAGGAACGCCTGGCGCAGATGCTGGTGGAGCGCTCGGGCCTGAGCAATGTGTTCTTCTGCAGCACCGGACTGGAAGCCAACGAAGCCGCGCTGAAGCTGGCGCGCAAGTACGGGCACGACAAGGGCATCGAGCGCCCGGAGATCGTGGTTTACGAGAAAGCCTTCCACGGCCGCAGCATCGCCACCCTCTCGGCCACCGGCAACCCCAAGGTGCAGGCCGGCTTTGGTCCGCTGGTGGAAGGCTTCATCCGCGTCCCGGCCAACGACATCGAGGCGCTCAAGAAGGCCACCGTGGGCAACCCGAATGTGGTCGCGGTGTTCTTCGAGACCATTCAGGGCGAAGGCGGCGTGAACCCGATGCGTGCGCAGTACCTGCAAGACGTGCGCGCGCTGTGCGACGCGCAAGACTGGCTGCTCATGATCGACGAGGTGCAATGCGGCATGGGCCGCACCGGCAAGTGGTTTGCCCACCAGTGGGCGGGCATCCTGCCCGACGTGATGCCGCTGGCCAAGTGCCTGGGCTCGGGCGTGCCCATCGGCGCGGTGGTGGCCGGCCCCAAGGCGGCCCATATCTTCCAGCCCGGCAACCACGGCACCACCTTCGGCGGCAACCCGCTGGCCATGCGCGCCGGTGTGGAAACCATCCGCATCATTGAAGAAGACGGCCTGCTGGCCAACGCCGAGCGCGTGGGTGCGCACATGCGCGCCGCGCTGGAGAAAAGCCTGGGCGGCCACCCCGGTCTGAAGGAGATCCGTGGGCAGGGCCTGATGATCGGCGTGGAACTCAACCACCCCTGCGGCGCCCTCACCCAGCGCGCCGCCGACGCAGGTCTGCTGATCAGCGTCACCGCCGACAGCGTGATCCGCCTGGTGCCGCCGCTGATCATGACCATTGCCGAGGCCGACGAGGTGCTTGACATCCTGCTGCCGCTCATCCACGCCTTCTTTGCCGAACAAAGCCCGACATGACGATTCGCCACTACCTGCAGTTCAAGGACCTGAGCGCGGACGAATGCGCCCACGTGCTGGCGCGCGCCGCGCACATCAAGAAAAAATTCAAGGCCTTCGAGAAGTACCAGCCCTTCGCCGACCCCGACCGCACGCTGGCCATGATCTTCGAGAAGGCCAGCACCCGCACCCGCGTGAGCTTCGAGGCCGGCATGTACCAGATGGGTGGCTCGGTGGTGCACCTCACCACCGGCGACAGCCAGCTGGGCCGCGCCGAACCCATTGAAGACAGCGCCAAGGTGATCAGCCGCATGGTCGACCTGGTGATGATCCGCACCTTCGAGCAAAGCAAGATCGAAGCGTTTGCTGCGCATTCGCGCGTGCCGGTCATCAACGGCCTGACCAACGAATTCCACCCCTGCCAGATCCTGGCCGACCTGTTCACGCTGGTGGAGTACCGGCCGGCCGGCAGCGGCCAGCCGCTGGACGCCATCAAAGGCAAAGTGGTGGCCTGGGTGGGTGACGGGAACAACATGGCCAACACCTGGCTGCAGGCGGCCGAGCTGCTGGGCTTCACCGTGCACGTGAGCACGCCCAGCGGCTACGAGATCGACCCGGTGCTCGCCGGCATCAGCAACCGCGGTTGCTACAAAGTCTTCAAGGACCCGCGCGAAGCCTGCGCCGGCGCCGACCTGGTCACCACCGACGTGTGGACCAGCATGGGCTTCGAGGCCGAAAACGAAGTGCGCCGCGAAGCCTTCAAGCGCTGGTGTGTGGACGAAGACATGATGCGCCAGGCCAAGCCTGACGCGCTCTTCATGCACTGCCTGCCCGCCCATCGCGGCGAAGAGGTGAGCGCCGAGGTGATCGATGGCCCGCAGTCGGTGGTGTGGGACGAAGCCGAGAACCGCATGCACGCGCAGAAGGCCTTGATGGAGTTCCTGCTGCTCGGCCGCCTGGCGTGAGCGCGGCTTGATGCAAGCGCTGCTGGACGCGATCGCGCAGATCGAACCGGGCACCGACGCGCGGCGCGTCTTCCACGGCCGTGGCGGCCGCTTCCCTGGCTGCGAGCAGTGGACGCTGGATGCGTTTCCACCGGTCTGGGTGCTCACCAGCTTCCAGCCGGTGACCGATGAAGCGCTGGCCGTCATTGGTGAAGCACTGCAAGCCCGCTGGCGCCAGATAGCGCCGGGCGAGCCGATGAACTGGGTGTTCCAGTGCCGGGGCGACGGCCCGGCCGACACGCGGCTGATGGCCGGCAGCGTGCCCGAACCGCACGTGGTCAGCGAACGCGGCGCGCGCTACCTGGTGCACGTGCTCAAGGGCCAGAACCACGGTTTGTTTCTCGACATGGCCGAAGGACGCCAGTGGGTGCACGAGCACGCGGCGGGCCACAAGGTGCTCAACCTGTTTGCCTACACCTGCGCGTTCTCGGTCGTGGCGCTGCAAGGCGGCGCCAAGCAGGTGATCAACGTGGACAGGAGCGCCGGCGCCCTGGCCATCGGCCAGCAGAACCACCCGCTGAACGCGTTGACCGAAGGCGCGAGTTTTCTCGTGCACGACATCTTCAAGACCTGGGGCAAGATCACGCGCGGTGGTCCTTACGGCCTGGTGATCGTCGATCCGCCGAGCCACCAGAAAGGCAGCTTTGTGGCCACGCAGGACTACATCAAGCTCATTCGCCGCCTGCCCGATCTGCTGCGGCCCGAGGGCCGTGCGGTGCTGTGCCTGAACGCACCCCAGCTCAGCCCCGCGTTTCTGATGGACCAGATGCAAGAGGCCGCGCCCGAACTCGTGTTCGAGCAACGCCTGCCCAACCCGGCCACGTTTGCCGACGTGTCGGAAGACCGTTCGCTCAAGGTGCTGGTGTACCGGGCGCCGGCGGTGGTGAGGGCAACGCCGTGAGCGCCTGCACGAGTTGCGGCGCCTGCTGCGCCTGTTTCCGAGTCGACTTCGCGGTCTATGAAATGGAGGACATGGGCGGCAGCGTGCCCTCGGGCCTGGCGGTGGAGGTCAACGGCAGCACCATGCGCATGCGCGGCACCGACCACGTCCCGATCCGCTGCGCCGCCCTCACCGGCCAGCTCGGCGAAAAGATCGCCTGTGGCATCTACGAGTGGCGACCCTCGCCCTGCCGCGAGTTCGAAGAAGGCAGCGAGGCCTGCACCCGCGCGCGCCAGCGCCACGGCATGCCGCCGGTGGACGGCGCCGACTGAGCACGCCACTGCTTCAGGCCTCAAGCATTTTTGAGGCGTGTTGGGATTAACCGACACCACGGGTTTTTTCACGGTGCTACCTTCACCGCACCATGAAAAAACGCTGGGACATTTCCCCACCCGTGCACGCCGGCGCGCCGGTTTTTCCGGGCGACACCGCCTACACACAAACCTGGGCCGCCACCATCGGCCCGGGCTGCCCGGTCAACGTGAGCGCCATCACGCTGTCGCCCCACGTGGGCGCGCACGCCGACGCACCGCTGCACTACGACGCCGACGGTGCAGCCATCGGCGAGGTCTCGCTCGACGCCTTCCTCGGCCCCTGCCGCGTGATCCACGCCATCGGCTGCGGCCCGCTGGTGAAGCCCGAACACATTGCGCACGCGCTCGCCGACCTTCCCCAGCGCGTGCTGCTGCGTGTGTATGCACACCAGCCGCAAGACGCCTTCGACAACGACCTGCCCGCCTTCGCGCCCGAGACCGTGGAACAACTCGCCGACCTCGGTGTGCTGCTGATCGGCATCGACAGCGCGAGCATCGACCCGGCCAACAGCAAGACGCTGGACAGCCACCAGACCATCCGCCGGCGCGGCCTGCGCGTGCTGGAAAACCTGCTGCTCGACGACGTGCCCGAGGGCGACTACGAGCTGATTGCCCTGCCCCTGAAACTCACCACCGCCGACGCCAGCCCCGTGCGCGCCATCCTCCGAGAACTCCCATGAGCACCACCCTCCAAGACTGCCGCGCGCTCGACGCGCAAGACCCGCTGCGCGCCCTGCGCGAGCTCTTCCTGATCCCTGAAGGCACCATTTACCTGGATGGCAATTCCCTCGGCGTGATGCCGCGCACTGCCCCCGCGCGCGTGGCCGACGTGGTGACCCGCGAATGGGGCACCGACCTCATTCAGAGCTGGAACAAGAACGGCTGGTTTGCCATACCCGGTCGGGTGGGCGACAAGATCGCGCGCCTCATTGGCGCCGCACCCGGCACCGTGGTCGCCGCCGACAGCACCTCCATCAACCTCTTCAAGGTGCTGAGCGCCGCGCTCAACCTGAGCGCCGCCGAGCACCCGCAGCGCAAGCGCATCGTGAGCGAGCGCAGCAACTTCCCGACCGACCTCTACATCGCCGAAGCACTGTGCAAGGAGCGCGGGTTCGAGCTGGTGCTGGTCGAGCCCGAGGAGATTGCCGCGGCGCTCACGCCCGAGGTGGCCGTGTTGATGCTCACGCACGTGAACTACCGCACCGGCGCCATGCACGACATGCCCGCCGTGACCGCCGCCGCGCACGCCGCCGGCGCGCTCATGCTCTGGGACCTGGCGCACAGCGCCGGCGCGGTGCCGGTTGACCTGACGGGCTCAGGAGCCGACTACGCGGTGGGCTGCGGCTACAAGTACCTCAACGGAGGCCCCGGCGCCCCCGCCTTTGTGTGGGTGAACCCGCGCCACACCGACCGCTTCTGGCAGCCGCTGGCCGGCTGGTGGGGCCACGCCACGCCGTTCGCCTTCACGCCCGACTACCAGCCCGCCCCCGGCATCACGCGCTACCAGTGCGGCACCCAGCCCATGATCAGCCTGGCCGCGCTCGACTGCGGTGTGGACACAGTGCTGGCGGCTGAAGCCGTTGGCGGCATGGCCGCGCTGCGCAAGAAATCGCTGGCGCTCACCGACCTTTTCATCTCGCTGGTGGACGAGCGCTGCCAAGGCCACGGCCTTGGCCTGGCCACACCGATGAACCACGCGCAGCGCGGCTCGCAGGTCTGCCTGACCCGGGACGAAGGCGCCTACGCGATCGTGCAGGCCCTCATCGCTCGTGGCGTGGTGGGCGACTACCGGGCCGGCGATGGCGCAAAGCACAAGGACATCCTGCGCTTCGGCTTCACGCCGCTCTACATCGGCTTTGAAGACGTGTGGCACTCGGTCGAACACCTCAAGCAGGTGCTGGAGAGCGGTGAGTGGAAACGCGCCGAATTCAACCAGAAACACGCGGTGACCTGAGCATGTGCCCCCACGCCCACTCCGAACCGCAAAAGCCCGAAGACATCGTGCGCGAGGAAGGCGCACAGCTCGACTTCAGCCAGGACATGAGCTACGGCGACTACCTGCAGCTGGGCGCCATCCTGGGTGCACAGAAACCGCTCTCGCCCGCACACGACGAGATGCTGTTCATCATCCAGCACCAGACCAGCGAACTCTGGATGAAGCTCATGCTGCACGAGCTGCACGCAGCCATTGCACACATCGCGCAGGACGAGCTGCAACCCGCGTTCAAGATGCTCGCGCGCGTGAGCAAGATCATGGAACAGCTGGTGCACGCCTGGGACGTGCTCGCCACCATGACACCGCCCGAATACAGCGCGCTGCGCCCCTACCTCGCGCAGTCCAGCGGCTTCCAGAGCCACCAGTACCGCTGCATCGAATTCGCCATGGGCAACAAAAACGCCGCCATGCTCAAGCCGCATGCGCACAGCCCCGAGCGGCTGGCCGTGGTGCAGGCCGCGTATGCAGCGCCCTCGCTCTACGACGAAGCGCTGCGCCTGCTCGCGCGCCGCGGCATCCCGGTGCCGCAGAGCCACACGCAGCGCGACTGGACACAGCCCTACGAGGCCAGCGACGCGGTCGAACAAGCCTGGCTGCAGGTCTACCGCAATCCCAAGGCGCACTGGGACTTGTACCAGCTCGGCGAAGAACTCACCGATCTGGAAGACGCCTTCCGCCTCTGGCGTTTCCGCCATGTGACCACGGTGGAGCGCGTGATCGGTTTCAAACGCGGCACCGGCGGCACAGGTGGCGTGAGCTACCTGCGCAAGATGCTGGACGTGGTGTTGTTCCCCGAGATCTGGCGGCTGCGGACGGAGCTTTGAGCAAGGGCGCGTAGACAGACTCTCGTTGGCGGTGCAGCCCCGGAACACCTTGGACCTGCTGCTTTGAGGTCACCCCTCAATTCCGGAGTTTGAAAGGTTAGAGGTAGGGTCGCTCAATTGGAGAAGGACGGTCGTCGTCTCTGAACTTCCTGAACCGGCCAGAGGCAGCCGTTGAGACAAATCGCTAACTATCGTTCGCCGTTGGAGTTAGGCACCGTTCGGCCGGGCTGGCGCGAGAAGCGGCTTACTATGAAGTGCAAGTTGCTTTGCTACCTTGCTCACGTAGATAGATGCACTGTGCTCTACATCTGAAAGTGCAACAAGGCAGATCGGAAAATCTCCGCGTCGGTTCTGCAGCATGAGCTTACCTAGAGCGGTCGCCACACTGCGATTGTCCTGGAACTCGCCGCGGAGCAATCGACGTAGTCCGCTGGCCAATAAGTCTGCGACTTGCACTCCCTCGCTTGACTTTGAGTCAACAAACGTCATCTCACGGCGCAGGATTTTTCCTAGGTCGAATCCATCCATATCGGGAAGTCCGTACTCCATCTGCAGGTATTCAGGCGCCTTGCCGTCCTCGAACTCGTAGTCCTTCATGAAACTGTAGTTGAAGCCACGGACAGCCTCGAAGGGCCGCCGTATGGATCGGCTTTGCAGAAGTGCAGGAGCGATCTTTTCGAATGCCTGTTCAAAGGTTGGCTTGTTGACGTTCTTTTGGTCGATCCGCCATCGAAAGTGCTTAAGAGTCTGTGGCCTCCGCTGCGCGAAGTAGTTAATCGATCGTCGAAGTGGGCTTCCCCCAGTTTCCCGGACGGTTTGCTTAGCCCATTAAGCCTTGCTCAAAGTCGACTGGGCTGAGGAAGTCTAGCTTTGAGTGTTTGCGCACCGGGTTGTAGAAGCGCTCGATGTAATCGAACACGTCGGAC
>JAJNQE010000134.1 GCA_021154985.1 Hydrogenophaga sp.
CCCGTTGACCAAGGCGCTCTGGAAGCGCCCCTGCACGTCGTGCAACAGCGCCAGCCGCTGCCGCACATTGTCCAGCGCCAGCCCGTTGCCGCGCCGCCCGCTGCCTGCTGGCACGGTGTTGGTCACCTTGATCACCACCAGACTGCCACGCCGCTGGGTGCTGATGCGCACCACCGCGCCCGAGGGGCTGGGCTCCACACCGTGTTTGACCGCATTCTCCACCAGGGGCTGCAGGATCAGGGGCGGCAATTTGGCCTTGGAGGCCGAGTCGTCCACGCTCCACTCCACCTTGAGCCGATCGCCAAATCGCACCTGCTCGATCGCCAGGTAGTGCTCGGCCAGCTCCAGTTCCTGCCGCAGGGGCACAGCCTCCTTCGCATCGGCCAGGGCGTGGCGGAACAGCTCGCTGAGGTCTTCCAGCAGGCTCTCGGCCTTGGCAGGCTCTTCGCGCACCAGCGCGATGGCGCTGTTGAGCGTGTTGAACAAGAAATGCGGCCGGATGCGCGCCTGCAGCTCGGCCAGGCGCGCCGTGGTGCCGGCGGGCATGCGGGCCTTGGCGCGCCACACCAGCGCGCCCACCAGCACCGCAGACACCAGGGCCCCCGAAGCGCCACTGGCCACCCAGGGCGCCGGGTTGGCCAGGCCCATGAGCACCAGCAGGCCGCAACCGTAGAGCCCCGCCAGCACGCCCAATCCCACGCCAGACGCCCACTGGGCCGGCACCTCCATGCGCCCGAGCTTGCGTTTGAGCGCACAGACGCACAGCAGCCAGGCCAGCACCGCCGGCAGGGCGGCACCCGTGAGCACCGCCATCTGGGTGATCCAGCCGACAGGGTGCTCGGCGCCGAAGATGGCGGCCACCGCCACGATGGCCTGCACAAACAGCACCGCACGCAGCACCACGCCGACCTGGCAGGTGTCGAACACGCGGTCGCGCGCTCGCACGTGTTCCGGCATCTCTTCCAGCGACTGTGTGCCCAAGGTGCTGGGCAGGTCCTGGAAGGTCGATAAAATTCGGGAGTCTTTCATGGGCGTGCGTCAATGCTCAGGTGGTTCGCCGTGGGATTGTGCGCGGCTCCAGGCACGGCACTTGATGACAGCCCGGCGCCTTGACCGAAAGGTCCTTCGACCCTTCTGCTGCCGCCCCTCGTTTTGCGGGTTTCCGCTTCTTCTGTTTTCTCTACGCCGCTGGCAACACCATGTCCACCAACCAATTCGACAAAAAATCCGAAGCCTGGTCCGCCCTATTCTCGGAGCCCATGAGCGAGTTGGTCAAGCGCTACACCGCCAGCGTCTTCTTCGACAAACGCCTCTGGCAGGCCGACATTGCGGGCAGCCTCGCCCACGCCGAGATGCTGGCCGCGCAGGGCATCATCGGCGCCGCCGACCTGGCCTCCATCCAGCAAGGCATGGCGCAGATCACCTCCGAAATCGAATCGGGCAGCTTCGAGTGGAAGCTCGATCTGGAAGACGTGCACCTCAACATCGAAGCCCGCCTGACCCAGCTGGTGGGCGACGCCGGCAAGCGCCTGCACACCGGGCGCAGCCGCAACGATCAGGTCGCCACCGACGTGCGTCTGTGGCTGCGCAGCGAGATCGACCTCATCGTCCCGCTGCTGGGCGAGCTGCAGGCCGCGCTGGTGGACGTGGCCGAAAAGAACGTGGATGTGATCCTGCCCGGCTTCACCCACCTGCAGGTGGCCCAGCCGGTGAGCTTTGCGCACCACCTGCTGGCCTACGTGGAAATGTTTTCGCGCGACGCCGAGCGCATGGTCGACGTGCGCCGCCGCACCAACCGCCTGCCGCTGGGCTCGGCCGCACTCGCCGGCACCACCTACCCGCTGGACCGCGAGCGCGTCGCGCGCAGTCTGGGCATGGTGGACGAGCGCGGTGAGCCGCAGGTGTGCCAGAACAGCCTGGACGGCGTGAGCGACCGCGACTTCGCGATTGAATTCACCGCTGCGGCTTCGCTGTGCATGGTGCACATCAGCCGCTTCAGCGAAGAGTTGATTTTGTGGATGAGCCAGAACTTCGGCTTTGTGAAGATCGCCGACCGCTTCACCACCGGCTCGTCGATCATGCCGCAGAAGAAAAATCCCGACGTGCCCGAGCTCGCGCGCGGCAAGACCGGCCGCGTGGTGGGCCACCTCATGGGCCTGATCACGCTCATGAAAGGCCAGCCGCTGGCCTACAACAAGGACAACCAGGAAGACAAGGAGCCGCTGTTCGACACGGTGGACACCTTGAAGGACACGCTGCGCATCTTCGTGGAGATGGTGGGCGGCCAGTTGAACCCGGCCACGGGCGTGAAGGAAGGCGGCATCAGCGTGAACGCTGTGGCCATGGAGGAAGCCGCCAAAAAGGGCTACGCCACCGCCACCGACCTGGCCGACTACCTGGTGAAAAAGGGCCTGCCGTTTCGCGACGCGCACGAAACCGTGGCCCATGCGGTCAAGGCCGCCGTGTCCCACAACTGCGACCTGTCGGAATTGCCACTGGCGGTGCTGCAGGGCTTCAACGCATCCATTGAAAAGGACGTGTACGAGTGCCTGAGCCTGCGCGGCTCGTTGAACGCCCGCAACACCCTGGGCGGCACAGCGCCCGCGCAGGTGCTGCACCAGATCGCGCGCCACCGAAAGCGGCTGGGCTGAGGGCTGGCTTCAGTTGCAGTCGGGCTGCGGCACCTCGGTGCAGCGCTGAAAAGCCTCGGGCTTGAGTCCCCCACCGACCAGGCGGTACTGGTCAAAGCACGCGGCGCTGGCCGCATAGCGATGCCAGCGCGCCTCGCAGGCGGTCGTGCTGGGTGGCAAGGGGGCGTCGGCAGGCACGGCGCGATTGGCGTAACGCTGCGGCACGTCGGACAGGGCACCGTAGAACACCCGACCTGCATCGTCGGTCCAGCGGACCAGTTCGCCGGCCATCGCAGCGCACGGTAACGCCACGGCCAGCGCGCAAACAAGGGTTTTGAGCATCATGGTGACTGGGAGTGCGCCCATGTCCGGTGGTTCCCTTCGACTTCCGCTGCCCGCACCGCATGGAAGCCCGTCGGTCGGTGGGGGTCGGCGCGGCCTGGCGCGCCCCCAAAATAATTTCAATCCAACCTGTCCCGCTTTCACAAGCCGCAATCCGGGGGCGCCGCTACCATCGGTTCGCAACCCGCCCGAACAACACTGGAGACCCCATGACCGTCATCACCACCGTCGAAGACCTGCGCGTTCTCGCCCAGAAGCGCGTGCCGCGCATGTTTTACGACTACGCCGACAGCGGCTCCTGGACCGAAGGCACCTACCGCGCCAACAACGAGGATTTCCAGAAGATCAAGCTGCGCCAGCGCGTGGCGGTCAACATGGAAAACCGCAGCACCCGCACCACCATGGTGGGCCAGGAGGTGGCGATGCCGGTGGCCATTGCGCCCACCGGCCTGACCGGCATGCAGCACGCCGACGGCGAGATCCTGGCCGCGCGGGCCGCGAAAAAGATGGGCATTCCGTTCACCCTCTCCACCATGAGCATTTGCTCCATTGAAGACGTGGCGCAGCACGCGGGTGAAGGCTTCTGGTTCCAGCTGTACGTGATGAAGGACCGCGCGTTCATCGAGCGTCTGATCGACCGCGCCAAGGCCGCCCGGTGCGCGGCGCTGGTGCTCACCCTCGACCTGCAGATTCTTGGCCAGCGTCACAAGGACCTGAAGAACGGCCTGTCGGCACCCCCGAAGCTGACCATCGCCAACATGATCAACATCGCCAGCAAACCGCGCTGGGCGCTGGGCATGCTGGGCACCAAGCGCAAGCAGTTCGGCAACATCGTGGGCCATGTGAGCGGCGTGGAGAACATGGGCAGCCTGAGTGAATGGACGGCCAAACAGTTCGACCCGGCGCTCAACTGGGGCGACGTGGAATGGATCAAGAAGCGCTGGGGCGGCAAGCTGATCCTCAAAGGCATCCAGGACGTGGAAGATGCGAAGCTGGGCGTGGCATCGGGCGCCGACGCGCTGATCGTGAGCAACCACGGCGGCCGTCAGCTCGATGGCGCCCAGAGCAGCATCGAAGCCCTTCCGTCCATCGTGGATGCGGTGGGCGGCCAGATCGAGGTGCACATGGACGGCGGCATTCGAAGCGGGCAAGACGTCTTGAAGGCCCGCGCCCTGGGCGCGCGCGGCGTCTACATCGGCCGCCCCATGCTCTACGGCTTGGGCGCCATGGGTGAAGCCGGTGTGTCCAAGTGCCTGCAGATCATCCACCGCGAACTCGACCTCACCATGGCCTTCTGCGGCCACACCAACATCGAGAAGGTGGACAAAAGCATTCTGTTGCCTGGCACGTTCCCGACCTGATCAGCGCAGCTCGTACTCGAACGTGCTCACCACCCGCAGCCGCTTCATGCGCGAGCTGCCGTCGTCAAAGTCGTTGCCGTCGTCGCCGGTGATGCGGATCACGCCCTGGTTGGCGTTTTTCAGCGGCCCGAGTTCGGCACCGGCTTCGGCGGCGAACTTGTCGGCCTGTTCGCGTGCGTTGCGCGTGGCCTCGGCCAGCAGCGGGGCCTTGATGTCGTTGAAGCCGCGCAACTGAAAGCGTGGGCCGCTGCGGCCACCTTCGTTCTCGCCGCCGAGCTGCACACCGGCCTGGATCAGCGGGTCCACCGCGCGGGCGGCGCCTTCCACCTCGGCCACCCGGGCCGACTTCACCAGCACCTGACCGGTGCCGTTGAAGCGGAAAGGCTGGTTGCCCTGCGCGTACTCGCGGGTGAACAGGTCTTGCACCTGCAAGGGCTTGGCTTCCACTTCGGCGTCGGTGAAGCCGCGCTCTTTCAAAAAGGCCGTCACCTTGTCGCGGTCGCCCGCCAGCGCCTGCTGCACGCCGCCAAAATCGTTGCCGGCGCGGCGGAACGACAGCGTCCACACGGCAAAGTCGCTCTCCACATCTTTTTCGGCCAGTCCCTTGATCGTGACCGAGCGGTCGGACATGCGGAAACGCTCCAGACCCTGGCTCACGGCGATGCCGGCGATGGCGATGCCGGCGGCGACCAACAAGGCGGTGACGAGGCGGGTGATGGTGTTCATGAAATGACCTTTGCAAGGCTTGCACGAGCCGATGGCACGCGTCGTCGGCCATGGTAATCCCGCTATGCTCGATCGCGTGCAAGCCCCATCCAACCCGCTCCTGCCACGGCGCATTGCCCACCTGGACATGGACGCCTTCTTCGCGTCGGTGGAATTGCTGCGCTACCCGCAGCTCAAAGGCCTGCCGGTGGTGATCGGCGGCGGGCGGCGGCGCGAAGACGACCTGCTGCAGCGCCTGCGCGAGGCCTACCCCGACCGCGAATGGGCCACCGACAGCCTGGACCACATTCCGGTTGATTTTTTCCCGCGCCTGGCCGGCTACACCGGGCGCGGCGTGGCCACCACCGCCACTTATGCGGCGCGGCAGTTCGGCGTGGGCT
Source organism: Hydrogenophaga sp. (assembly GCA_021154985.1). GTDB lineage: Bacteria > Pseudomonadota > Gammaproteobacteria > Burkholderiales > Burkholderiaceae_C > Hydrogenophaga. Next base: position 5,440 of record JAJNQE010000134.1, read on the forward strand.
CGGCCATGGGGCTCATGAAGGCGGCCAAGCTGTGCCCGCAAGCCATCCTGCTGCCGGTGGACTTTGAAGAGGTGCGCCGCATCTCGCGCCTGTTCAAAAACACCATCCGGGAGATCGCGCCGGTGGTGGAAGACCGGGGCGTGGACGAGGTCTACATCGACTTCACCGATGTGCCGGGCGGCCAGCGCGAAGGCGGGCGCGTGCTGGCGCGGCTGATCCAGAAGAGCATCTTCCAGGCCACAGGCCTGACCTGCTCCATCGGCGTGGCGCCCAACAAGCTCATCGCCAAGATGGCGAGCGAGTTCAAGAAACCCAACGGCATCAGCATCGTGCAGACCGACGACCTGCAGTCGCTCATCTGGCCGCTGCCCTGCCGCAAGATCAACGGCGTGGGCCCCAAGGCCGACGAGAAGCTGCAGGGCCACGGCATCCACACCATTGGCGAGCTCGCGCAGCGCGAGCGGCCCTGGCTCATTCAGCACTTCGGCAAAAGCTACGGTGCGTGGTTGCACGACGTGGCCTGGGGCAGGGACGAGCGCCCGGTGCAGACCGAGAGCGAGCCGGTGAGCATGAGCCGAGAGACGACGTTCGACCGCGACCTGCACGCGGTGCGCGACCGTACCGAGCTCGGTGCCATCTTCACGCGACTGTGCGAACAGGTGGCCACCGACCTGCGCAACAAAGGCTACCTAGGCAAGACCATCGGCATCAAGCTGCGCTACGACAACTTCCAGAGCGTCACGCGCGACGTGACGCTGGAGAGTTTCACGGCCGACCCCGCCACCATCCGCCGCCAGGCCGGCCTGTGCCTCAAGCGGGTGGACCTGTCCCGGCGCATCCGCCTGCTGGGTGTGCGCGTGGGAAAACTCGTCAAGCCCGGGACAGACGGCAGCTTGCCGCAGGGCTACAGTGACTCCGCGTCAACACCCCAACGAGACAAGGCCCGCCATGACCGCAACGACCTGCTTTTCCCTGAGCTCGACGGATAACGTCGCCCACCTGGTGATGAGCCGCCCCGGCGAGCTCAACACCATGAACCCCACCTTCTGGCGCGAGCTCGACGAAGTGCTCACGCAGATCCACACCCAGGGCACAGCGCGGGCGCTGGTCATCAGCAGCACCGGCAAACACTTCAGCGCCGGCATGTCGTTGGAGACCTTCGCGGGCGCCATCAGCATGGACGACCAGAGCCCCGAGGGCCGCGCCGCCATCTTTGATTTGCTCACCGACATGCAGGGCACTTTCACGAAGCTGGAGAACCTGCGCATTCCGGTGATCTGCGCCATCCAGGGCGGCTGCATCGGCGGCGCGGTCGACATGGTCACGGCGGCCTGCATCCGCTACGCGAGCGCGGACGCTTTCTTCTGCATCCAGGAGATCAACATCGGCATGGTGGCCGACGTGGGCACGCTGCAGCGCCTGCCCAAACTCATTCCATTTGCCGTGGTGAAAGAGATGGCCTACACCGGCCGGCGTTTGCCAGCAGCACGCGCGATGGCCTACGGCCTGGTGAACGAAGTGTTCGACACGCACGAAGCCACGGTGGCCGCCGCGCTGCAGTGCGCCCAGGAGATCGCATCCAAACCGCCGGTGGCCATCTGGGGCACCAAACAGGCGGTGAACTACGCGCGCGACCACTCGGTGGAAGACAGCCTGCGCCAGATGGGCTGGCTGCAAGGCGCGGTGTGGAGCAATGCGCACGTGCGCGAGGCGATTGCCGCGATGAAGGAAAAACGCGCGGGCGACTTCACGCCGCTGACGCCGCTGCAGCCGTTCAAGACGCTGGGCTGAGTGTGCGCATCAAGCGCTGATCTGCAAGTCGGCGCTGGCCACCGCCAGCACGCGCGGTCCGAAACTGGCGATGTTGGTCAGCGTGGCGTTATGGTGCTCGATCACCAGACGCGGTGTGAGCACCGCATTCCCCGCCGAGGTGTGCGCGTCCGACACCAGCGTCACCGGATAGCCCATGGCCAGCGCGCGGCGGATGGTCGTGTCCACACAAAACTGAACTGACCCCCAGAAGTTGGACAGTTGGTGGCTAGTTCGTGGCGAAGCGCTGGCGATATTCGACGGGACTCAAGCCGTTCAATTTCAGCCGGATACGGTCCTGGTTGTAGTAGCGGATGTAGGTCCGCAGGCCAGCCT
>JAJNQE010000151.1 GCA_021154985.1 Hydrogenophaga sp.
AACGGCATTGACGCCGTGCTCGCCGACCTGCGCGCACGCGGTCAAGCTTAAGGAGAACCGAACATGGCAACCAAAGGCGCACGCGAGAAGATCAAGCTGGAATCCACCGCTGGAACCGGCCACTTCTACACCACCACCAAAAACAAGAAGACCACGCCCGAGAAGATGCTGATCAAGAAATTTGATCCCAAAGCTCGCAAGCACGTGGACTACAAAGAAATCAAGCTCAAGTAAGCTGGATTTCTCCCATAAAAAGCCGCTGCAACCCAGCGGCTTTTTTGTGTCCCGCTGAAAGCCGGCTGCCCACGAAAAAACCACCCCGAAGGGTGGTTTTTTCTGGAGCGCTCGGGTTCAGGCGTGAGCCGATCGAAGGCGAATAGAAAAGTCGCGCAAGGCAGCGATACCACTCTCTTCAGCCCGGCGGCACCAGGCCTGCAGATCAGTGGCCAGCTGTTCGCGCGTGGCGGTGGTGCTGGACCACAGGGCACGCAACTCTTCGCGCATGGTCACCATCTTGTCGAGCACCGGGTGCTCGGCGCGCACCTGGGCCAGTTGGGGTTTGACGCTGGCGGGCACCTTGTCGTCATCGCGGTGCAGCCACTGGCGGGCCGACTGCAGAACGGTGGCATCGCCACGGCGCTGTTGCAGCGCCTCGATCTCGCGCTTGCAAGCGGCGCGCATTTCGCGGGCATAACCGGCCATCACTTCGTAGCGGTTCGCGATGATCGCTTCCAGGGTCTTCTCGTCCGCCACCGGCTTCACATCACCGAACGCCATCTTGGGCGGCAGCTTCTTGACCGAAGCCAGTCCGACCGAGCGCAGCATGCTGATGTACATCCAGCCGATGTCGAACTCGTAAGGCTTGACCGACAGCTTGGCCGACGTGGGGTAGGTGTGGTGGTTGTTGTGCAGCTCTTCGCCGCCAATGATGATGCCCCAGGGCGAGACGTTGGTGCTGGCGTCGGTGGCTTCAAAGTTGCGGTAACCCCACCAGTGGCCAATGCCGTTGATGATGCCGGCGGCCGTGATGGGAATCCAGATCATCTGAATGGCCCAGACCGTCACGCCCAACACGCCGAACAGCGCGATGTTGATGATCATCATCAGGGTCACGCCCAGGCGCGAACGGCCGGTGTAGAGGTTGCGCTCGATCCAGTCGTTGGGGGTGTTGTGGCCGTAGCGGTCCAGGGTTTCCTGGTTCTTGGCTTCGGCGCGGTAGAGCTCGCTGCCTTCAAAAAACACTTTCTTGATGCCGAACACCACCGGGCTGTGCGGGTCACCCTCGTGCTCGCACTTGGCGTGGTGCTTGCGGTGGATGGCGGTCCATTCCTTGGTGACCATGCCGGTGGTCATCCAGAGCCAGAAGCGGAAAAAGTGCGATGCGATCGGGTGCAGGTCCAGCGAGCGGTGGGCTTGGTGGCGATGCAGATAAATGGTGACGCTGGCGATGGTGATGTGCGTGAACACCAGGGCCACGATCAGGGCCTGCCACCAGGTGGCGCCGGTCAAGCCGTGCGCGAGGAACTGGATGAGACCGTCCCAGATGGCGGAGAAGATACCGAAGTCGGAAGAGGACATTGATTTCCCAATAGACCGCCCAAGGCGGCGGGTGGATACCGAGTGGGCTCCAGAGCGCCCGGAGCAAAGAGAGCTGCGATTTTAAGGGCGGGGGTCCAAAACACCAACCCGCATCCGACCCCAAAAGCGGGATCCATTGCTTCAGATCAAGAGAATTGACGGCTTTTCAAGGCTTTTTCCGCCAGACGGCGGCAAAGAAGCCGTCTGTAGCATGCCGATGCGGCCACAGACGCAGCCAGCGCCCCTGCTCGCCCTGGCACAGCGAAGTGCCGTGGTTGACGTGCAGAGTGGCCAGCAAGGCAGACACCGGAAGCACCTCAAAGTCGGTGTGCGCGGCTTCAAACGCTGCGCAGACGGCCTCGTTTTCTTCTTTCAGCAGGCTGCAGGTGGCATAGACCAAACGCCCACCCGGCTTGAGCAGGCGGGCCGCGCTGTTCAAGATGGCCAACTGCAGCTCGGCCTGCGCCGCCACGGTCTGCGGGTTCTGGCGCCATTTCAGGTCGGGACTGCGGCGCAACGTGCCCAGCCCGGAGCACGGCGCGTCGACCAGCACGCGGTCGATCTTGCCGGCCAGGCGCTTGATGCGGTCGTCGCGCTCGTGGGCGATGGCCACCGGGTGCACGTTCGACAGACCGCTGCGCGCCAGGCGCGGTTTGAGCGCATCGAGCCGGTGGCCCGACGTGTCAAAGGCATAAAGTCGCCCACTGTTGCGCATGGCAGCGCCACTGGCCAGGGTCTTGCCCCCGGCCCCGGCGCAAAAATCGACCACCATCTCGCCGCGCTTGGCGTCCAGCAGCAAGGCCAGCAGCTGCGATCCCTCGTCCTGCACCTCGACCTCGCCCGCCGTGAACGCAGGCAGTTTGGCCAGCGAGGGCTTGCCCTGCAGGCGGATGCCGAGTGGCGAGTAAGGCGTGGCCTCGCCAGACAAACCGGCTTTCTGCAAAGAAGCGAGCACAGACTCTCTTTTGGCCTTGAGCACATTGACGCGCAGGTCGAGCGACGCGGGCTGGTTGAGGCTCGCCACGAGGGCGTCGAACTCGTTCCCCACTTGCTCGCGCAAGGCCGTGGCCAGCCATTCGGGCAGGTTGTGGCGGTGCGGCGCCATCAGATCGGCGTCGGACACGGCGTCGCAGTGGTCCAGCCAGGTTTTTTCAGGCTCCGTCAGTGCGCTCTTGATGAAGTCGCGATCGCCGGGAAACGCCAGGATGGCCAGCCGGCGCCATTTGGAGCCGCTGCCCGAGCGGGCAAGCCATTCGAGCTTGAGGCGCTCGCGCAAGATCTTGTAGACCGTGTCGGAGAGCGTGGCGCGCTCGCGCGAGCCGAGCGAACGGTTCTCGCGGAAATGGCGGGCGACAACGGCGTCGGCGGGGTGCTCGAACTTGAAGACCTGTTCGATCAGGGTGGCGCATTCGTCCAGGAGGGCTTTGGGGTGCATGGGCTGTATTGTCCCCCCCTGCGCCGCTGATGCGGCTTCCCCCCGGAGGGGGACGATGCCTAGGACCGGCGGAGCCGGATCCGCGGCATCTCTGCAATGGGGCACGCACTCCGGCAATGGTTGCTGTGCCGGGGATAATGAAAGGCTATGTCCGAACTTTCCCAACAGGTGCGCCGCCGGCGCACCTTCGCCATCATCTCCCACCCCGACGCGGGCAAAACCACCCTCACCGAAAAGCTGTTGCTGTTCTCCGGCGCGATCAACATCGCCGGCAGTGTGAAAGCACGCAAGGCTGCGCGCCACGCCACCAGCGACTGGATGGAGATCGAGAAGCAGCGGGGCATCTCGGTGGCCTCGTCGGTGATGCAGATGGAGTACCGCGACTGCGTGATCAACCTGCTGGATACCCCGGGCCACCAGGATTTCAGTGAAGACACCTACCGCGTGCTGACCGCCGTGGACGCCGCGCTGATGGTGATCGACGCGGGCAACGGCGTGGAGCCGCAGACGCGGCGCCTGCTGCAGGTCTGCCGCGCACGCAACACACCCATCCTGACCTTTGTGAACAAGATGGACCGCGAAGTGCAGGCGCCGCTGGACCTGATGGACGAGCTGGAGCGCGAGCTGGGCATGACGGTGGTGCCCTTCACCTGGCCGGTGGGCATGGGCAAGACCTTCCGTGGCGTGTTCGACCGTCGCACCGACCAGATGCGCGTGTTCGCGGCCGGTGAAGACCGCCGTGGCGGCGACGAGGATGTGCTCGCCGGCCTGAACAACCCCGAGAGCGTGAAGCGCTTTGGCTCGGAGTTCGAGCAGGCGCGCGACGAACTGGAGCTGGTGGCCGGCGCTTCGCCCGCCTTCGACGAAGCCGAGTTTCTGGCCGGACGCCAGACACCCATGCTGTTCGGCTCGGCCGTCAACAACTTCGGCGTGCGCGAGGTGCTCGACGCCTTGGTGGACCTGGCCCCGCCGCCCGGCGACCGGCCGGCGCTGCAACGCACGGTGCACCCCGATGAGGCCAAGTTCACCGGTGTGGTGTTCAAGATCCAGGCCAACATGGACCCGGCACACCGCGACCGCATTGCGTTTGTGCGGGTGGCCAGCGGTCACTTCGAGCGCGGCATGAAGCTCAAGGTGGTGCGTTCGGGCAAAGACCTGCGGCCCAACACCGTGGTGAGTTTTCTCTCGCAGCGGCGCGAGCTGCTCGACGAAGCCTTTGCCGGCGACATCATCGGCATCCCGAACCATGGCGTGCTGCAGCTGGGTGACACGCTCACCGAAGGCGAGAGCCTGCAGTTCACCGGCTTGCCCTTCTTTGCGCCGGAGATCATCCGCAGCGTGGAAGTGGCCGATCCGCTGCGCAGCAAGCAGTTGCGCTCAGGCCTCACGCAGCTCGGCGAAGAGGGTGCGATCCAGGTGTTTCGCCCCATCGCCGGGTCGGTCATGCTGCTGGGCGCTGTGGGCCAACTGCAATTTGAAGTGGTGGCGCACCGGCTGGAGCACGAATACGGCGTGAAGGCTCGCATCATGAACAGCCCCTACCAGGTGGCGCGCTGGGTGACCTGCGCGCCCGAAGACGGCGGCGAGATCGAACTGAAAAAGTTCATCGACGCCAACAGCCACCGCGTGGCGCTGGACGCGGTGGACGCCCCCACGCTGCTGGTGGACCACGCGGCCACGCTGCGTGCGGTGGAGGCCAACTGGCCGAAGATCAAGTTCCACGCTATGCGCGAGCACGCGGGCCTGGTGTTCGCCAAAGGCGTCTGATCAGCCGGCGGCGAGCAGCCGCTCCACGGCCCGTGGGTAGATGACGTGCTCCTGCGTCAACACCCGAGCCGCCAGCGTCTCGGCGGTGTCGTCCGGCAACACCGGCACCACCGCCTGGTCGAGGATGTCGCCGTGATCCAGTTCGCTGGTCACGCGGTGCACGGTAGCGCCTGCGAAGCGGCAACCCATGTCGATGGCGCGCTGGTGCGCGTTCAGGCCGGTGAACGCCGGCAGCAGGCTCGGGTGGATGTTGACCAGCCTGCCTTCGTAGTGCTGCACAAAACCCGGCGTGAGGATGCGCATGAAGCCGGCGAGCACCACCAGCACGGGCTCGAAGCGGTCGATCTCGGTCATCAGCGCAGCGTCGAAAGCCTCGCGGCTGGCGAACCGGGTGTGGGCCAGCGCGCGGGTGGCGATGCCCTGCTCTTCGGCCCAGGCCAGGCCCTGGGCGCCGGCCTTGTTGCTGATCACCGCCGACACACGGGCATTGAACCGGGCTTGCCAGCCCTGCTTGACGGAGCTCTCCACGATGGCGGCCATGTTGGAGCCGCTCCCGGAGATCAGAATCACGATGTTTTTGTTCACGCCAGACATGGCCGGGAAGTGTAATGACCTCAGACCTGCAAACCCCTTCCAGCAGCCGCCCGCGCGGCCTCGATTTCACCCAGCGCCCGCTGTCACTGACCGAGGCGCGCGTGCTCGGCACACTCATGGAAAAAGCACGCACCGTGCCCGACAGTTACCCGCTCACGCTCAACACGCTGGTGACCGGCTGCAACCAGAAGTCCAGCCGCGAGCCGGTGATGAACCTGGCCGAGGCCACCGTGCTCGAAGCGCTGGACAACCTGCGCGCTGTGCACCTGGTGCTGGAGAGCAGCGGCAGCCGCGTAACGCGCTACGAGCACAACTTCATGCGCGCCGTGGCGGTGCCCGAACAGTCGGCCGTGCTGCTGGGCATGCTGATGCTGCGCGGGCCGCAGACCGCTGGTGAACTGCGGCTGAACACCGAGCGCTGGTACAAGTTCCTCGACATTGCCTCGGTCGACGCCTTCCTGGAAGAGCTTCAGGACCGCAGCGAAGACAAGGGCGGTGCGCTGGTGGTGAAGCTGCCACGCGCACCGGGCGCTCGCGAGCAGCGCTGGGCCCACCTGCTCTGCGGCCCGGTGGACGCTTCGCTGCTGTCGCACAGCCCGCAGCCAGGCCCCAGCGCGGCCACCGAAGACGAACTGATCAACCTCACCCGCCGGGTGGCCACGCTGGAAAACACCGTGGCCGCGCTGCAGGACCAGCTGCAGAATCTCAGCATTCAACTCGGCTTGTCGCAGCCCGGACAGCCGTAAAACGAACGGTCGTGCCAAACTGCCCGGCGTTGTTCAATCTGCCGGCACATTTCCGTGGCGGCCACCAGGAGACACCCCATGGATTTGGCATTCACGCCCGAAGAGCAGGCGTTTCGCGAGGAGATCCGCGGCTGGGTCAAGGCCAACCTGCCCGCCGACATCGCCCACAAGGTCCACAACGCGCTGCGCCTCTCGCGCGACGACATGCAGCGCTGGGCCAAGATCCTCGGCAAAAAGGGCTGGCTCGGCTGGGGCTGGCCCAAAGAGTTCGGCGGCCCGGGCTGGAACGCGGTGCAGAAGCACCTGTTTGAAGAAGAGTGCGCCCTGGCCGGCGCGCCCCGCGTCGTGCCCTTTGGCCCGGTGATGGTGGCGCCCGTGATCATGGCGTTCGGCAACAAGGCGCAGCAAGAGCGCTTTTTGCCCGGCATCGCCAGCGGCGAGGTGTGGTGGAGCCAGGGCTACAGCGAACCGGGCTCCGGCTCCGACCTCGCTTCAGTGAAATGCCGCGCCGAGCGCCAGGGCGACAAATACATCGTCAACGGCCAGAAAACCTGGACCACGCTGGGCCAGTACGGCGAGTGGATCTTCTGCCTGGTGCGCACCAGCAACGAGGGCAAGCCGCAGACCGGCATCTCCTTCCTGCTGATCGACATGAAGTCGCCCGGCGTGTCGGTGCGACCCATCAAACTGCTCGACGGCGAGTGCGAGGTCAACGAGGTCTGGTTCGACAACGTCGAAGTGCCGGCCGAGAACCTGATCGGCGAAGAGAACAAGGGCTGGACCTACGCCAAGCACCTGCTGAGCCACGAGCGCACCAACATCGCCGACGTGAACCGCGCCAAGCGCGAGCTGGAGCGCCTCAAGCGCATCGCCAAGGCGGAAGGCGTGTGGGACGACCTGCGCTTCCGCGACCAGATCGCCCTGCTCGAAGTCGACGTGGTGGCGCTGGAGATGATGGTGCTGCGCGTGCTCTCGGCCGAGAAGTCGGGCAAGAACTCGCTCGACATTGCTGGCCTGCTCAAGATCAAGGGCAGCGAGATCCAGCAGCGCTACAGCGAACTCATGATGCTGGCCGCCGGCCCCTACAGCCTGCCCTTCATCGAAGAAGCCATGGAAGCCGGCTGGCAAGGCGACTTCCCCGGCGGCGTCAACGCCAACGCGCCGCTCGCATCGACCTACTTCAACATGCGCAAGACCACCATCTACGGTGGCAGCAATGAAGTGCAACGCAACATCGTTGCGCAAACCGTTTTGGGCTGAGGAGACACTCATGGATTTCGATTTTTCTGATGACCAGAGCGCGTTGCGCGAAGCCGTTCAAAAGTGGGTGGAGAAGGCCTACACCTTCGACCGGCACACCGCCATCGTGGCAGCGGGCGGCTTTGACCGCGCGGCCTACAACGAACTCGCAGAGCTCGGCCTGGCCGGCCTCTACGTGAGCGAGGACGACGGGGGCATGGGCATGGGCCCCATCGAGGGCATGGTGGTGATGGAAGAGCTAGGGCGCGGCATCGTGCTCGAACCGCTTGCCCAGACCCTCATCACCTCGGGTGTGCTCGGCGGCTACGCGCCGGCCGACCTCAAGGCCGCGTGGCTGCCGCGCATGGCCTCGGGCGAAGCGCTGGTGGTGCTCGCGCACCAGGAGCGCAAGGCCCGCTACCAGCTCGACGTGTGCGCCACCACCGCCACGCAGGCCGGCAGCGGCTGGACCCTGTCCGGCACCAAAAACGTGGTGTCCGCCGCCGACCAGGCCGACGCCTTTGTGGTGCCCGCCATGGCCGCCGGCAAACTGGGCCTGTTCCTGGTGGAGCGCACCGCTTCGGGCGTGAGCACCCGCGGCCACCACACGCAGGACGGAGGCCGCGCGGGTGACCTGTCGCTGAAAGACGCACCCGCCCAGCTGATCACCAGCGAAGGTCTGACCGCCCTCGAACACGGGGTGGACATCGGCATTGCCGCCACCTGCGCCGAAGCGGTGGGCGTGATGGACAAGACCCTGGCCATCACGGTCGAGTACATGAACACGCGCAAGCAGTTCGGCGTGGCCATCGCCAGCTTCCAGGCGCTGCGCCACCGTGTCGCGGACATGAAGATGCAGCTGGAACTGGCGCGCTCCATGAGCTACTACGCCAGCCTCAAGCTCAACGCACCGGCGCCCGAGCGCCGCGCAGCCATGGCGCGCGCCAAGGTTCAGTTGGGCACGTCGATGCGTTTCGTGGGCCAGCAGGCGGTGCAGCTGCACGGCGGCATGGGCATGACGGAAGAGCTCAGCATCGGCCACTACTTCAAGCGCCTGACGATGATCGACACGATGTTTGGCAACGTCGACCATCACCTGAAGCGTTTCGGAGCCCT
>JAJNQE010000153.1 GCA_021154985.1 Hydrogenophaga sp.
CACGAGCCTGAGGTGAAGTTGGCTTTCTCATCGATCGAGTGCCAACGAGGTCATCGGCGGCCATGGGGCACGGCGCAGCGAAATAAAGGAGGAGAGGCCGAAGGCCTCGGGGGACATTCGCGGAGCAGAGCGCCATGCGCTCACGAGCCCGCGAGGTCCAGGCCTGAAACCTCAGCGATGCACCTCCGCCTCCCCAGCCGCAGACAAAAGAGCCATCAACTTCCGACGAATCAGGATCCCCGGCCGATCCGAGTCCATCGAATACTCCACACCCCGACGCCTCAGATCCACCACCGCATCAGGATCGGTCGATTCCAGGATGTCCTTGTCTTCCCGCGTGATCTCGTCGTCGAAATCGATCAGCATCTTCGCCGGGCAATCTTCTTCAGTGTCGTTGCGGAACAGCCATTGGCACAACTGCAGGCGGCCATCGTCGATGGGGGTGAAGGCATTGATGATGATGTGGCGAATACCGCTCGGGTATTCAATGTCGAGCCGGCGTGAAAACGGTTGGTAGTAGGCATTGCGCATGTGCCGCTGCGTAATCGCATCCTTCACACCGCTGATGCGCTGGAAGCGCTCCGGGTTCGCCGCATCGATCACCGTCTCGGCGTAAAAACCCGCGTCGTTTTCCACCAGCTCGTACTTGCTCGGTGCCGGCGACGCAGCCACACCAAACGTGGCGCGGTGCACAAAGCTGAAGTGCGAGTTGTCAAAGGAGTTTTCCAGCGCGCGCACCGGGCTCGTGTTCCACGTCTCGTAAAACTGGAAGATGGTGCGCCAGCCCTCAGCCTCGAACTCGGGGATCTCCGGAATCCCGGCCACCGGGTCTTCGAGGGCCACCCACGCATAACCGTAGCGTGCCGTGCAGTGGTAGGCCGTGGTGCCGTAGTCCTTGGGAATCTCCCGGTCTGCCGGGTACTGCGGAATCATGATCACGCGCCCGCTGCGGTTGTAGACCCAGCCGTGGTAGCCGCACTGGATGTTGCCGTCCTTGCACCAGCCTTTGCTGAGCCTGGCAGTGCGGTGGCAGCAGCGGTCTTTCAGCGCGGCGGGCTCGCCGTGTTCGTCGAGAAAGAGAACGATGTTTTCACCAAGCAGGGTGAAGGGCTTGGGACCGTCGGCCAGCATCGTGAGTGGCATGACGGCGTGCCAGTAACGGCGGAAAACGGGCTGTTGGGTGACCAGCATGGAAGCGCTCCTGAAAGAAATGGCTTGAGGACTCTCAAGAGCAATTTCCTGCTCCGCTTGGCGCGGTGCTGAACGCTTCTACTCTGGCCTTGGATGCTAGCAAAACACAGGCCACGGCGCGTGCACCGTTTTGACGAATCACCGCTGGCATGCCTCGTGCATGCGAGCACACCGCAGAGTAGAAGCGTTCAGCGGGTGCCGGGTCACCCGCCCGGAAATTGCTCTTGTACGTCCCCTGTGGCCAAGCGGTTCACAGGGGTTGCAACAAGCCTTTTCTCCGGAGCACCACCATGCAACGCCGCCTCTTCATCGCCTCTTCTGCTGCCCTCGCTTCGCTGGGCGCGCCCAGTGTGTGGAGCCAGTCGGCTCCCAAACTCACCCCCATCAAGTTCACGCTCGACTTCCGCATCACCGGCCAGACCTCGCCCTTTTTTCTGGCGCAGCAGCGCGGCTACTACAAGGACGAAGGCCTGGACGTGAGCATCGACGTGGGCGCCGGTTCGGTGGCCTCCATCACGCGCATCGCCAGCGGCGTTTACCAGATGGGTCTGGGCGACATCAGCTCGCTGATCGAGTTCCAGGCCAGCCAGACCGGCACGCCTTTGGTGCAGGCCGTCTACCAGTACTACAACCGCGCACCGTTCGCGATCATCGGTCGCAAGGACCGTGGCATCACCACCGATTTCCGCAGCCTGGAGGGCAAGAAGATTGCCGCCGCTGCCGTGGAGTCCACCCGCCGCGCCTGGCCCATGGTGGCGCGCAAGCTGCGCGTGAAAGACGACTACTTCCAGTGGGCCACCACCGACTTCGCCTCGCGCGACAACGTGGTGGTGCGCGGCGATGTGGACGGCGCCACCTACTTCCACGACTCGGCCGTCTCGCTGTTTGCGCGCATGAAGCTCGACGATCTGTCCATCCTGCAGTACCAGCAGGCGGGCGTGAACCTGTATGGCAACGCGATCCTGGCGAGCAACGCCATGACCACACAGAACCCCGCCGCCGTGGCCGGCTTTCTGCGCGCGACCAACCGCGCGATCCTGGAGAGCATGGCCGACCCGGCCGCCGCCATCGCCGCCACCAAAGTGCGCGAGCCCATCCTCAACGAAGCGGTGGAACTGGAGCGCTGGCGCATCACGCAGCAATACATTGCCGCCGCCGACACCAAAGGCCACGGCTTGGGCGATGTGCTCAAGCGCACGCTCGAAGAGCAGGTGGACGAGGTGGTCAACGTCTTCGCACTGAAATCGCGCCCCAGCGTGGAAGGCGTGTTCAACCGCGCCATGCTGCCAGCGGCCAGCCAACGCACGGTCAAAGCCTGATGCAAGCCGAAACCCCCATCAACGAACGCGACGGCCTGTACATGCGCCAAGCGATTGCCTGGTCGCGCGTGGGCCGGGAGCGCGGCAACCGGCCGTTTGGCGCGGTGGTGGTGGCCGACGACGGCCGTGTGCTGGCCGAGGCCTGGTGCAACACGAGCGAGACCGGCGACTGCACGGGTCACGCCGAGACGAACGCGGTTCGCCAGGTGAGCCCGCTGGTGGACCGCGAGACGCTTTCGCGCGCCACGATCTATTCGTCGGCCGAGCCGTGTGTGATGTGCGCGGGCGCAATCTTCTGGAGCAACATCGGGCGCGTGGTGTTCGGCATCGACGCGGTGCGCCTGCGGGTGCTTCGCGGCGAAGTGGCGGCGCAGCGGGACGCGGAGTTGTCGTGTCGCGATGTGTTCAACGCGTCACCGCATCCCATCGAATGCATCGGGCCGGTGTTGATCGAGGAGGCTAGTGAACCTCATCTCGGTTTCTGGAAGTAGTTCTTCTCTGGCTGGTCCGGTCATCGGCGACCACGGGGCACAGCTCCGCGAATGTCCCCCAGGGCCTTCGGCCCTTCCTCCTTTATTTCGCTGCGCCGTGCCCCATGGCCGCCGATGACCTTGTTGCACTCGTCAGATCGCACGCAAACGCTGCATCAGGCTCGTGAGCGCATGGCGCTCTGCGCAGCGAAATCAAGGAGGAGAGGCCGAAGGCCTCGGGGGACATTCGCGGAGCAGAGCGCCGTGCGCTCACGAGACCGCCAAGGTGCAGGCAAAGAATTCACCAACCCAGCCCCTAAACTCAAGCCATGCCCTGGCACGCCCAACTCGATCTCCACTACCGCCGCGACGACCAACGCACCGTGCTGCAGCACCGCCACACCGGCCCGCTGCGCATCCTCAAGAGCCTCTATCCCGAAGGTGACGGCATCTGCCACAACGTCATCGTCCACCCACCCGGTGGATTGGTGGGTGGTGACGTGCTGGAGGTCAACGTGCATGCGGCAGCGCAGTCCCACGGACTGCTGGCCACACCCGGCGCCACGCGCTTTTACAGATCCGACGGCCCCGCCACCGAACAGCGAGTCACCCTCACGCTCGACGAAGGCGCGCGGCTTGAGTGGTTGCCGCTGGAAGCCATCGCCTACCCCGGCTGCCTGGCCATCAATCACCTCACCGCCACGCTGGCCGACGGGGCCGAGATGATCGGCTGGGACGTGTACGCGCTCGGCCTGCCCAGTGCCGGCCAGGCTTTCGACCGAGGCAGTCTCACACAGCACCTGGAAATGCCCGGCCTGTGGCTGGAGCGCTCGCGCATCGATGCCGCCGACACCCGCCTGCTCGAATCGCCCCTGGGCCTGGGCGGTCACAAATGCATGGGAACGCTCTGGCTGGCCTGCGGCACCGCCATCACGCGCGAGCGCCGCGAACATCTGCTGGAGACCGTGCGCGCGACGCTCGGCGGTGAACACAGCGTGCAGGTGGGCGCCACCTGCCCCAACCCACGCATGCTGGCGGTGCGCGCGGTGGCGCCTCTGGTGGAGCCGCTCATGGCGCTGTTTCAGCGGGTGTGGGCCACGCTGCGCACCGAAGCCTGGGGCCTGGACAACACACCGCCGCGCATCTGGAAGGTGTGACGGGAGAGGAATTGGGCTGAAAAGTGCCCGCTGATCGGCGCACCACCCGCCGGGAGGTGTGCGCAGAATGGGGAAGCCATTGACGGGCCTGCGTTCCGCACGCCCCGAACCAACCCATGCCCGCTGCCGCCAACCACCTGCAAGATGCCCACGCCCTCGTCATCGAGGGCAATCTGCAGTCGCGCTCGATCATCGTGTCGCAGCTGCGCGAGCTCGGTGTGGGCACGGTGTCGCAGTGTTCGCGCCTGGTGGACGCACGGCGCAAGCTGGAGGTGAACCGCTACGACGTGGTGATCTGCGAACAGCATTTCGAGCGCGACTCGATGTCGGGCCAGGACCTGCTGGATGACCTGCGGCGCAACCAGCTGCTGCCCTTCTACACGGTGTTCATCATGGTCACCGCCGAAGCGTCTTATGCCAAGGTGGCCGAAGCGGCCGAGTCTGCACTCGACGCCTACCTGCTCAAGCCCCACACCGGTGCGCGCCTGTTCGAACGCATCATGCTCGCGCGCGAGCGCAAGAAAGCGCTGGAAGGCATCTTCTCGGCCATCGACGCCGAGCAGTTCGACCAGGCCGCCATGCTGTGCCTGGAGCGGTTCGAGACGCGCGGCACCTACTGGCTGTACGCCGCGCGCATCGGTGCCGAGCTCTTGCTGCGCAACGGCGAGGTAAGCGACGCGCAAAAACTCTACGAGGCCGTGATCGCCGCCAAGACCCTGCCGTGGGCGCGCCTGGGCGTGGCGCGTGCGCAGCTTGAAGGCGGCCAACCCGCCAAGGCCGTGACCACGCTGGAGAGCCTGATCCAGGACGACAACACCTACGCCGACGCCTACGATGTGATGGGCCGCGCGCAGTTCGAGTTGGGCAACTTCGAGAGCGCGCTGACCACCTACCAGATGGCGACCAAACTCACGCCGTCCTCGATCAGCCGCCTGCTCAAACACGGCATGCTGGCCTACTACACCGGCGAGAAAAGCGAAGGCGTGGAGCTGCTCGACCGCGCCACGCGCCTGGGGCTGGATTCCAAGATGTTCGACGCCCAGGCCCTGCTGCTGCTGGCCTTTGCGCGGCTGGACAACAACGACCAAAAAGGCCTGGCCCGCACGGTGGACCAGCTCACCCGCCTGCGCGACCGCAGCCACACGCCCGCCCGGCCCCACCGCCTGCTGGCCATGGCCGAGAGCCTGCTCGCCCTGCAACACAACAACACCGCACGCGCACTCGACGACGTGCGCCGACTGGCCAACGACGCGCTGAACCCCGACTTCGACTTCGAGACCGCCTGCAACCTGCTCGCCCTCATGAGCCGGCTGCAGATGCGATCGATCCCGCTCAACGAATCTGAAAGTGCGGTGGACACGCTGGCCTTGCGCTTTTGCACCAGCAAGGCCATGAGCGAGCTGATGGCCTGCGCTGCGTCGGGCGGGCAAGGTTTTGCGGAGCGCGTGCGCAACGCACACGGCCAGATCCTGAAGATGACCGAGCAGGCCATGACGCTGAGCATCAAGGGCGATCCGCAAGGCACGGTGGTGAAACTGCTGGACGACGGCGAACGCACGCTCAACGCCAAACTGATCGAATCGGCCCACCAGGTGCTGCAACGCTACAACGTGCGCATCGCCGACCACGCGGCGCTGGGCGAACGCACCCACGCGCTGCGCGAGCGTTACCGCACCACCGCTCAACACTCGCGCTTGGGCGAACACACGGGGGCAGCCGCCACGCCGGGTGGCGTTTCATTGCCCGCCGGCTACAAGCCGCCCAACCCCGACGGCCTGCTGGACAACGCGGCCTGAATCGTCAAGCAGGATCAACGCTCCGCAAACAGCGCCACCACCTGTTCGCGAAACCAGCGGTTGTCCGGGTCGCCTTCAAAGCGGTGGCTCCAGTGCAGCGACACGGTGAATCCCCGCTCTACAAATGGCGGCTGCACCACCACACAGCCGCCCGTTGCCACGAAACCCTGGGCAATGTTGCCCGGCATCACCACGCACAGGTCGGTGGCCTGCACGATGGAGGGCAGCACCATGAAGTGTTCGGTGGTCAGGCGCAGGCGCTCCTGCAAACCGGTCTGCGCGAGGATGCGCAAGGTGTCGCTGTGGGTGCGCACCGCCACGAAGTCGAGCTGGTGCAGGGCCTTGAGCAAGGCCGGTCCGCGCAGACGCGAGAGCGCCGCGTGCATCGGGTGGCCGCTGCGCATGAGCACCACGTAGCGGTCTTGCAGCAGCTCGGTGCGCTGCGTGTCTTTCACCTGCGGCAGAAAGCCGAAGGCAAAGTCGATCACGCCGCTGTCCAGCGCGTCGGTGAGGCCGCCGTGGGGCACCGGGCGCGTGGCCACGCGCACGCCAGGCGCCTCGTGTTGCAGGCGGGCCATCAGCTCCGGCAAGAAACGGCTTTCGCCGATGTCGCTCATGTGCAGGCGGAACAGGCGGCGCGAACTGGCCGGATCGAAGCCACTCGATTCGCTCAGGGCAGTGGCCAGTGTGGCCAGCGCGCCCTGCACCGCTTCGGCCAGCGCCACCGCTTTCGGCGTGGGCTTCACGCCCCCGGGCGCACGCACGAACAGCGGGTCTTTCACCAGCAGGCGCAGCCGCGTGAGGCCATGGCTCACCGCAGGCTGGGTCAGACCCAGGTGCTCGGCGGCGCGGCTCACGCTGCCGGCGCGGTACACCTCATTGAAGAGGCGCAGCAGATTCAAATCCAGGTCTTTGATATGCATGGCGTTCATGTCGCTTAGTGGATTCATTGTATTGATCGATGAACGCCCCGTGCCGATACTCAAAGGTTGGGTCGCAAGCCCCACACGACACCCACGATGGCGACCCGCTGGAGACAAGCACCTTGGAAGTTTCATTCACTCAGGAAATCGAGTCCCTGCGACTCGGTGACGGTCAGACCTTTCACGGCGAAGGCATCCTCGCCATCACCAAGGCCCTGCTGCAATCGGGCGTGGCCTACGTGGGCGGCTACCAGGGTGCGCCGGTGTCGCACCTGCTTGACGTGATGGTGCAGGCCAAGCCCTACATGGACGAGCTCGGTGTGCACGTGGAGGCCTGCTCCAATGAAGCCTCGGCCGCCGCCATGCTGGGTGCATCCATCCACTACCCGCTACGCGGTGCGGTCACGTGGAAGTCCATCGTCGGCACCAACGTGGCGGCCGATGCGCTCTCCAACCTCGCCTCACCCGGCGTCACCGGCGGTGTGCTGGTGGTGGTGGGCGAGGACTACGGCGAAGGCGCCAGCGTGATCCAGGAGCGCACCCACGCCTACGCGCTCAAGTCGAGCATGGTGCTGCTTGATCCGCGGCCCGATCTGGGGCGCATGGTGCACATGGTCGAGCAGGGTTTCCGGTTGTCGGAAGCGTCGAACATGCCCGCACTCATGGAACTGCGCATCCGCGCCTGCCACGTGCGCGGCAGCTTCACCACCAAGGACAACGTGAAACCCGCGCTGTCCAAACACACCCTGATCGACGAGCCCGCCAGCTTCGACTACAACCGCCTGGCCCACCCGCCGGTGACCTTCCGCCACGAGAAGCTCAAGGGCGACGAGCGCATTCCGGCCGCGCGGCGCTACATCGTCGAGAACGACCTCAACGAGTTCTTTGACGGCGAGCACAAGGACCTGGGCCTCATCGTGCAGGGCGGTCTGTACAACACCCTCATCCGCGCGCTGCAGCAGTTCGGTCTGGCCGATGCATTCGGCCAGACCGCCATTCCCATGCTGGTGCTCAACGTCACCTGCCCGCTGGTGCCCGAGCAGCTCACCAACTTCTGTCTGGGCAAGCGCGCGGTGCTGCTGCTCGAAGAAGGCCAGCCCGAGTACATCGAACAGGAGCTCGCCACGTTGCTGCGCCGGCTCGACATCCAGACCCCGCTGCACGGCAAGGACATGCTGCCCAACGCGGGTGAGTACACCGCCGAGGTGATGGCCAACGGCCTGGCCAAGTTCGTCGGCCGCTACCTGCAAGACCCGGCCACCCAGGCCATCACCGAGACCGCACGCAGCTGGCTGCAGGGCAACCAGACGCGGCGCGCCGCCTCGGTGGCGCAGCTCTCGGCGCCGTTGCCCGCGCGCCCACCGGGCATGTGCATCGGCTGCCCGGAGCGGCCGGTGTTCTCGGCCCTCAAACTGGCGCAGCAAGACACCGGGCCGGTGCACATTGCGGGCGACATCGGTTGCCACGCGCTGGCCACCTTCGAGCCGTTTTCGTTCGGCCACTCCATCCTGGGCTACGGTATGAGCCTGGCCAGCCGCGCGGGTGTTTCACCTGTGATGAAGCGGCGCGTGTTGTCGGTCATGGGCGATGGCGGCTTCTGGCACAACGGCCTGCTCACCGGCGTGCAGAGCGCGCTCTTCAACGGCGACGACGCGGTGCTGCTGATCTTCAAGAACGGCTACACCTCGGCCACCGGCACGCAGGACATCATCTCCACCCCCGGCGACGCCGCCAAGGACGCCGCCAACGACAAGGCACAGAGCCTGGCCCACACCGACCAGACCATCGAGAGCACGCTGAAGGGCCTGGGCGTGAAGTGGATGCGCACCGTGAACACCTACGAGGTGGACACCATGCGCGCCACCCTCACCGAAGCGTTCGGCACCGACTTCCAGGGCCTCAAGGTCATCGTGGCCGAAGGCGAATGCCAGCTGGAGCGCCAGCGTCGCATCAAACCCTGGATCGCCAAGCTGCTCAAAAAAGGCGAACGCGTGGTGCGGGTGAAATACGGTGTGGACGAAGACGTGTGCAACGGCGACCACGCCTGCATCCGCCTCTCGGGCTGCCCCACGCTCACGCTGAAAGACAACCCCGATCCGCTCAAGGTCGACCCGGTGGCCACCGTCATCGACGGCTGCGTGGGCTGCGGCCTGTGCGGCGCCAACGCCCACGCAGCCACGCTGTGCCCCTCGTTCTATCGCGCCGAGGTGGTGCAGAACCCCAAGTGGCACGAGCGTTTGATCCATTCGCTGCGTTCGACTTTTGTCCGCATGCTCCAACCGGCTTGACCATGAACCCCCACGCTCATCACTTCGTGTATTCGCTGCCCCCCGAGGGGGCGCGGTCCTCCCTTGGGGCGGCCCGGCGGGAGTCCCCATGACCAACAACCAACAACCCATTTCCCTGCTGCTCTGTGCCCTGGGCGGCGAAGGCGGCGGCATCCTCACCGACTGGCTGGTGGAGACCGCACGCCACGCAGGCTACGCAGCCCAGGCCACCTCCATCCCCGGCGTGGCGCAGCGCACGGGGGCCACCACCTACTACATGGAGGTGTTCCCGGTGCCCATGAGCGAGCTGGGCGGCAAACGCCCGGTGTTCGGCCTGAACCCGCTGCCCGGCCGGCTCGACGCGCTGGTGTCCTCGGAACTGCTGGAAACCGGCCGCCAGATCACCAACGGCCTGTCGTCCGAATCGCACACCCTGGTGATCACCTCGTCGGCCCGGGCACTCACCACCGGCGAGAAGATGGTGATGGGCGATGGGCGGCGCGACGCCAACGAGCTGATCGACCTGGTCAACACCCACAGCCGCGCACGCCATGTGCTTGACATGGCCGCCCTCACCAAACAAGCCGGCACGGTGGTGAGCGCGGTGATGCTCGGCGCCATTGCAGGCAGCGGCCTGCTGCCGTTCGCCCGGCAAGACTTTGAAGCCGTCATTGGCAGCGGCAGTGCCAGCGCCAAGGCCAGCTTGCGCGGCTTCGCGCTCGCGTTTGACGCGGTGCAGGCGCAGCGCGCTCAGGCTGCTTATGTGGAGCAGGTGCTCGCGCCCGAGCCCTCCCCCGCTGCTCCCGCCTTGCCCGCCGCGCTGGCGCGCGAATTCCCAATCGAAGTGCACCCGCTCATGGCGCTGGGCCATGCCCGGGTGTGCGAGTACCAGAACGCTGATTACGGCACGCACTACGCCGCGCGGCTGCGACGCGTGCTCGAAGCCGAGAAGCGCACCGACCCCGAAGGCAGCTACGGCTGGAGCACCACGGTGGAGATGGCGCGCTGGGTCGCGCTGTGGATGGCGTTCGACGACATCGTGCTGGTGGCCGACCTCAAGAGCCGCGCCAGCCGCCAGGCCCGCGTACGCGCGGAGACCAAGGCCGGCAACGACGACCTGCTGCGCGTGTACGACCACTTCAAACCCGGCGCACCCGAGTTCGCTGCCATGTTGCCAACCGGCATGGCACAGCGCGTGCTCGCCTGGGACCGCAAACGCGTGGCCGCCGGCAAGGCGCCGTGGGCACTCCCCTTGAAGATCGGCACCCATTCGGTGCTGGGCATGCTCGCCCTGCGCGGCCTGGCCGCCACCAAGCGCCTGCGCCCCCTGGGCAGCCGCTTCCAGGCCGAGCAGGCGCTCATTGACCGCTGGGTGTCTGCCGTGGCGCAGCTCAGCTCGATCCACTGGCAACTGGGCCACGAGGTGGCGCTGTGCGGCCGGCTCATCAAGGGCTATGGCAGCACCAACGAGCGCGGCAAAGACAACCTGCTGCACATCATTGACCACCTCGCCCTGCCCGCGCTGAACGACCCCACCAGCGCCGCTCAACGCAGCCGCGCCGTGGCCGCTGCCCGCACCGCCGCACTGAGCGACGAAGCCGGCAAGGCTCTGGACCTGGCCCTGCAGCAACACGGCGCGCCGGCGCGCCCGGTGAAGGCGCAACCGATCCGGTGGCAGCACAACCCCCGATTGAAAGTGAAGGCAATCGCGCCACACTGAGCTTTTCCGTTTTCCGTTTCGCACCCACACCTACAAGGAGACAGACATGACCCGCAATCCCACCAACCCGTCCCGCCGCTGGCACCTGGCTGGCGCCGCAGCCCTGGGCCTCCTGACCCTGGCCACCATGCCCGCCGCGCTGGCGCAGGCCTGGCCCGACAAACCGGTGAAGGTGGTGGTGGGTTTTCCGCCCGGCGGCGCTGCCGACCAGATCGCGCGACTCGTGTCCACCCCGCTGGCCACTGCGCTGGGCCAACCCGTGGTGGTGGAAAACCGCGCCGGTGCCAACGGCAACATCGCCGGCGACTTGGTGGCCAAATCACCAGCCGACGGCTACACGCTGCTCATGGGCTCGGGCGGCATGGTGTCGGTGAATCCGCATCTCTATGCGCGCATGCCCTTTAACCCCGCGAAAGACCTGGTGCCCGTGGCCTCGGCCGCGCGTGTGCTGGTGTACCTGATGGGCAAGCCCACGCTGGAAGCCAACAACGTGCAGGACCTCATCAAACTCATCAAGGCCAACCCCGGTCGTCTGGTGTATGGCTCGGCCGGCAACGGCAGCTCGCCGCACCTGGCCGGCGAAATGTTCAAGAGCCAGGCCGGTCTGTTTGCCGTGCACGTTCCCTACCGCGGCGCCGCCCCCGCGCTCACCGACCTCATGGGCAACCAGATCGACTACTACTTTGACCCCGGCATCGGCCTCTCACACGCCCGCGCGGGCCGCACCAAACTGCTGGCCGTGGGCAGCATGAAACGCTCCCCACTGTTCCCCGACGTGCCCACGCTCGACGAAGCCGGCCTGAAGGGCTTTGACGCCGACTCGGTGTTTGGCTTCTACGCGCCTGCCGGAACGCCACCGGAAGTGATCACCAAGCTGAACACCGAGATCAACAAGATCCTGGCCACAGCCGCCGTGAAAGACCGCATCACCGCGCTGGGTGGTGAGGCCCTGGCGCTCACACCGGCCGAGTTCGGTAAGCGCGGTGCGGATGACTCGCAGCGCTTTGGCGCGATCATCCGGGAACGCAAGATCACGGCGGAGTGAGGGAATGCGGCGGGATGCGATACCGCGACCCGTAGGTACTCGATTGCAATTGGAGCGGACTTCGTCAACTGACCGCAGCGGTCACGAACGGACCCTTCAATGGCACCTATTTGGCATCTCACTTGGCGAATCTGCCGCCGATGCGAACTACGCGCAGTCGCTTGTCTGCTACGAATGAGAGGACGGGCAACAGTCGACCAGCGCGATGTGTGAGGCTGGCAGCCAGCGTGAGGCCTATGGCACCATGTAAGCGTCCAAGAACAACCGCAACGGGTCGAACGTGCTACCGCCAAAAGCCAAGACATATTTTGATAATCTGTTGTCCGCTTCCAATGCAGAGGCGTGGAGCGACCTTACACAAAGGCAGAAGGCATTCGAGAGAGGCGAGTTTGCTCGGGGTATTTCGCCCGATGGCGCAGGTTTCGTCGCAAGACTCGCCGCGCTCTACGCCGATAGCCTGACCGCCCGGGCGAGGGCAATCGGGGAGATACTGAAGATCGTTCACCAGGCATTCGACAGCCCGCTGAATGATGGCGTTGATTCGCAACTACGTGATTGGGGTGAGCGCGCTCTCTCAGATGCCTACCAAGGGCTGGAAGGCGGTTACGTTCGGCACTTGCAGCGTTATGGTGTCGACCCTGCCCACGCAACTGGCCTTAGTCACGCATACGCGTCTGCTCGGGTGGTCGTGGGCAACCTTCCAAGTAGCTATCTGTGGGAACTGCGGAACGTACCAGCGAAGCGTCCACAGTCTCCATCGGCCTCCTCAACAGCACCTGTGGTCATCAACAACAGTGGGACGATTGTTGCATTGCAGACTGGCGCAAACTCGACGACGAACGTTCAACAGCAATGGGGCGGTGGAGATTCGACCGAGCTACGTGCAGCTCTCACTGCGCTGCGCAACGCTTTGGAACGCGCTCAGGATGTTGAGGCCGCCCAACGTGTTGACCTGATTGCCGACGTGGACAGCGCGGTCGCAGAGCTTGAACAGGAAAACCCGAACAAGGGCAGGTTGCTACGCTGTCTTGGTGGTGTCGGGGCAGCCGTCCAGACCGTTGCAAGCGTCCAACCAGCCTATGCGGCCGTTCAGTCGCTAGCGCGGGTACTTGGGCTTTCACTTTAGCGAGTCGTTCGACCGCTTCGGGTCGCGTGAAGCGCTCGCAGTTGCATCTGGAGCAGCCCGACGACTAAA